>NZ_QKMQ01000015.1:0-152256 GCF_003208145.1 Pseudomonas sp. RV120224-01b | reverse complement strand
TCTGGGCGAAAAGCCCAAGCTAGTCATCCACTCGGATCAAGGGTGGCATTATCAGCAGGCTCAATACCGTCACAAACTTGCCGCACGAGGTGTGAAGCAGAGCATGTCCCGCAAAGGCAATTGCCTGGATAATGCGGCGATGGAAAGCTTCTTCGGCACGCTCAAGTCGGAGTTTTTCTACCTGAATCGCTTTGAGAGTGTCGAGGAACTAAAAGCGGGACTGGATGAGTACATTCACTACTACAACCATGACCGCATCAGGCTGAAACTCAATGGCCTGAGCCCTGTGAGCTACAGGACTCAGACCACTGGCTAAAACTGTCCAACTTTTGGGGGGCAGTCCATACCTGTGGGAGCTGGCTTGCCGGCGATTGGGCTGCAAAGCAGCCCCGGAAATCACTACTCAGGCAACAGGAGTGCCACCCCATGCTCAAACCCCTGCTACAAGGACTTGCCCTCATGGCCACCGCCACCACCCTCCAGGCTGCCCCGATCGACCTGATCATCGACACCGACCCCGGCGCCGACGACGTGGTCGCGCTGTTCCTGGCCATGGCCTCGCCCGACGAACTCAACATCCGCGCCATCACCACCGTGGCCGGCAACGTGCGCCTGGACAAAACCTCGCGCAACGCCCGCCTGGCCCGTGAATGGGCCGGCCGTGAAGACATCCCCGTCTATGCCGGTGCCGCCCGCCCGCTGGTACGCACGCCCATCTACGCCGCCGACGTCCACGGCGAAGAAGGCCTGACCGGCGTCCCCGTACACGAACCGAAGAAGCCTCTGGCCCAAGGCAACGCCGTGCAATATCTGGTCGACACCCTCGGCGCCGCCAAACCGCACAGCATCACCGTGGCCATGCTGGGCCCACAGACCAACCTGGCCCTGGCATTGGTCCAGCGCCCGGAAATCGCCAAAGGTATCAAGGAAGTGGTGGTCATGGGCGGCGCCCATTTCAACGGCGGCAACATCACCCCGGCAGCGGAATTCAACCTCTACGCCGACCCGCATGCAGCCCAGGTGGTGCTGGCCAGTGGTGTACAGCTCACCTACCTGCCGCTGGACGTCACCCACAAGCTGCTGACCAGCGATGCTCGCTTAAAGCAACTGGCCGCAGTGAACAATCAGGCCAGTAAACGGGTGGTGGATATCCTCAACGCCTACATCACCCACGACATGGACCTGTACGGTATGCCCGGTGGTCCGGTGCATGACGCCAGCGTCATCGCTTACTTGCTAAAACCCGAGTTGTTCAGCGGCCGGCGCATCCACATGAGCATCGACAGCCGCGAAGGCCCGACCTTCGGCCAGACCCTTGCCGACTGGTACGGCGTGCTTAAGCAGCCCGCCAATGTGATGTGGGTGGAGCAGGGCGATGCCCAGGGGCTGTTCGACCTGCTTAGCGCCCGTTTGGCGCGATTGGAATAGCCGCGTGCGGCGCGTAGCGCTCGAACACCTGGTCGATGAAGCTGCGTGCCGCCTCGGCGCCGTTGTCGCGCACCAGCAGGTCGATAGCAATCAGCAGCAACTCTTCCGGCGTGCCAGGGCTGTACGCGCTTTGGCCTTCGGCCCATTTGACCTTGATATCGGCATCGATGCTGTGGCTGCTCATGAAAGGCTCTCGCTTGGGCCCGGGGCGGAGGGGCGAATACCGGATCCTGGTATTCGGGGAGGCACTGTGCCTTCACTTCCTAAAGTAAATCATGACTTTGCAGCGCAAACCAAGCGCCTCGTCGGCTGACTGGTAAAATTCGGTCACGATTGCCTTTCGCTCAGGGCGCCTGGTTCAGGCAGACTTGCGCGGTTTTGCAACGAATTCTTGGTGGAGCTGTCGGAACAGACAGTTCCCAGATCGATTTAGGAGGCTTCATGTTCCGTACCCGTGCAATGTTGGCAACCCTGGCGGTGGCTGCTGTCCTGGCTGGTTGCAGCACTGGCGGTAACTCAGGTGGTGGCGGTGCACCAGCCGCAGCGGCTGGCAATGATGGCCGTTGCGAGGCCAGCGGTGCCGATTTCGCCATTGGCAAGCAAGGCAGTGCCGAGCTGCTGGAGCAGGCGCGCAAGGCCAGTGGCTCGCAGATGGCACGTATTCTCAAGCCGCACGACGTGGTCACCCTGGAGTACCGCTCCGAGCGCCTGAACCTGAATGTAGACGAGCAAGGCAAGGTCACCCGCGTTAACTGCGGTTGATGCAAAGCCTGTACAGGCGGGTGCAACACCCATAAAAAAACCCGCCACAAGGGCGGGTTTTTTTACAGCTATCCGAATTACTCCGGACGAACCTGTGCAGCCTGCATGCCCTTCTGGCCGCGCTCGGCGACGAAGGAAACAGTCTGGCCTTCTTTCAGGCTCTTGAAGCCGTCAGATTCGATGGCTTTGAAGTGAACGAACAGGTCGTCGCCGCCGCCTGCTGGGGTGATGAAGCCGTAGCCTTTCTCATCATTGAACCATTTGACGGTGCCTTGTTGGCGATTGGACATGGGTGAATCTCCAGAACATTTAGTTTTTTCAGTGGTGCAATGCGGCCGAGGCTACGGAGCACGGGACACATCATAGTCTAATTCTGCGCATCTAGCGCCTTTTACCTTCGCAGGATATTGATCCAGCTCAAAGAATGGCTGGCTGATCCTGGCTTTAAGGTTTCAGCTCTTAGGCTTGCACGCCTGCTGAACGACCGTCTGGGCCTTCTGCATCAGCTTGGCGTCCACCCCGTCGTTGCTGTCCAGGTCGGCAATCTCCGCGTCGGTGAAATTCTTTTTGATGGCCTGGGCGCCGCAGTCGCAGTGTTTTTTCGCGGTCGCGGCGTCAACGCCCTGGCCGCTGGCCACTTGCGTGCACTGGGCCATGTAGCCAGCTTCCTTGCCTGGTGGGAAGTTGCCAGCGTTCGCCGCCATCGGCAGCAGCAGGGCCCCAGCGGCCGCCAGGGCCAGAAGAGACGGAACTCGCATAACCAGTTACTCCTTGGGTTAAGGTCTCATCAAGAGTAGGTTGCTTCCCAAGGTCTGATAGGAATTTTTCCGCGTTAGTTCAGCCGACGTCCGTAATTTCCAAATATTTCTGCCTGGCGTGCAACCCGCGTGCTAGCATGCCCGGCTTGCAGCTGACAACTTTCAGCTTGCAGCTATCTTTTTTCTTTCCAGTCACTCTGGTTCGTCCCTCGCAAGCCGAAAGGCTTCTGCCACTGTGAGGCAGGCTTCCTGTAAAGGAGGGCAGGTCGGATCTTGTACTGGCTCATCCCAACCCACGTGACCTTTGGTAGGGGTCACCACTAGGAGAGGAGGCGCCATGCCCGTTATTACTCTTCCCGATGGCAGTCAACGTTCGTTTGATCACGCCGTATCCGTAGCCGAAGTCGCCGCGTCCATCGGCGCCGGCCTGGCCAAGGCCACCGTGGCCGGCAAGGTCGACGGCAAGCTGGTCGACGCCTGCGACCTGATCAGCCACGACGCCACCCTGCAGATCATCACCCCTAAAGATGCAGAGGGACTGGAGATCATTCGTCACTCGTGTGCCCACCTGGTTGGCCACGCCGTGAAGCAGCTGTACCCGACCGCCAAGATGGTGATCGGCCCGGTCATCGATGAAGGCTTCTACTACGACATCGCCTACGAGCGCCCCTTCACCCCAGAAGACATGGCCGCCATCGAAAAGCGCATGATGGAGCTGATCGACAAAGACTACGACGTGGTCAAGAAAGTGACCCCGCGTGCCGAAGTCATCGACGTGTTCACCGCCCGTGGCGAAGACTACAAGCTGCGCCTGGTCGAAGACATGCCGGACGAACAGGCCATGGGCCTGTACTACCACGAAGAATACGTCGACATGTGCCGCGGTCCGCACGTGCCGAACACCCGCTTCCTCAAGGCATTCAAGCTGACCAAGCTGTCCGGCGCCTACTGGCGCGGCGATGCCAAGAACGAGCAGCTGCAACGCGTGTACGGCACCGCCTGGGCCGACAAGAAGCAGCTGGCGGCCTACATCCAGCGCATCGAAGAAGCCGAAAAACGCGACCACCGTAAGATCGGCAAGCAGCTCGACCTCTTCCACCTGCAGGAAGAAGCCCCGGGTATGGTGTTCTGGCACGCCAACGGCTGGACCGTGTACCAGGTGCTTGAGCAGTACATGCGCCAGGTTCAGCGCGTCAACGGCTACCAGGAAATCAAGACCCCGCAGGTTGTCGACCGCATCCTCTGGGAGCGTTCCGGCCACTGGTCCAACTACGCCGAGAACATGTTCACCACTTCGTCGGAAAGCCGTGACTACGCGGTAAAGCCGATGAACTGCCCGTGCCACGTGCAGGTGTTCAACCAGGGCCTGAAGAGCTACCGCGACCTGCCGCTGCGCCTGGCCGAGTTCGGTGCCTGCCACCGTAACGAGCCGTCCGGCGCCCTGCACGGCATCATGCGCGTGCGTGGCTTCGTGCAAGACGACGCGCACATCTTCTGCACCGAAGAACAGGTGAAGAAAGAGGCCGCCGACTTCATCAAGCTGACCCTGGACGTGTACAAGGACTTCGGCTTCACCGACATCGCCATGAAGCTGTCGACCCGCCCGGCCAAGCGTGTGGGCTCCGAAGAGCTGTGGGACCGTGCTGAAGGTGCACTGGCCGACGCCCTGAACGAATCCGGCCTGGAGTGGGAATACCAGCCAGGCGAAGGCGCCTTCTACGGCCCGAAAATCGAGTTCACCCTGCGCGACTGCCTCGGCCGTAACTGGCAGTGCGGTACCCTGCAGTACGACCCGAACCTGCCAGAGCGCCTGGATGCCAGCTATATCGCCGAAGATAACAGCCGAGTACGCCCGGTCATGCTGCACCGCGCCATCCTTGGTTCGTTCGAGCGCTTCATCGGCATGCTGATCGAGCACTATGCTGGCGTGTTCCCGGCCTGGCTGGCGCCAACCCAGGCTGTGATCATGAATATCACCGACAAACAGGCCGATTTTGCCCTCGAGGTAGAAAATACCCTGAACGGTAGCGGTTTCCGTGCCAAGTCGGACTTGAGAAATGAGAAGATCGGCTTTAAAATCCGCGAGCATACTTTGCTCAAGGTCCCGTACCTTTTGGTTATAGGGGATCGCGAAGTCGAAACGCAGACCGTCGCCGTACGCACCCGTGAAGGCAAAGACCTCGGCTCCATGCCGGTGGCTGAATTCACGCAGCTGCTCAACAGCGCTGTTGCCCAGCGCGGTCGCCTAGAATCGGAGTAATGACTATTAAGCGTGAAATGAGAAACGATAAACGAACTGCACCGAAAGCCCCGATCAACGAGAATATCTCGGCACGCGAGGTTCGGTTAATTGGCGCTGACGGCGAGCAGATTGGCATCGTCTCGATTGATGAAGCGCTTCGTATCGCTGATGAAGCGAAGCTGGATCTGGTGGAAATCTCTGCAGACGCGCAACCGCCCGTCTGCAAGGTGATGGACTACGGCAAGCACCTCTTCGAGAAGAAGAAGCAGGCCAACGAAGCCAAGAAAAACCAGAAGCAGATCCAGATCAAAGAAATCAAGTTTCGTCCAGGGACGGAAGAAGGGGATTACCAGGTAAAACTACGCAACCTGGTACGTTTCCTTACCGATGGGGACAAGGCCAAGATCTCTCTGAGATTCCGCGGCCGTGAGATGGCCCACCAGGAGCTGGGCATGGAGCTGTTGAAGCGGGTCGAAGCCGACCTCGCCGAATACGGCGCCGTTGAGCAGCATCCTAAGATGGAAGGACGCCAGCTTATGATGGTCATCGCCCCCAAAAAGAAGAAGTAATCTCCCGGGCACGGCAGGCCTGATGATTATTGTGTAATTTTTATCGAATGCGGAGTTCCAACATGCCAAAAATGAAAACCAAGAGCGGTGCTGCGAAGCGCTTCCTGAAGACCGCTTCCGGCTTCAAGCACAAGCACGCTTTCAAGAGCCACATCCTGACCAAAATGTCGACCAAGCGTAAGCGTCAACTGCGCGGTGCCAGCCTGCTGCACCCGTCTGACGTGGCAAAAGTCGAGCGCATGCTGCGCGTACGTTAATTCTGGTTTAGATAGAGGAAGTTACTCATGGCTCGTGTTAAGCGTGGCGTCATCGCTCGTAAGCGTCACAAGAAAATTCTGAAACTGGCTAAAGGCTACTACGGTGCACGCTCGCGCGTATTCCGCGTTGCCAAGCAGGCTGTCATCAAGGCTGGTCAATATGCCTACCGTGACCGTCGTCAGAAGAAGCGTCAGTTCCGCGCACTGTGGATCGCTCGTATCAACGCCGGTGCCCGCACCAACGGTCTGTCCTACAGCCGTCTGATTGCTGGCCTGAAAAAGGCTTCGATCGAAATCGACCGTAAGGTTCTGGCCGATCTGGCAGTGAACGAAAAAGCGGCGTTTGCTGCGATTGTCGAGAAAGCTAAAGCCGTTCTGGCTTAAGTACCCGAGGCAATCACCCGGCGGCGCTAGCGCCGTCGGGCATTGAACGTCATCGATAGGGGAAGAGCCTTCAAAGCTCTTCCCCTATTTTCGTATCTGGAGTCTGTACATGGAAAACCTGGATGCGCTGGTCTCTCAAGCCCTGGAGGCCGTGGAGCGCGCTGAAGACATCAATGCCCTGGAACAGATCCGGGTAAATTATCTCGGCAAGAAGGGCGAGCTGACCCAGGTGATGAAGACCCTGGGCAACCTGCCAGCCGAAGAGCGTCCGAAAGTCGGCGCGCTGATCAACGACGCCAAAGAGCGCGTCACCGTTGTGCTCAATGCCCGCAAGGCCGCCTTTGAAGAGGCAGAGCTCAGCGCTCGCCTGGCTGCCGAGTGCATTGACGTCACCCTGCCAGGCCGTGGCCAGGCCACCGGTGGCCTGCACCCGATCACCCGTACACTCGAGCGCATCGAGCAGTTCTTCACCCACATCGGCTACGGCATTGCCGAAGGCCCAGAGGTGGAAGACGACTACCACAACTTCGAAGCGCTCAACATCCCCGGCCACCACCCGGCCCGGGCGATGCACGACACCTTCTACTTCAATGCCAACATGCTGCTGCGCACCCACACCTCGCCGGTGCAGGTGCGGACCATGGAGTCCACCCAGCCGCCGATCCGCATTGTGTGCCCGGGCCGCGTATACCGCTGCGACTCGGATATCACCCACTCGCCGATGTTCCACCAGGTCGAAGGCCTGCTGATCGATCGCGATATCAACTTCGCCGACCTCAAGGGCACCATCGAAGAATTCCTGCGCGTGTTCTTCGAAAAAGAACTGGCGGTACGTTTCCGCCCATCGTTCTTCCCGTTCACCGAGCCGTCCGCTGAAGTCGACATCCAGTGCGTGATGTGTTCCGGCAATGGCTGCCGCGTGTGCAAGCAAACCGGCTGGCTCGAAGTGATGGGCTGCGGCATGGTGCACCCGAACGTGCTGCGCATGTCTGGCATCGACCCGGAAGAGTTCCAGGGCTTCGCCTTCGGCATGGGCGCCGAGCGCCTGGCCATGCTGCGCTATGGCGTCAACGATTTGCGTCTGTTCTTCGATAACGACCTGCGCTTCCTCGCGCAATTCCGCTAGGTCAATGCCCGACGCAACTTTCAGGAGAACAGCATGAAATTCAGTGAACAGTGGCTGCGCGGTTGGGTAAACCCGCAAGTCTCCCGTGACGAACTGGTCGCCCGCCTGTCCATGGCCGGCCTCGAAGTCGACAGCGTAACCCCCGCTGCCGGCCAGTTCAGCGGCATTGTCGTGGGCGAAATCCTCGCCACCGAACAACACCCGGACGCCGACAAGCTGCGCGTGTGCCAGGTAAGCAACGGCCAGGAAACCTTCCAGGTCGTGTGCGGCGCGCCTAACGCCCGCCCAGGCATCAAGATTCCGTTCGCCATGATCGGCGCCGAGCTGTCTGGCGACTTCAAGATCAAAAAAGCCAAGCTGCGCGGCGTCGAGTCCTTCGGCATGCTGTGCTCGGCTGCCGAGCTGGAAATCAGCGAAGAAAACGACGGCCTGCTGGAACTGGCAGCCGACGCCCCGGTTGGCGAAAACATTCGCACCTACCTGAGCCTGGACGACGCCAGCATCGAAATCGGCCTTACGCCGAACCGTGGTGACTGCCTGTCCATCGCCGGCCTGGCCCGCGACGTCAGCGCCCTGTACGACACCCCGGTCACCCGCCCGGTGGTGCCAGCCGTACCGGCTGCCCACGACGAAGTGCGCCCGGTTGAAGTCAGCGCCCCGGCCGCGTGCCCACGCTACCTGGGCCGCGTTATCCGTAACGTCGACCTCAGCAAGCCGACCCCGCTGTGGATGGTCGAGCGCCTGCGCCGCAGCGACGTGCGCAGCATCGACGCCGCCGTCGACATCACCAACTACGTGATGCTCGAACTCGGCCAGCCGATGCACGCCTTCGACCTGGCAGAAATCAACGGCGGCATCCGCGTCCGCATGGCTGAAGAGGGCGAAAAACTCGTCCTGCTCGACGGCCAGGAAGTTGCCCTGCGTGCCGATACCCTGGTCATCGCCGACCACACCCGCGCCCTGGCCATCGCCGGCGTCATGGGTGGCGAGCACAGCGGTGTAAACACCGAAAAAACCCGCGACCTGTTCCTGGAAAGCGCCTTCTTCGAGCCGATTTCCGTCGCCGGTAAAGCCCGTTCCTACGGCCTGCACACCGATGCCTCGCACCGCTACGAGCGCGGCGTCGACTCGCAGCTGGCTCGCGAAGCCATGGAGCGCGCCACCCAGCTGCTGCTGGACATCGTCGGCGGCGAAGCCGGCCCGATCGTCGAAGCCGTCAGCGAACAGCACCTGCCGCAAGTGGCCCCGGTCACCCTGCGCGACGAACGCATCACCCAGATGCTTGGCATGCAAATGGACCCGGCCCAGGTCGAGCAACTGCTCAACGCCCTGGAGCTGACCACGGCCAAGAGCGGGGAAGGGCAGTGGACTGTCACCGTGCCAAGTCACCGCTTCGACATCAGTCTGGAAGTCGACCTGATCGAAGAGCTGGCCCGCCTGTACGGTTACAACAACCTGCCGGTACGTTACCCGCAAGCCCGCCTGGCCCCACAAGGCAAGCCGGAAACCCGTGGTGACCTGCCAACCCTGCGCCGCCTGCTGGTTGCCCGCGGCTACCAGGAAGCCATCACCTACAGCTTCATCGACCCGAAACTGTTCGAACTGTTCAGCCCAGGCGTAGAGCCGCTGCTGCTGGCCAACCCCATCTCCAGCGACATGGCCGCCATGCGTGCGTCCCTGTGGCCGGGCCTGGTCAAGGCGCTGCAGCACAACCTGAACCGCCAGCAAGACCGCGTGCGTCTGTTCGAAAGCGGCCTGCGCTTCGTCGGCCAGCTGGGTGACCTGCAACAGCAGCCAATGATTGCCGGCGTCATCACCGGTAGCCGTCTGCCAGAAGGCTGGGCCAACGGCCGCGACGGCGTCGACTTCTTCGACGTTAAAGCTGACGTGGAAGCCCTGCTGGGCTACTCCGGCGCCCTGAGCGACTTCACCTTCAGCGCCGGCAAACACCCCGCCCTGCACCCAGGCCAAACCGCCGCCATCGAACGCGACGGCAAACTGGTCGGCTACCTCGGCGCCATCCACCCGGAGCTTGCCAAAGCCTTGGGCCTGGACCGCCCGGTGTTCCTGTTCGAGCTGGTGCTGGGCGACGTGGTCGAAGGCCGCCTGCCGAAATTCAGCGAACTGTCCAAGTTCCCGGAAACCCGTCGTGACCTGGCGTTGATTGCAGGACGTGATGTAGCTTCTAGCGCGGTGCTTGAATTAATTCGTGACAATGCAGGCGAATGGCTCACAGACCTCAGGCTGTTTGATGTCTACCAAGGTAAAGGCATTGATCCTGATAGAAAAAGCCTTGCCGTCGGCTTGACCTGGCAGCATCCATCGCGCACTCTTAACGACGATGAGGTGAACACTACCCTGCAAAACATCCTCACCTCGCTCGAACAAAGGTTGAACACCACGTTAAGGAAATAACGGCATGGGTGCTCTGACGAAAGCTGAGATGGCCGAAAGGCTGTACGAGGAGCTGGGGCTTAACAAGCGTGAGGCCAAGGAGCTGGTCGAGCTGTTTTTCGAAGAAATTCGGCACGCACTTGAAGAGAACGAGCAGGTGAAGCTGTCCGGTTTCGGCAACTTCGACCTTCGCGACAAACGCCAGCGGCCGGGCCGCAACCCCAAGACAGGGGAAGAGATCCCGATTACCGCACGGCGCGTCGTCACCTTTCGTCCAGGGCAGAAGTTGAAGGCCCGGGTTGAGGCCTATGCTGGAACCAAGCCATAACGACGAACTGCCCCCCATTCCGGGCAAACGCTACTTCACCATTGGTGAAGTGAGCGAGCTGTGTGCCGTAAAGCCACACGTGCTGCGGTATTGGGAGCAGGAGTTCGACCAGCTTAACCCTGTGAAGCGGCGGGGGAACCGGCGGTATTACCAGCGGCAGGACGTGCTGATGATCCGCCAGATTCGTGCGCTGCTGTATGACCAGGGCTTCACCATTGGCGGGGCGCGGTTGCGGCTTTCCAGTGATGAGGCTAAGGATGAATCGAGCCAGTACAAGCAGCTGATTCGGCAGATGATTGTTGAATTGGAGGATGTGTTGGTGGTGTTGAAGAAGTGAGCTGGGCTTTTTCTGATGAGTGGAAAATTTTTTGAGAAAAAGCTTTCATTTATCAGAGAGTTAGGTTAGATTCTTCATCGTTCTCAGAGGTTACGAGAATGTAGTCGGGGCGTAGCGCAGCCCGGTAGCGCACTTGCATGGGGTGCAAGGGGTCGAGTGTTCGAATCACTCCGTCCCGACCAAAAAACCCTAGAAATCCAGCCATTGAAAAATGGCTGGATTTTTTTTGTTTTCTCGAAAATCGCTGGCCCTTAGGGAGTCCGCTTTGTTGCTCGCGTAACTTTATCCTGAAGCCTTGCATCCACATTATCGAACTGTTGGTTTCCTAAATGGTTTAATGAGATCCGCGTAGAGAAGGTTGAATTTAGTAGCGAGCCGATGGTGTCCTGCCCTATTCGTAGAATCTGCTTGGCGCTCCATATAGTTCTTGAATGATGTTAGAATGCCCTTAGCGCAGGGATAAGGTGCGAAAGCCTGGATTGGAGCCATCGGCAGCTCCGAAAAATCTACTCTTCGCTCTGCAATGAATTCTGCAAGGGACCTGGTATGTCATCTTCTTTAGATGAAAAAATAGTACACCAAATAGCTTCGCTACGTGATCTCGATAAAGAGTATTGGTCGTTCTCTCGCAGAGCTAAAAGAACACATTGTCATGGGTTTATAAAATATCCAGCGATGATGGTTCCCGAAATGCAAGGCGAATTGATTGATATTTTTTTAAAGCATAAACCCGAAATTAAGTCTCTTTTTGATCCCTTTGTAGGGTCTGGGACAACTTTGGGTGAAGCAATTGTAAGGGGTCTAGATTTTCAAGGGATAGATATAAATCCTCTTGCCATTCTCGCTTGTGAGACAAAGTCAGATGCATTTTACATTTCTTCATTGGAAGAGAAGATTTTCAACCTTAATGCTCGCGTAGAGAGTGACAGATTAATTACAGTGGATGTAAGCTTCCCTAAAATTGACAAATGGTTTCTGCCCAGAATTCAGATTGAATTAAGTAGGATTAGGCGTTCGATAATGGCAGAGCCTAGCAAATGGGCCCGCAGATTTTTCTGGATTGCTTTTAGTGATACTGTCAGAGGAAGTTGTAATTCGAGAACTTCCACATACAAGCTTCATATGAAAGACCAGGATGGTCTGGAGCAAGTTGGATGTAGTTTTACCTTGTTTAAAAGTAAGCTCGAGTGCAATTTTGGATTAAAAAAAGAACAAATGAAGCTATTGGACTCTAAGGGTTTATTGTCAAAGTCCAGTCTTTTAAGTGCGGTTGATCTCTCTATTTCCGATGTCAAGAGTGCTCCTCGAAAGTCTGATTTTTCGAGGCATGATATGTTGATTACTTCTCCCCCCTATGGTGATAATTCCACCACTGTCCCCTATGGGCAGTTCTCTTACCTTCCGCTCATGTGGATAGATACAACCGATCTTCGCAATACGGTGCCGAATGGATTATTGGCTAATGCGTCCGCTATTGACAGAGCGAGTCTTGGTGGCGTGCAAAGAAATGCGATCTTGGGGATCGATCGGTTAAGAGATATGTCGAGAAGTTTTTCAAGAAGTATCGATTCCCTATCTCAATATAATAATAATGGCCCTGATCGATTGGCTTCGTTCATAAAAGATCTTGATGCTTCGTTAGATGGGATGCTTTATAGAATAAAAAAAGACGGCTACCTTATTTGGACGCTTGGCAACAGGCACATATCAGCTAATAAGATTCCGTTAAATAGTATTCTCAGAGAGCTCCTGGAAGCTCGGCATTGCCAATTTGTTTTTGAAATAGATCGCACTATACCATATAAGCGAATGGCGAATAGGAATAGCAGCTCTAAAACCATGACTGAAGAGCAAGTGTTGATAATGCGGAAATTGTAGTCTTTAAAAGTTAGCAAAATTGAATATGGCTATTCAAGTGGAAAGGAATTTCATATGACGGCTGCTTCTTTAAGGTTTGATGGGCGATTGATTGAAGAATTGTCTCAAAAAATACCATCATCGTTGTTTGCGTTGAATGAATTAATTAAAAATGCTTATGATGCGTTTTCACCAGATGTCACAATTCGGGTTGAGCCTTCAAAGAATTTAGTTACCGTTTCCGATAGAGGGAACGGTATGGGCCTTGAAGAAATCGAAGGCCTTTTTCATATTTCCAGGAGTTCAAAAAAGTACGGACATTTAGTTGAGCAGAATGGCATTGGCCGCATTACTCAGGGCTCCAAAGGGCTAGGATTTCTAGCAGCCTTTAAATTCGGGGATGAGGTTGAGTGGATTACTAATAAGGGAGGTGTTCAGAGCACATTCTCTTTGAAAAAGTCTAGCCTCGTAGCGAAAGATGATCTGTCGGGAACTAGAATTCCAATTGTAACGGAGGTTGTGGAAGGGAAAGGTACCACAATACTTATTCGCTCAAACAAATCTTTCATTGAAGAATTACTTGAAGACTTAGAAGATTCAAAGGTTTCAGAGAAGTTGGCTGCGGCTATTATTGATGAGACTTTTGATATCAAGCTCGAGCTCGAAAATAAAGTCCATGCCTGCTCGACGAAAAAATTGAAAAGTTACAAGCAAGAGAGCGAGAGCGACCAGCTTTTCTACGTGTCTTTTGATTCAGACCATAATCGCGTTGAGTTTTATCATGGTGGCAAGGAAGTAAGAACGGTAGATGGTCTGCCGCAAGATATGTGTAGGACAGACTATTCAATAAAGCTAGAGCTTGTAATATTCCATTTTGGAAGAGGCAAGAACTCTAAATCTATTTCTGATTTAAATAAACGAGTTCACGATGATGCTCTTTATCCGTTGGTTTATTTCAACAGAAATTTATTTAACAATACTGTGCTTTTCGATCCGGAGCTGTTAAGGAAAACCAGCTCAGGTAGTTCATTGCCTCAGATGATTGGTAGGGTTAACTTAAGTAGTCAAAGTCCTGATATTGAATTTAATTCGGATCGTACTAATTTTGTTGATGGGCCGTTAACTAAGAGTATTTCGAGAAGCTTAAAATTCCTTAATGATTTAATTCAGACTAACGGTTCTGAAATTAAAAAAGAGCTTGCAAAAAAAAGCCCTAATAATAAAGTGCCTACTGGTAGAGCGTTTCCTGACCTGAAGGTGGGCGAACAACCAAAAAAAGCTGCCTCAATTTTAATAGACAGAAAAATTCCCGTAACATTTTATACGCCTTCTGAGCAAATTGATCTCTCGAAATATATCTATCAGGTTAAAAATAGCTCGGCTGATGATATTGATCATGGCGCGGTCGAAATATTAATTGATAACCTGCCTTCGGCGGGGCGTGTTTTGCAGTCAATTTTGGAGCCTTGTGAGAAGCTCATAGGTTTTCAGTATTTAGATCCTCATACCGGCTTGGTGTTTACTGAACTATCGTTACGCTTCGCCAAACGGGTTTCTAATGTCTCTGGTGGAGCTATAAATAAATCACTTTTTACAATTGAGTCCGAGTCTATGTATCAGATTTCGGGTGGTATAATATCTAGTTTGATCCATGCAATAGACAAGGCTTATCAGTCCAGGCATAAAGATGATTATTTGCCTATAATTGCTAGTTCAATTCGATGTATATTTGAAATTTCTTTTAGGAAGCTATATAGAGTTAGGAAGTCATGGTTTATTAAGCTCAGCAATTCCGGGTTCGCGGCGGAGGTGAAAAGGGGATTCCGAGGCGATTTAGTATTCGATATATCTCAGGTTTTGCTCTTGCTAAAAAAGAATATGAATCTAATGACCGAAGTTTCTGAAGTGTCTGGGATCGGATTTAATACGCTTTCAAACCTATTAATTTTGTCAGATTTCTCAGATGCCGTAAAGCTCTCTAATGTTGGGGCGCACTCGTCATCGAGTTATTTGACAAAGCCAAAAATTGAAGAGTGTGCAAATAAGAGTGGTTTGTTTGCCGTGGTATGTGATGTGTTAGTTAATTTGGAAGTTGCGAAGTTAGAAAATATTAAAATGGAAAAACTTGTAGAAGCTGATTTCAGGCTGGCGTTAGGGATCTAGTTGCTAGGCTCTATGCGAAGTCGCGAGAATCACAAACGCTGCCCCTCGAAATCTGAGATTTTGTAGAGTGCCCGCCATCGACGGAAATTATTTCTTAGATGTCAAAGCGTTACAAACTTTTATACAAAGCTTAGGTTGTTCTCCGACTTTTCCATTCGAGCATGGTCGAGGCCAGTCCTACTGAGTGCAGACTAATGCTCAACGGTGCACTTTGGTTGCTCTGCACGGATGGTGCATGGCAGAGCGTTTGACCCATGGTCAACGATAAACCAATGGTTTGGGGCTGACGAAGCCAAGAGACATTTGATTAGATGCTCAAGCGCTTGCACATGAGATTATGCAATGCTTGATCGATCTGCAATGCGGGTAAGGGATCCATAATCTCCACATTCCAAGTGTTCACCTGATTCCCAATGCTGCGCTCCCGATTTCTATCTGGAGCCAGCCCGCCATGATGCGTCCCGACAGCAAGCAGGCTCTTCAGCGACACGCCCAAAGGCACCACTGCCAGCGCGCAGCTTTACAGCCTGGTCGAAACTGGCAAAGCCAACGGCCAACGGCCAAGAGCCTTTTGCGTGGCTGCGCCACGCACTGGAACGCCTGGCGCAGGCGTCCTCAACTGAGGATCACGAAGTTCTGCTGCCCGTGCCTTGAGTGCATCGCTGACGTACCGCCTCATCATCTACGGGGGTATGGACCACTTACGTAACTTCTTACTGAACCGTGCGAGCGCTTATCAGCGCCAGTGCATCTGACTGGTTTTTTCTACTTGCCCTGTAGGAAATTTCCTTTCTTTGATAAGCTGATACCATCAGAGAAGGAGGTTAAGATGCCTGTTGTCATTGTGGAAAACGACAAATCTAAATGGGATGACGTAACCGGTGCGGTATATCACTTTCCAAAAAACTATCGATCTAAGCTGGAGGAGGGTGATCAAGCGATCTATTACAAGGCACGTATTAGGGATAAAATTTATGCTTCTAAGCGGCCCTACTCCGGTCCGCATTATTTTGCAAAAGCTCGTATTGGTAAAATCTACGCAGATCGTAGGAATGATGATGGTGCCTCTTTTGCGTTGATAAAAAATTACACTCCATTCGAAAGTCCTGTACCCTTCAAAGTAGGTCGAAAATACCTTGAGACTGTAATTGGTGATCGACCAGTAAACTATTGGCGCAACTCTGTTCGTCCTATTTCTCAAATTGACTATGGCGTTATTTTAAGTCGTGCGAAGTTACTGGATTTTAGTTCTGACTCGGCTGCGCCGGATAGGGTGGACGACTTTAAGTCTTATTATGAAGGTAGCGAGTCTACTTACTTCGGGACGCGCTACGAGCGACGGAAGGATCTACGAGCACAGGCGATTGCTATACACGGGCTTGACTGTAAGGCATGTGGATTTAATTTCGAGCGGGCTTACGGTGAGCACGCGAAGAACTTCGTGCACGTACACCACGTGGTACCGATTTCAAAATTTGATGGAGTACAGGCCGTTGATCCTGAGACAGATCTTGTGACGTTATGTGCCAACTGCCATGCAGTAGTACACCGCAAGCGGGATGTAACTCTAAGCGTTGATGAGTTGAAAGGCATGTTGCGCGGTCGGTGGATTATTGACTCTGGTTGCGTGATGTGATGACTGATAAGGAGGATGTTTGATCGTGGATCATCGTAAAGTGGGTTAGGGGAGTCGGAGCACCTTCAAAACCAGAGACAATTTAGATTTTGAAGGCATCCGGTAAGGAAAACGTAATTCAGCGCATCATCCCCAGCTCAGCATCATCCATAAGTGCTTTCGCCATGGCGCAGAGGTAGTGTGATGCCCAGATCAGCTGCGGCTTGTCGTCCATCAAACCGTCCAGGGTCATATCCCGCGCATAACCCATCAGCTCCGAAGCCTGTTCGCGAGCGCTCTGGCACGGGATGCCAGCTTCGATGCGGAAGAGGGGATGGGTCTGGTTCGCTCCTTGATAAAAGGTAGTTTTGCCAACGGTGAATTTGGTTTCTTCTTCTGTAGACATTGTTCAATCTCCCCGAAATCTCAAATACCTGGGCTGACGTCAAAGCCAGCAATCCCCCACAGCCGCTCACAAGCGTAAGGCCTGTGACATAGGTCAGTTCACTGTTGGGGCCTGGCTTGCCGATAATGGGCCATGCCCAGGCGACACAATCAGTAAGGCCTCAGTGCGAAGTCCTGGGCTCGGTGGGCACCTGTAGCTGAACCAGCGCGGATTCAAGCAAAGCGCGCAGCGTCTCCAGTTCATGCATCGAGGTCATCATCAGAATCGACACAGGCGACTTGGGCTGCAGCAGTATGGCCTGATGCACAACGGTCGCAGCGCATAGTGCGTATTCCGTTGCCTGGATCAAGGTGTCTTCAAGGCAGAGAGTTTTATGGGGTGGATCAGGGACAATCTTCAGCATGCTCACGCTCCAACAATGGTTGAGCTGCTATCCACCTCGCTGTCAAACGGGAGGGTGGCAGCTGTACGCGGGTTGACAGACCGAGATTGTTGGCACTCGGCGCACACGAGGGTGCCCGCACGTACAGCCGCCATAAGCGTATGCACACGGACAACAATCGACGGCCTGTCAAAACCGGTCGCTGAATTGGCAGCGACGGGTCGAGACTAGGGCTCAAGATTTATGTGTGCAACGAAAAGCAGGCGCAGGGAGTATCTTTGGGAAATGCCTTACAAGGAAGTTCTTTTTTCTGATTCTTCCTCCGCGTTTGCCATTGAATTCTGCCGTGTTCGCTACTCGGCCAACGCTCCAAACCTCTCAAAAAGCAAACCACCGATCCGTCCCTGTATCCAGCCATGTCCCGATGATGTCAAACAGTCACCATGGACTTCCGCCCCCCATCCCCCGAAACTGCCCCTCTCGCACCCAGACCAAGGCAGGTCATGACCAACCTCAAGCGCGCCACCTCCCTCCTGCTCCTGCTGGCTACAGCCTCACTAACCGCCTGTCTCCCCTGGAAACGCGAACGCGCCGCCTACGCGGACCTCTGCGACTCCGAATTCCAGTTCAAAGTCCCAGGTGCAAAAGGCGAAACCACCCTCTACCTGGAAACCTACCTCTACGACCACGCCGCCCAATGGGGCGAAAAGCGCTACGAGCAAGGCCTGCACGTGCAATACCCCGGCGAGGAATACCCACGCCCGGAATTCTTCGTGCAGATGATCGCCTACAACAAGGACCGCCAGCGCCCGTCGACCGATTCCAAGCGTGGCGAACCGCCAATCCCGGTGCTGTACGACAGCCGTCAGGCCTACATCACCTTTGAAGACGGCTCGCGCCTGAATGCGCGGCCCGAGGTGTACGTGGGCCTCAACGATATCTACGACTTCCCGTCTGTGACTGAGCGGGCTGCCAGGCCATCGCCGTACGACATCAACAGCGATGAAGTACACCGGCGCATTCCCAAACTCACCAACAACAAGCGCTACGGCTCGGCTTATATAATCTTCCAGACGGACAAGCTGAACGCCGATTCCAAGTGGACGATCAACATGGGTAGATTGCAGGTGCAGGGGCGAAAGGTGGAAATTCCGCCCTTGCAGCTGTGTTATCACCCGGTGAAGAAATGGATCGGCATCGAGCCGCTGATGAAGCCCTGATAACAGCGGTTAAAGGTGGCGAGTGCCTTTCTGGTTTTGCTGGGAATCCCGGCCCACCCATCCTGCATGCCAGCAAACACGTTCAGGCGCGCTCAACTGTACATCCAGCTGAGCGCAGTTGCGGTTCGCTCAACTTAAAAGTAGGTGGTTACCCCGACAAAATACGCCCGACCGGGCACGTAAAAGCTGGTCGAGTCATCACGTGGGTCTTCATCCAGCAAGTTCTGCACGCCGGCGTTCAGGGTTAACCAGTTGGTGGCCGCCCAGTTTGCGGTCAGATCATAGGTGGTGTACGACTTGACGAAATCTGTGCCTAGTCCGCGTTGCTTGCCCACATGCTGGGCCGAAAGCTCGGTACCGATCCGCTCGCTGATCTGCCAATCGATTGCACTGAACAACGAGAGCTTCGGCGAACTGATCAGATCCTTGCCGGTCGACAGGTTGCGGCTTTCGAGCATGTAGGTTGCGTTGGTGCGCCAGCTGGCATTTTCCCACAACGGCACCTTGGTGCTGCCTTCCCAGCCGCGGGTGCGGGCTTTGTCCGCATTCTCCAGCATGGTCCACCAGCGGCCCTGGAAATACCCCAGAGGGGCATATTCAATCTTGTCCTTGAAGTCGGTATGGAAGTACGTGAGGCTGGCCTCCCAGCCGTCGTGGTCGAATGAAACGCCGATTTCCTTGTTGGTACTGATTTCCGGGCGCAGGTTTGGGTTGCCTGCCATCCAGCAACTACCGGTCACGTAGCCAAGCGGGCGTAGAGAGGTACAGCCGCGACCGCCAGAGTTGGTCGCTGCGCCCGCACTGCCTTCTTTCAAGCTGGGGGCCCGGAACCCGCGCGACACCCCACCGCGCACTGTCCAGTCAGGATGAGGGTGATAGACCACATAAGCGCGTGGGCTATTGTGGTTGCCGTATTCATCGCTGTGGTCGAAGCGATTGCCCAGTGTCAGCGACAGGTTATCGAGCAGGAACAATTCATCCTCGACGAACAGCGCGGAATAGTCACCTTCAAGCTCCGACCCTCCCACTGCTGCACCTTGGTAATCCACGGGCACCGTGCCCAGCGTGTCAGTGTTGGTCAGCTGTTCTCGTTTCCACTGGCCGCCCACGGTCAGGCGCTGGTTGACCAACAGTTCGAACGGGATATTAAGGCTGCCCTCGACAATTTTTTCTTCCGAGTTGGCCTTGCCCTCGCCGATGTCATTATCGAATTTATTCAAGTAAGCGTCGATACGCGAGGTTCCAAAGCCCCAGTCGCCATGGTGAGATACGACGAAACTGTCGCGCGTCAGGCGTCCGGCGCCGAACGCTTCACCTACGGTATCCCCCCAATCACCGAACGTTTTCTTTGACGACCACGAACGCTCCACGCCGTGAATGGCCTCAAAGGACAACTCATGGTTGTCATTGATTTGCCAATTGAGCAAAGCGTTGACGCTGTGGTCTTTGGCGCCGCCAGCGCCGTCGTTGTAAACGAAGTCACCCGTTGCGTCGAGGCGAGGCGCGGCCTCGTCGGCAGCGCGTCGCGTGACATTGGCGCCCAGGCGCAGGCCGATGGCGTTCGTGACAGGGCCAGAAAAGTTGACGCTGGTCTGGTTGGTCTGCCCACGGTCGGAGTCTTCCGGCATCGTGGTGTTTACGTTGAGCGACCCACTCCACTCACGGGACACCTTGCGGGTAATGATATTGATGACGCCACCCATGGCGTCTGAGCCATACAGCGAAGACATCGGCCCGCGCACGATTTCGATCCGCTCAATCATGTTCGGCGAGATCCAGTTGATGTCCTGGCGACCCAGATCACGGCGGTAATTAGTGTCGGCGGAGCTACCGATGCGTTTCCCGTCCACCAAGATCAAGGTGTATTTGTCGTCAAGGCCTCGTAGCTTGATCTTCGACTGCTCGCCTACCGGGCCGTAACCGCCTGTCACGCCAGGGATGCGGCGTAGGAGGGTGTTGAGGTCGTAGACAGGCTGGCGTTCGATCTCTTCACGCGTGATGACACTGACACTGGCCGGCGCATCTCGTACATCCGTACCGCCCCCTGTGGCGGTGACGAAGGAGGCTTGCAGTTCTGTGGCGGGAAGCGGCTCGAGCTCGAGGGGTTCCTCGGCTTGGGCAGCGGCCGCGGCAAGCAATCCAACGGTGAGCAGGGCGCGGGAGAAAGGAGGGCATGGCAGCATTGCGTAACAGTCCTTGTCGATCGGTAGGGTTAAAATCGAGGCGGGACGTTAACGCAAATGAGAACTATTTGAAATGAATTATGTAAAATAATTTACATAAAACTGACAAAAAATTTACTCAGTGGCTCACCAACAACAAGCGCTACGGCTCGGCTTCTGTGATCTCCCAGGCGGACAAGCTGAACGCCGATTCCAAGTGGACCATTCACCCGGGCAGCCTGCAGGTGCAGGGGCGCAAGGTAGAGGTTCCGCCGCTGCAGCTGTGTTATCACCCGGTGAAAAAATGGATTGGCATCGAGCCGCTGATGAAGCCTTGATATATGGGATTGAAGGCGGTAAGTGCCTTTCGGGGTTCTCTGGTTGAGCTAGGCGCGGTGGTTTGATGGCTGCTCGCACTGCTTTTCTTTGATTTTTCCCGCTGGCGTAGAGATTTTCTTCACTGGGCAGTAAAAATCTTCAGTTTTGCCAAAGATTCTGATTTTTTCTTGAGTTTGGCTTTGCTGAACGGGGTTGGAAAACAGGGGACCGTTTTGCGGTCCTTTCGCGACGCAAGGCCGCTCCCACACAGGCGAGAGCATGCTCCATGGCGGGGCGTCTGAGAGGTGAGCTGTAGGGAAGGGGGATTACTGGCTTCTTCATTCGGGCCATTCACGGCATGCCGAAAGAGAAATCGCAGGCAAAAGAAAGCCCGCCGAAGCGGGCAAGGTCTATCACGTAGGGATGGCGCGATTGTCGCTGACGCCTTGTGAAAAACAGGAGAAAGAAAAGTCTTCTGGTTGTGGTCACGCTGATCGCAAATGCGGAAAACCGCGTTTTAAGCCATGCCGGGTTCCGCCCCTTGTACCGGGTAACCCGCGCCAGCCATCAGTGGCGTTGCTTCAGCTAGTCGGGTCTTGCCCCAACACCTTGCTCAACGCCACGCGTGCATCTTCAAGCTGTACCAGCGATGCATGCCGCGCCCCGAGCGCGTCGCCGTTCTGGATAGCCGTAAGAATCGCCTTGTGGAGGGGAAGGGCGAGCTGGTCGAAGTTCGGCCGCTGGTTGGAATAGCGCACCGATTCGCGCAGGGCCATCGACAACCTGTTGCACAGGTAGGCCAGCAGGTCGTTGTGGGTGGCGTCGGCGATGCGGGCGTGGAAGTCCAGGTCGGGTTGCAGGCGCTCCTCATGGGTGCGCACGGCTTCCATGCGCTGGTAGGCCTCGCCGATCGACTCTACATCCTTGGCGGTGGCGTTGGTGGCGGCCAGTGCGGCGGCGGCGGGTTCGATGACCCAGCGTACGCTGGACAAGGTGTTGAAGAAGTCTTTTTGCGGGGTGGCCTGCATCAGCCAGTGCAGCACGTCGGGGTCGAGCATGTGCCAGTCATGGCTGGGCCGCACCAAGGTGCCGACCTGCGGGCGGGCTTCGACCAGGCCCTTGGCCGTGAGGCGCTACTAAGCAGCCAGTGCCCGTTTCAACACTTCGAAGATTCTGGCGTCCCCCGACTGCGCAACGTTGAACCGCAGAAAATCCCCCGCAGTCATGGACTGGCTAAAGGCATTCCCGGGCGCCAGCACCACGCCTTCATTCAAACAAGCCCTGGCCAGCGTTGCGGCATCCTTGCCTTGCGTCAGCTGGCACCAGGCGTACAGGCCAGCCTGGGGAATGATCCAGGGCTTGATACCAATCGCCTGAAGCCTCGCTACCGTTTTGTCCATTTGCTCGGCCAACCGAAGGCGCACGCTCTCCATGTGCTTTCGGTACCCGCTATCGGTAATCGCGTGGTGGATGATGTCCGCCGCCAGTCGCCCACCGCCGAAGGTGGTCGCAATCTTGAGGTCGACCAGGCCCTCGATCCATTCACCGCGCGCAGCGATGTAGCCGCAGCGGATTGAAGCGGAGATGGTTTTGGAAAAGCTGCCGATCTGGATGACACGTGAGAGGCCGTCGAACGCAGACAGGCGCGGCGCGGGCGTATGTTCGAAGTCGCCGAAAATGTCATCCTCGACAATCACCAGGTTGGAGGTGTCGGCCAGCTTCAGCAGCCTGTGTGCCGTGACCGGCGACAGGGTGGCCCCGGTCGGGTTGTGGATGCCGGAATTTGTAATGTACAACCGGGGCGCATGCGCGAGCAGGGCAGCGCTGAATGCATCGATGTCCGGGCCGGTCGGCGTGTAGGGCACGCCCACAACGTTCACCCGGTGTGCTTTCAGCAGTGCGTGAAAGTTGAAATAGCAGGGGTCGTCCACCAGCACCGTGTCGCCTGGTTCCAGCAGAAAACGGCAAATCAGGTCGATGGCGTGGGTGCCGGACTCGGTGAGCATGATCTGTTCAGGTGGGGCTTCGACCCCGATGCCTGCCAGCCGTCGCGACAAGAACTGCCGGAGCGGTGGATAGCCAAGCGGTGAAGCGTACTCCGTCAGTTTTGACGCGTCAGAACGGGCAACCATGCGAAGCGCTTTACGCACACCCGCTTCGTACATCCAGGAAGGCGGTAGCCACCCGCAACCGGGTTTCAACGCATCGAGGGAGGTTTCAAGCGATTGGCGCGAGATCCACAGCGGGTCGACGACACGGTCCAGCTTGGGGCCAAGTTCGGTCAGTGCCAATGGCGCCACTGGCCCTGCGACGTAAAAGCCGGAGCCGGGGCGAGAGCTGAGTACACCCTCGGCCATTAACCTTTCATAGGCCTCAAGCACGGTAGAAACTGACATCTGCATGGCCTGGGCCATGGCGCGGACGGATGGGATTCTTGCGCCGGGTGTGTAGGTGCGAGAGGCGATCCTGGACTGGATCTCGGCCATGACCGTTCGAATTCGCGTGCCGCTGCGTTTCATCGCGCCCTCAACTGTGCTGGATTAATATGCATAACAGTTCGGTTGAACTGTATTGGATTGTACATGGCCTGGGTGAGCCCGTCAGTGATGTACTGACGCCTGGCTTATAGAGGAATGAATGATGGAAAGAACAACAAGCGGGTGGGTCAACGGCTTCATAGGCGTCGCAATTTTTGCGGGCTCGTTGCCGGCAACCCGCGTGGCCGTGGCGGACTTTGAACCGACGTTTCTGACCTGTGCCAGGGCCACCATTGCCGCCTTGTTGGGTGCGCTGTTTTTGATCGTGCTGCGACAGCCTCGGCCGAAGCGGGGTGACTTGGCGTCATTGGCGGTAACAGCGCTGGGCGTTGTCATCGGGTTCCCGTTGCTGACGGCACTGGCGCTCCAGCATGTCACCTCTGCCCATTCCATTGTTTTTGTCGGGCTGCTGCCGCTGTGCACCGCTGGATTTGCCGTTTTGCGGGGCGGTGAGCGGCCTCGGCCGTTGTTCTGGCTGTTCTCGTTCATGGGGGCCGGGCTGGTCGCGGGCTATGCGTTGATGAATGGCGGCGAAGGGTCGTTGGTGGGCGACCTGCTGATGACGGCAGCGGTGGTGGTGTGTGGCCTGGGGTATGCAGAAGGGGCACGGCTGTCGCGCACATTGGGCGGGTGGCAGGTGATCAGTTGGGCATTGCTGGTGGCGTTGCCGTTCATGCTGCTGCTGACGGTCGTTAATTTTCCGGCACCTGATGCATTTGCCAAGGTAAGTGCGCCGGCGTGGTTCAGCTTTGGCTACGTTTCGCTGTTCAGCATGCTGATTGGCTTTGTGTTCTGGTACCGGGGGCTGGTTCAGGGTGGCATTGCGGCAGTCGGGCAACTGCAACTGTTTCAGCCGTTCATGGGGCTTGGGCTGGCGGCGTTGCTGCTGCACGAGCAGGTCAGCTGGTTGATGCTGGTGGTGACGCTGGGGGCTGTGATCTGTGTGGCCGGGGCCAGGAAGTACGCCCAATAAGTGAGTACAGCGGTGGCTGGCGCTCGCCTTGGTCGTTGCCCGGTACAAACAGGGCGAGCATACCGCCACACAGCCCGGAGCGTGCTCGTCTCAACAAGGCGGCGCTACATAAACAACCCGATCACGCCCGTTCTGTTTGGCGGTATAGAGCCCCTTGTCGGCGCGCTCCAGTGCATCATCCAGCGTTTCACCTTTGGCAAACAGGGTGCACCCTATGCTCAGGCTTACCTTCAATTGACCACTGGGCAACTGCATCGCCCCGGCACCCACCTGTTCCCGAATGCGCTCAGCAATCCGCTGCAGTTCTTCGCTGTCCTTGACCTGCAAAATCGCGACGAACTCCTCACCCCCATGGCGCACGAGCAGGTCATCGGGGCGCAGTGCAGCGCGCAGGCGGCGGGCAGTTTCGCACAGCACCTTGTCACCACCGCCATGGCCGTACTTGTCGTTGATGGCTTTGAAATGATCCAAATCGGCATAAACCGCCCCCAACTGTAGGCCATTCACCTCGGCCAAGCGCCGTTCATGTGCTTCAAACGCCGACAACGCGCCGCGGTTCCAGAGTTGTGTCAAAGGGTCGAGCAGGGCTTTACGCTGCTCGCGATCCATTTCAAGGCGCAGGTCGCGGTTCACCTGTGCCAGGGTGCGCAGTTGCAGATACCCCTCGGCGAGCGTGGCCAGGTCCCTGAAGTTCGCTTGTTGGGCCTCGCTGAGCACGCGTGGCTGGGGGTCGAACATGCACAGCGTACCGATGGCTTTGCCGTTGCCGGCGCGCAAGGGGTGGCCGGCGTAAAAGCGGATATAGGGCGCGTTGAGCACGAGCGGATTGTCGACGAATCGCGTATCGCACATGGCATCGGGGATCATCAAGGTATCGTCGCCGAGAATGGCGTAGCCGCAGAAGGAAACACTGCGCGTCGTCTCACTTGCCTCAAGCCCTATCCGCGCCTTGAACCACTGCCGGTCCTGGTCGATGAGGCTGATAAGCACGGTGTCCACATGGGCCAGGTCCTGGGTGAGCCGTACCAAGGTATCGAGGTAGTGCTCGGCGGGTGTATCGACCAGGTTCATGTCATCGAGTGTGCGCTGGCGAAGCACTTCGTCAGCGGGTATGGGGCAAGCTGGCATCGTTGGTCCTCCATTCCTTGGTTAGCGGCCACTGCACCTGGCGGTTGCACGTTCTCTATACCGTCGAGGCAACCACAGCATAGGTTATGGCATCGAGCCATGGGCTGCCGGGTAGAGCGGCATTTCTTGCCGAGTGTGTGATTTCTTCCGCTCGACCTTCGTCAAGAAGGCTACCCCTTAGCCGTCGTCTGGGGACTGATACAGGGCCTTCCATGCAAACGCTGTTGAACGAGATTCTTGAAGAAGTACGTCCCTTGATCGGCAAGGGCAAAGTGGCGGATTACATTCCCGCGCTGGCCGATGTGCCGGCGAACCAGTTGGGCATCGCAGTCTATGGCAATGACGGCAGCTATCACTGCGCGGGCGACGCCCTGGTGCCATTTTCGGTGCAGAGTATTTCCAAGGTGTTCAGCCTGGTTCAGGCGATTGGACACTCGGGTGAAGCCATTTGGGAGCGGCTTGGCCATGAGCCCTCGGGGCAGCCGTTCAACTCGCTGGTGCAGCTGGAGTTCGAGCGCGGTCGCCCGCGCAACCCCTTTATCAATGCGGGTGCGTTGGTGATCTGTGATATCAACCAGTCGCGCTTTGCAGCACCCACGTTGTCGATGCGCGATTTCGTCCGACGGCTCTCGGGCAACCCCCACATCTCTATCGATGCCCGTGTTGCGGATTCTGAATATCAATTCCGCGCGCGCAACGCAGCCATGGCTTACCTGATGCAGTCCTTTGGCAACTTCCATAACGAGGTGGAGGCTGTGCTGCGCAGTTATTTCAGCTACTGCGCGCTGCAAATGAACTGCCTGGATCTGGCCCGGGCGTTCTGTTTTCTGGCCAACGATGGGTTCTGCAAGCACAGCGGTGAGCAGATTCTGACCCGACGCCAGACGCAACAGGTGAACTCGATCATGGCCACGAGCGGGCTGTATGACGAAGCAGGGAACTTCGCCTATCGGGTGGGGTTGCCTGGCAAGAGTGGCGTGGGGGGCGGGATTGTGGCGATCGTGCCGGGGCAATTCACGGTGTGCGTGTGGTCGCCGGAGTTGAATGCGGCAGGCAACTCCCTCGCCGGGATGGCGGCGCTGGAGTTGCTGAGTTCGCGGATTGGCTGGTCGGTGTTTTGATCAGTGGGCGGGGTTGTCTGTAGCGGAGCCTGCTATCGCCTTAGCAACCCAACCCTTGAACGTCTCCGCTACCGGCGATGGGTGCATCATGCCTGATTGGGCCAACACCACTTTTTGCGGGGATACCGCTTCCAGCAAGGGCCGGCATAACAACGGTGTGCCGTCATAGCAGTGGTCCCCGGAGGGCCGGGTGCAAGACAGGGCAACGCCGTAGCCATGCGCGACCAGGCCCCGCTGCATTTCAAAGGTCTGGGTGTATTGCTGGCTACGCGGTTGCAGGTTATGCGCCCAAAACAGTGAAAGGAAATACTCACGCGTTTGAGCGATGTCCTCAAGAATCAGGCATTCCTGCGCCAGTTCATGCAGCGGTATCGCAGCCAGGTGGGCCAGGCGGTGGTCTGTGGCGATGAGCGCGTAAGGTTTCAGCTCAGCCAGCACCTGGCGCGGCAGCAAAGGATCAAGGCCTATGTCGTACGTCAGCGCGAGCTCGGCTTTACCGGCGCTCAGGTGGCGGTGCACGCCTGCCAGGTCTGTCTCGAACAGGGTGACCTCGACATCGGGATACTGCTTGCGAAAGCTCGATAGCAGGCGTGGCGCGTAGTAGGGGCCCAGGTCTTGAAAGCAGATAAGCGACAGGTTGCCGCGAAGCGAGCCTTGGGGGGTATCTGCATTCTGGTTCATGGCGATGGCCATGCCGATGATATCGCGTGCCTGGGCTAGCAAGCGCGTGCCTGCAGACGTCAGCTCCAGCCCGCGACTGACCTGACGCCGGAAAAGCCGCTCGTTCAGCGCCTCTTCAAGCTGGGCAATCGCAACCGAAACCGAAGGCTGCGAAACGTGCCTGGCTCTCGCCGCAGCGCTGATGCTGCCGTGTTCGGCCACGGCGACGAAGTACTCAAGCTGCCTGAACGAGAAACCTATCATGTTTTCCTATACTCGGGATTAGGAAATATATTCTTTTCCTATTGGTGCCAAAAAGCAATACTCGCTGTGCACCTTGCTTGTTCCACTTAAAACACTGGCAGTGGTGCTGTTGCCCAATAAAAAGACCAAAGGGTGCGTTATGAAACAGTCCGCCGAATTTCAACTCAGTGATGAAACCATCGAGGCTTTTCAGCGTGATGGTGCTGTTTGCGTACGTCATTTATTCACGCCGGAAGAAGTTGCACTGCTGGAGGCCGGCATTGAACAGAACCTGAAAGCGCCAAGCGAGCGCGCCAAAGTGGCCAGCCGCCCGGACGACCCGGGTTGGTTTTTCGAAGACTTCTGCAACTGGCGCGATATCGCGGCTTATCGCCAGTTCATCTTCGAGAGCCGGGTGGGCAGTGTGGCTGCACAACTGATGAGCAGCGAAACAGCCCGGCTTTATCACGACCACCTGTTGGTGAAAGAGCCGAACACGCGCCAGCGCACGCCTTGGCATCAGGACCAGCCCTATTACAACATCGACGGGCGCCAGAACTGCAGCATGTGGATGCCGGTCGACCCGGTCTCAAGAGCGTCCACCCTTGAATTCGTGGGGGGCTCGCACCTTGGGCCGTGGCTGATGCCACGCAGCTTCCTCGACAGCCAGGCGCAGTGGTTCCCGGAAGGCAGCCTTGCGGATTTGCCGGATATAGAGGCCGATCGCAGCGCCTGGAATATCCTCGGCTGGGACCTCTCCCCAGGCGACGCCGTGTTCTTCCACATGCTCACCTTGCACGCCTCCGGCGGTGTTGGGGGCAATCGTCGGCGTCGTGCCTTCTCGGTTCGCTTCCTGGGTGACGACATCACCCACGCACCGCGCCAGTGGAAAACCTCGCCACCGTTTCCCGGCCTTGAAACGCAACTGGCCAGCGGCGCCCAAATGGACCATGAGCTGTTCCCGGTGCTGTGGCCACGGGCTTGATGAATGTAGAAATGCGTGCCTGATAAAACCGCACGGCATCAGCGTTGTGCGGACCTGATAATAAAAGCAAGAAGGTATCTATGAACGCTCAATCTTCGCATCAGCTGAAGCGGGGTCTCTCTACCCGGCATATTCGTTTCATGGCGTTAGGCTCTGCTATCGGGACGGGCCTGTTTTATGGCTCGGCGTCGGCAATAAAACTGGCAGGGCCTTCGGTTTTACTTGCTTATCTAATCGGCGGTGCAGCCATTTACATGATGATGCGCGCCCTCGGTGAAATGGCGGTTCATAACCCGGTGTCCGGGTCTTTTGGCCACTATGCCAGCCAATACCTGGGGCGCTACTTTGGCTTTCTGACAGGCTGGAGCTATGCGTTCTCGATGCTGGTGGTGTGCCTGGCAGACGTGACGGCGTTTGGTGTTTACATGGGGCTGTGGTTCCCTGAAACACCTGCGTGGATCTGGGTGCTCGGGATCGTGTTGTTTATCGGGGCGCTTAACCTGTGCAGTGTGAAAGTGTTCGGGGAGATGGAGTTCTGGCTGTCGCTGCTGAAGGTGACCGCTATCGTTGCCATGATTGTGGCCGGTGGGGCTGTGCTGCTGATGGGTATCCAGTTGAATGAGGAGGCAGGCACGGTTGCCGGCGTTTCCAACTTATGGAGCCATGGCGGGTTCTTCCCCAATGGCATCAGCGGGATGATTGCTTCCTTCACCGTGGTGATGTTCGCCTTTGGCGGGGTCGAGATGATCGGCATCACCGCAGGTGAGGCGAGGGACCCTAAGCGTGTGCTGCCAAAGGCCATCAATTCAGTGCCGCTGCGTATCCTGTTGTTCTACATCCTTACGCTGTTCGTACTCATGGCCATTTACCCATGGACCAGTATCGGCAGCCACGGTAGCCCGTTCGTTCAGATCTTCAGTGGCCTTGGCATCAGCTCAGCGGCAACCGTGTTGAACATCGTGGTGATTTCAGCGGCTGTTTCAGCAATCAATAGCGATATCTTCAGCGCCGGGCGCATGATGTACGGCATGGCGCAGAACGGCCAGGCCCCCGCTGGTTTCGCCTCACTGTCGCGGTTTGGGGTGCCGTGGATGACGGTCGCGGTGATGGGCGTCGCGCTACTGCTGGGTGTGGTACTGAACTACCTGGTGCCGGAAGACTTGTTCCTGATACTCGCTGCCGTAGTCACGTTCTCGATTGTGTGGGTCTGGTTGATGATCCTGTTGTCTCAGGTGGCCATGCGGCGTGGCATGAGCAAGGAGGAGGCTGCTGCACTGGATTATCGGGTGCCACTGTGGCCCGTAGGGCCAGCTTGCGCGATTGCCTTCATGGTGTTCATTTTTGGTGTGCTCGGTTGGTTCCCGGCGAGCCGCACAGCCATGTATGTCGGGGTTGGCTGGTTGGTCCTTCTCTCCTTGGGCTACTGGCTGTGGGGCGTGCGTGGCCCGCGCCCGGTGTCAGCCGTTACGTGATGCTGAGCGGGGCGTTCGACCGAGCAGTGCTGAGCCACCCCGCCCAGGCTTGTCAGCGCCGTCGCAATACCGTGGCCAGGCCAACGGTCAGCGCCACGGCGCAGAGCATGGCCAGGCTGATGGCGACGGTAACGCCCCACGTGTCGAGCAACGCGGCCAACACCAGGTAAAACGCAATCACCCCCACCGCCCCAATCGCATTGCCCCGTACCATGGCCGCCATGCCGGCCCGGCCATTCTGCACATGGGCGAACACCACCAGCGGCCAGGCAATCACTGGAATCGGCGCCAGCATCCCGCTGGTTGCCGGGCCCAGCCAGCTGGCCAGGCGAGTGGTGATCATCAGCAGGGACGTGGCAGATACCATTCGCAGCGGGATCTCCCAGTACCGGTGCCGGGGGCGGGCCAGGGTATCGGGTTTGGGCTCTTGACCGCTGGCGCGTATCAGTACGCCGATCAGCACCAGCGCCACGGCAATCGACAGGTACAGGTTGCCCCAGTGCGTAAACGCATAGGCAGCCAGCCCGTAAAACAGCAACGCCAGCGGCACGGCCTGGGCGATGCCGAGCCTGCGTGTGGCCAACAGGTAAAACATATAGGTGGCTTGCACTGCCGCCAGGCCGCCCAGTGCGCCGGGCAATGCACCCAAGGCGAAAGCCGTGCCCTGTTCCAGGCACAGGAAGGTCATCACCAGCGCGGAGGTGATCGGCAGGCCGGACAGCAGCCCACCCAGCAGGCCGCCCCAGCGCCGCGAGGCAAGGGAAATGGCCCACATCAGCAGGGGCGTGACAATCAGCTTGAGGTAGAACAGGGTCATTGCGGGGGTGTCCAGGCTCGGTGAAGGTGCGCCCGCCGTCAGCATTGGGTGGGGCGCGGATGAATCAGGTGCGGCTGGCCTCCAGGGCCTGGGCCAGGTCGGCGATGATGTCGTCGCTGTGCTCGATGCCGATCGACAAACGCACCATGTCCCGTGGCACGCCGGCCTTTTCAAGCTCTTCATCGTTGAGCTGGCGGTGGGTGGTGGAGGCGGGGTGGCAGGCCAGCGACTTGGCGTCGCCGATGTTCACCAGGCGCACCACCAGTTGCAGCGCATCGATGAAGCGCGCACCGGCCGCCTGGCCTCCCTTGATGCCAAACGACAAGATCGAAGCGGGCTTGCCACCGGTGTAGCGTTGGGCCAGTTCATGCTCGGGGTGGTCGGGCAGCCCGGCGTACTTCACCCAGGCCACCTGTTCGTGAGCCTGCAGGTAATGGGCGACCTTCAGCGCGTTTTCGGTGTGGCGTTCCATGCGCAGGGCCAAGGTTTCCAGGCCTTGCAGGATCAGGAAGGCGTTGAACGGCGACAGCGCGGCGCCGGTGTTGCGCAACGGCACCACGCGGCAGCGGCCGATGAAGGCGGCGGGGCCGAAGGCTTCGGTATAGGTGACGCCGTGGTAGGAAGGGTCGGGCGTATTGAGCAGGGCGAAGCGTTCCTTGTTGTCCGCCCAAGGGAACTTGCCGGAGTCGATGACGATGCCGCCGATGCTGGTGCCGTGGCCGCCGATGTACTTGGTCAGCGAATGCACGACGATGTCCGCGCCATGCTCGAACGGTCGGCACAGAACCGGGGTGGCCACGGTGTTGTCGACGATCAGTGGCACACCATGGCGGTGGGCGGCTTCGGCCAGTGCGGCGATATCGACGATATTGCCGGCAGGGTTGCCGATGGACTCGCAGAACACCGCCTTGGTGCGTGCGTCGATCAACGCTTCGAGGGCCGCGATGTCGTCATGGGCGGCGAAGCGGGTATGGATGCCCATGCGTGGCAGGGTATGGGCCAGCAGGTTGTAGGTACCACCGTACAGCTTGGCCACCGAGACAATGTTGTCGCCGGCCTCGGCGACCGTCTGGATGGCGTAGGTGATGGCTGCCATGCCCGAGGCCACCGCCAGCGCGCCAACCCCGCCTTCGAGGGCGGCCATGCGCTGCTCCAGCACGTCGTTGGTGGGGTTCATGATGCGCGAGTAGATGTTGCCGGCCACCTTCAGGTCGAACAGGTCGGCACCGTGCTGGGTGTCGTCGAAGGCGAAGGAGGTGGTCTGGTAAATGGGTACGGCCACCGCCCGGGTGGTCGGGTCGGGGCTGAAGCCCGCATGGACGGCGAGGGTTTCCAGCTTCATGCAATCGTTCCTTGAGCGTGGGTGGAAGCGTTCGAGCATGCGGTGGTGCGAGGGCGTGGGTCAAGGGCGTCGTGCCGGCGCTCACTGGGCCTGGGCAGATTGTAAAGATAGGCAAAGATTCCCCGGGCCATCACACCGCCGCTCTAGAATCCGCCCGCTGCCGTACCGGCCCACGGTGGGTGGCAGATCTAGCCTTGTGGAGCGTTCCAATGAAGTCGAAACACCTTTTCCGCGCAGCCCTGGTTGCGGCGCTGGTATCCGCGTTGTCGGGTTGCTGGATGTTCATGCCGCCGGGTGGTGGCGGTGGTCATGGCGGTGGTGGCCATGGTGGTGGCGGTGGCTTTGGTGGCCATCAGGGCGGCGGCCCACGCTAAGCTGACCCCGCGATGGAACGCACTGCCTCGGCCGGGCTGCAACAGTGCACCCGGCGCGAGCGCACTCACCACGCCGGCCCCGTCCAGGTCACTGGCTATCTTGCGCTGAGTGATCAGCTTGCAGGGTTTCAGCAGGTGCTGTGATTGTGTGAGAAAGCTTCGGTGTCGTGTGCCTGTTAGCGACCCCGAATGGCACATGCACCATTGGCAGATTCCCGGCTGGCGATTGCAAGTGAGAGCGCTGGTCGTCAAAGAACACATGCGGCTTGAGGATCGACAGCACCCTGGGCTTTTCCATCCCGCCTAGAAAGAAGCATTCATCCGGCGACACGCCCCAATCCTTCAAGGTCGTCACCACACGCTCATGCGAGGGGGCGTTGCGCGCCGTGACGATGGCAATGCGCAGAATCCGCTTGTAGTTTGGGTCTTCTGCCAGCTTGCGATCCTCCAGCATGCGAATCAGTGAAAGTTTGCGGTACAAGTCGGCCAAGGGCCCTGGCGAGTGCGGGGTGCCTTTGTGTACGCGCTCATGTTCCTGAAAGTCGTTCAGGTTGTCGTTGCGCTTGTACACGCTCTCTGCTTCATCGTCGGCAATCACGCCATCGAAGTCGAAGGCCACCCGCAGCTCTGTGTCTATTTCATCGTCGTAGATGCGTGTAGGCAGCACCCGCCCGGCCGGGTAGTTGGCGTCGATGGCCTTTTGCACATCTTCTTCGTTGGCACTGAGGAACAGCGACGCATTGAACGCCGGGATGTATTCATAGGGCGAGCGGCCCGACATGAACGCCGCGCGGGTAATGTCCAGCTGGTAGTGGCTTATCGAGCGAAACACCCGTAGGCCGGTTGCCGGCGAGTTGCGTGAGAGCAGCACCACTTCCACTGGCAATTGGTCGGGGAAGGCCTGGTTGATGCTCAGGAAGCGGCGAATGAACGGGAACGCCACTCCCCTGGGAAACGGTTCGTCCAGGTTGTCTTCCTGGTGCTGGCGGTAGGCCTCGACCCCTTGGGTCTTGTAGATGTCGTCCGAGACGGTGAGGTCGAACAGCGCACTCGAGGCAACGCCGATGACGAGTTTCTGTTCAATGGGATAAGGCATGAAGCTGCTCCTGCAAGTGGCCTGGGGCAAGTGTACGCGTACGCTGTGTGTAAAGCCCTCAGGCTTCCGGGGTCAGCCCGAGCAGCACTTGAATCTGGTACTGCAACTGGCTCACATGTTCGCGCTCTGCGCGCAGGGCCGCGTGCAATGTGCTGTTCTCCTGTTTGTGGAGGCGGGCGGTTTGCTCCAGTTCACGGTCGCTCTGCAACAGGTTCCACATCTCGCCTTGGCGGACGGATTGCAGGCATACAAGCAGCAGGGTGATGCCGCAGACACACAGCAGGGAGATTTCCAGCGCTTCCATTTAACGTTTCCTTGGGACGTGGCAACAAGCCGGTAAGCGAGACGATATGTCTATTATTAATACATGTCGATATTGGTTACCTGTACAGGTAAAAGAATGGTGCAGGTTCCTCGGGGCTTGCCTGGGTACGGCAGCACGCAAAATCAAGGCAATTTGACATCACGCTTCGGATGCAGCGCCGTTCTGGCAAGGCTTTGCCTGCAATCGGCCTGTTGTTGGCAGAAGAAGGGTGGTTTTGCCCAAATATGGCTGGTTAGTTGACATATGCGGAAGGCTTTACTTGGCTGTGAGCAAGCCGGTCAGGCATCTCAGATGCTGACCAATCACTCAATTGCGCGACGCATCAGTGGATCCGGTGATGCCATTTTGATAGCTTTCCGCCCATTGCCGCTGTATCCGGATAGGTATTGATGAACCAGCCACACGAACACAGCACTTTGACCCCGCTCGCGGAGCCGACGGTGGACAAGGTGATCGAAAGCACCCCTCAGGCAGATGCTTCGCCTCAGCCGGCCTCCGAGCAAGGCACGTTGCAGGCCAGTATCGATGCACTGAACCAGAAGCTTGTGGCAAGTACCCTGGCCCGGGTGCAGAAGGAAGGGGCTATCCGCAAGCGCCTTGAACAGCACCAGCAACAACTGGCAGAAGGCAACCTGGCCAGGGAGGGCCTGTCGAGCACGGTGACCACGGCGCTGAAGAAGCTCGCACTGGCGACCAATACCCAGGCAGACCGCGTCGACAGCGTGGAGGCGCGGTTGGCCAGCCTGGCCGAACGCCAGTGTGAGTGCGAAAGCCAGCAAGCGCACGGTTGGCCAGCGTATCTGGAGCGTCATGCCGTGTCGTTGGTGGCCTTGGCCGTGGCGGTGTTCACGCTGGGGCTGCACGTGCTTGGTTAATGCACCGCTATAGGAGCGTGCGCCGGCTGCCAGACAGCTGCTCTACCAGAAAGTCCACAAACACCCGCACCCGCGCCGGCATCGCCGAGCCGCCAACGAACACCGCATGAATCGGCTCGCGATCGTCAGGGTTGTACGCCTCCAGCAGCGGTACCAGCTGCCCGCTGGCCAGGTCATCGACCACGGTGAAGGTGCCGATGCGCGCTATGCCGGCCCCCAGCCTGGCCAGTTGTGCCAGGGCTTCACCGCTGCTGCATTCGATATTGCCGGTCACCTTCAGTGAAAACACTTCGCCATTGCGACGAAACGGCCAGTCGGGTGCGGCGCGGCGAAAGTTGAAGCGCAGGCAGTTGTGCCGGGCCAGGTCCTCTGGCACCAATGGGGTACCGCAGCGTTGCAGGTACTCGGGCGAGGCGACCACTACCTGGCCGGTTTCGCCAATGGCACGCGCACTCAATGAGCTGTCTGGCAGGTGGCCGAAGCGCAGCGCCACGTCGGTCTGGCCGCCGAGAATATCGGCAACCTCGTCGCTGAGGGTCAGGTCGACCAGCACTTGAGGATAACGCGCGCTGAACGCTGCCAGCAGCGGCACCACGGTCAGGCGGCCATGGCCCAGCGCCGCGCTTACCCGCAAGCGGCCGCGTGGCACGCCCTGGTCGGTGATGGCGTCCTCCAGTTCCAGCATGTCGGCCAGCACCCGTCGCGCACCGCGCAGGTAGGCCTCACCCTCGGGGGTGAGGGTGATCGCCCGGGTTGTGCGAAGCAGCAGGCGCGTGCCCAGGCGCTGTTCGGTACGGGCGAGGATGCGGCTGACGGCAGAAGGTGTCAGGCCCAGTGCCCGGGCAGCGGCGGACAGGCTGCCTTCTTGCGCCACCCTGGCAAAAATCTCCATCTCTCCGGATCTTCCACTGAAGTCCATTTGTGTCTCGCAGGCAAAGGTGATTCGCAAAAACGCAGTCTAGTGCGTTTTTTAAACAGTTTGTAGCATTTGCGGCATAGATAAGGAGCTTGCCATGCGTATCAATCCACCTCTGGTTGCACTCGCCATCGGTGCCTTCGGCATCGGTGTCACCGAGTTCGCCCCCATGGGCATGTTGCCCAGTATCGCCACCGACCTTGGCGTTTCCATTCCTGCTGCAGGGCTGTTGGTCAGTGCCTATGCCATCGGTGTGCTGATTGGCGCGCCGCTGATGACCCTGGCCACGGTGAAGATCCCGCGACGATACCTGTTGATCGGGCTGATGGCTATTTTCACCTTGGGCAACCTGATGTCGGCGCTGGCCAGTGACTACGCCAGCCTGCTGGTGGCCCGCGTGGTCACTTCGTTGAACCACGGCGCATTTTTCGGCATCGGCTCGATCGTTGCGGCCAGTGTGGTGCCGCCCGAGAAGCGCGCTGGCGCCGTGGCGGCGATGTTCATGGGCTTGACCCTGGCCACCATCGGCGGGGTGCCGCTGGCGACCTGGTTTGGTGAAATGCTGGGCTGGCGCACAGCGTTCTGGGGTATTGCCGGGCTTGGCCTGGTGGCGATGACCACGCTCTGGTATGCGCTGCCCAATGTCGCATTGCCGAAGGGTGACGGCGCCATGGCAGAAATCCGCGTGTTGGGCCGCGGGCCGGTATTGGCGGCCTTGCTGCTGACCGTGGTGGGTTCCAGTGCAATGTTTACCGTGTTCACCTACATCGCGCCAATCCTGCAGAATGAGGCGGCGGCGTCTACCACCTTCGTGACAGTCATGCTGGTGCTGTTCGGGGTTGGCTTGACCCTGGGCAATGTGTGGGGTGGCAAGGCAGCGGACCGTTCGATCGATCGCACCCTGATCCTGTCGTTGGCGGTGCTGATTGCGGTGCTGCTGGTGTTTCCGCTGGTTCTGGCCTGGCCACTGCCGACGGCTTTGGCGGTGCTGGTCTGGGGTGCCGCCAGCTTTGCCCTGGTGCCGCCGTTGCAGATGCGGGTGATGGAAGCGGCCAAGGATGCGCCCAACCTGGCGTCGGCGGTGAACATCGGCGCGTTCAACCTGGGCAATGCGATTGGCGCGGCGCTCGGTGGCGCGGTGATCAATGCAGGGTTGGGTTACCCGGCGATTGCCCTGGCAGGCGCGGCGATGGCGGCGTTGGGGCTGGTGATGGTGCTGCTGTTTGCCTGGCGTGGTCGGATGGTGGCGGGCCAGGTTGCGGCGTAACAAGCCTGTATCGCCGGGGCTGCACGCAGCCCCGGCGTCTTCCTTTTGGCTGTTAGGGCGTGCCGTTGCGACCATGCAGGTGATAGGCCGGGCGCTCGCTCAGGCGTTCGTAGTAATCACGTACGGCCGGCAAGTGCGGGTGCTCGAACGGTGTTTCGAACCAGCGGTTGACCGACAGGCCGATAGGGATGTCGGCCAGGGTGAACTGGCTGCCGGCCACATAGGCACCGGTGCTGGCCAGCTGGCGGTCAAGGATGTGCATGTAACGCGACCACTCGGCGCAGCCGGCGGCAAGCGCCTGTGGGTCCTGGTGGGCGGGCGAATGCCTGACCAGCGACATGAATGCATAGCTCCAGGAGCGGTTCAGGTCCGAGGCCTGCCAGTCGATCCACTGGTCGATCCTGGCCCGTGCCTGCGCCTCGCTCGGGTAGAACGCAGTGGCACCGTAGCGGTTGGCCAGGTAGCGGATGATGCTGTTGGACTCCCACAGCGTAAAGTCGCCATCCTGGATCACCGGGATCATGGCGTTGGGGTTAAGCGCAAGGAACTCGGCACGGTCGGTAGGCTGGAAGCCCGAGCCCCAGTCTTCACGCTCGAATGCGACTTCGAACTCGGCACAGGCCCACAGGACTTTCCGCACGTTGATGGAAGAGGCTCGGCCCAGTATCCGTAGCATGGTATTCGTCCTTGTAGAGGGGGAGTTGATCGTCCGCCACTGCCCAGGGGCTGGTCAAGGGGCAGATCAGCGACCGAGCGCCCCTTCAGCCGGGTTCTTGTAGGCCATTTCCGAAAGTAACCCTTTCCACCCCATTGGCCATTGTGGTCGCGCCGGCAGCCCCCTAGTCTCGGCACGCTCGTAACCCCGAGGAATGGACATGGACAACGACACGCCCCAAAACAGCAGCAAGCTCAATGTCGTGAGCGCGGCAAGCCGGTTTGGCAATGCCAATGCCGAACTGGTGCAAATGAAACCTCAGCTGCCATTGCGCACCGCACTGATGGAAGCTTCCAGCATCATGGGTTGCATCACCGAAATCACCCGCAAGGCCATCGACAGGCCAGGTGACCGCAAGGCGATGATGCAAGCCACGTTCTATCTGGCAGGCATGGCCAAGGCACTGATCGATGGCCAGTTGCTGCAGATGCGTCAGGCGCGCGAAGGCGAAGGTGACGCCTAGCCAGGCTTGCCTGGGGGCCACGAACTTGGCAACCTTGGGCGGTTTGAATCGCGTATCACCACAGAAGGAAGCATGCATTGAGCTGGGACAAGGTGGGGAAGCTTCTCGTCGCCGTGCTGATTGGCCTGATGGTCCTGTTGGCCGCCTACGCGCTGCTCAGGGGCAACCCGCGCCTGGAGGCGTCACTGACCTATGCCTACCTCACTTACCCCAGCCAGTTCAGCGAGCGTATCAGCAAGGCCAGCGAGCAGCTCAAGTACGAGCAGTTGCAGGGGCGTATCAACAGCATCGACCAGGGCGAGTTGAGCCATGACCAGGTCGAGCGGCTGATCGAAATGGCCCAGGCACCGTATGCCCAGCTGTTCGCCAAACCGTTCGAGGCCGGGCTGGTCGATCACCGTACGGGGTTGCTCATCGAGTTGCTCAACAGTGGCGACGCCCAGGTACGCCAGGTGCGCATTCGCTTGCCAGCCAAAGGGCTGGTGCAAGTGCGCGATGCTGCCGGTAACGACACGCTGCTGGAAAACGCCACCGCGCAGGTAGATATCCCGGCCATCGAGCCTGGTGGTACATGCAAGGTATGGGTGTATTTCGACGCCGACTTTTCGCAGATCCGCCAAGGCGGGGTCAGCATCAGCCACGCCGACGGTGTAGCCAATGTGCAGGTGTACCACCAGGTCATCGGTTTTCCTGCCACGGTGGCCCGCTACAGCCGTGAGCTGATGGTGTTGCTGGGGGTGTTGGCATTTAGCGTGCTGGCCCTGGGCTATGCCTGCCTGGCACGGCGCCCAACGCCATAACCTACCTGTTGGATGCATGTTCTTGCGGCAAAGGTTATTTGCCGCAAACTCAAAAATCACCCGTTGATGACGCTCTATAGTGCTCGGCATTACAAGACCTATGCCGAGCCTGCCTGATGATCCCCACCCTGGATTCCATTTTTTCTCGCCTGCGCCTGCGCCAGTTGCGCCTGCTTATCGAGCTGGACCGCTGCGGTTCGCTGCACAAGGCGGCCGAAGCCATGGCCATTTCCCAGCCTGGGGCCACCAAGGCCTTGCAGGAGGTGGAGGAAGTGCTGGGTGTGCCGCTGTTCCAGCGTTTGCCCAGTGGCTTGGTGGCCAACGATGTAGGCCGTTGCGTCGTACGTTATGCGCGGTTGATCCACAGCGACGTGGGGCACTTGCGTGAAGAGGTGCTGGGTATCGTTCAGGGTCAGGGTGGGCGGCTTGCGGTAGGCAGCATCATGGGGGCCATGCCGATACTGGTCAGTGCGTTGGGGCGCTTGCGCCGCAAACAGCCGCTGCTGGCAGTGGAAATCGCCGAGAACACCAGCGCCAACCTGCTCGCCCAACTGGACGAGGGGCGCCTCGACCTGGCTATTTGCCGGCCGGGCCTGGGCCGCAATGCGGCAGACTATGCCTTTGTCGAAATGGCCCATGAGCCGCTGACGGTGGTCGCGCACCCCCAGCACCCGCTGGCCGGGGCGGGGGCACTGAATATCAGCGACCTGAGCCCGTACCGCTGGGTGGTCTACCCGGCCAACATGCCCATGCGCCAGGCGCTGGAGCGTGAGTTGAGCGAGGCAGGGGTGGAGGTACCGCGGTATCCGTTGGAAACCTTCTCCACCTTCGCCACGTTCATGCTGCTGGAGGATGACCCTGCGCTGGTGGCGGTAATCCCCAGTGCGGTGGCGGCCTTTGCCGAGCAACGCGGGTTGCTGGTAACGCTGGCGGTCCGCTTGCGGGCCTTGAGCGAACCGTTTGGTATCGTGCACCGGGTTGCCGCACCGCTGTCACCGGCGGCGCGGTTGCTGGTGCAGGAGCTCGCGGCAGGTTGAAGCATTACGCGGCTCCCACAGGCAACTTGCAATACGGCCTTAGAACTGCCGCTCGCGGTAATCGATGAGGCTGGAAAACACCGCAATCAATGCCGCTGCCGCGACAAAGAAGATCAACGCATAGAAGTAGTCCCCGGTGAGCTGCACGATCAGCCCTATGACGATCGGCACCAGCACGCCGGCCATGTTGCCGCAGAAATTCATCGTACCGCCCAGTACCCCGGTGCGCGACGGGCCTCCGATGATTGCCGGCAGGCACCAGTACATCCCGCACCAGCGAATGAAGAACATCGCCACGCACAGCAGGCTGATCACCGCAACGGTTTCGCCCACGTAGGCTGCCGCCAGGATGCACAGCGCTGCCACCAGGGCCGAGCCGCTGAACAGGCTGCGCATTACCAGGTTTGGCGAGGCACCGGTGGCACGCCAGCGATCACCGATCCAGCCGCCGATCAGCTCGCCGACAAACCCGCACATGAAGATCAGGAAGGTTGCCCCGCCCATGGCCGAGATGTTCAGGCCGTGCGCCTTGTGCAGGTAGCTGGGCATCCAGGTCAGCAGGCCGTAGAACACGGCCAGGATGCAGCTGTAGCCGGCGAACATGGCAAAGATCGAGCGGTCTTTCAGCAGTTCGCGCAGCGGCAGGCTGGCTTGGGCCGCTGCAGCATGGGCACTGGCGTTGCCTTCGGTGATGTGGCGCAGTTCCGCCTCGTTCACCCCTGGGTGTTCGCTGGGGTGGTTGCGGATGTACCTGTACGCCAGGATGCCGGCCAGCACGGTGCCGACCCCGGCCACCACAAAGGCCAGGCGCCAAGAGCCCAACCAGGCGATCAGGCCGGAAATCAGGATCGCCCCCAGTGCGCTGCCCAGCGGCGCGCCACCATCCACCAGCACGGCACCGCGGCCGCGCTCGTTGGGTGTCAGCCAGGCGCCGTTGAGCTTGGCACCGGCGGGCATGATCGGCGATTCGGCCACGCCCAGCCCGATGCGTGTCAGCAGCAGCACCAGCCAGCTGTGCGAGGCCGCCCCCAGCGCCTGGAACAGCCCCCAGGCGACGGTGGCAGCACCGATGATGCCACGGGTGTGGAAACGGTCCAGCAGCATGCCACCAGGGATTTGCATCAGGGCATAAGACCAGAAGAAGGCACTGAGCATCAGCCCCTCCATGGCCGGCGTCAGGTTGAATTCGGGGGCAATCAGCGGCAGTGCCACCGACAGCGAGGCGCGGTCGATGTAATTGATGGCGGTCAGCAGCAACAGGATCAGGAAGATGCGCCAGCGCACCGTGGTCATCGGGGCCGCCGTGGGCAGCGTCAGGGCAGACGGGGAGGGTGAGGTCTTCATCGCAGGAGCTCGTTGTTGTGATTATCGGGAGGCGTAGCGGCTACGCAGGCCGATTGTTGGAGCGCTGCCGATGGGGCGGGTAATGAAAAGAGCTGATACGCCAATAACACCTCCTTATTGCCCCGGTCGGGGATAAGCACTGGTTATTGGCGTATCAGCTCTTTTCATTATCGACGGTGCAGGCCCGCGCTCTAGATTGCTCCGGCACGGCCCGCCAGCGCCACGGTGGGCACAACAAGAACAACGCAGTTGCCCAAGGACATCTCATGAGCCAATTTCAGTTTCACTTCCCCACCCTTGCCAAATGCGGCGCGGGCCTTGCCGACCAGGCGGGTGCGCTGCTCAAGCCCTATGTGGACGGCCCCTTGCTGGTGGTCACTGACCAGGGTTTGCTTGACGCAGGCATCCTTGCGGGCTTCTTTGCCTCGCTGGAGCAGGCGGGCATCGACTACCAACTGTTCTGCGCCGTTGAAGCCAACCCCGGCACCGACGTGCTGGATGCCGCCGTGGCGCTGCTCAAGCAGTGCGGCTGCACAGCGGTGATTGGCGTGGGCGGTGGCAGCAGCATCGACACCGCCAAGGGCGTGGCGGCAATGGCCACCAACCCCGGTAATATTCTCGACTACGAAGGTTACGACAAGCTGACCCAGCCGCCGCTACCCATCTTCGCCATCCCGACCACTTCTGGTACGGGGAGCGAATGCACGGCGTCGACCGTGTTCACCAACAAGCGCACGCTGTTCAAGACGGTAATCGTCAGCCCGAGCCTGTTCCCACGCCTGGCCATCCTGGACCCGGCTCTGACCCTGAAACTGCCTGCAGCCATCACGGCTGCCACTGGCATGGATGCGCTGACCCACGCCATCGAATCGTATGTGTCGCGTCAGGCCAACCCGATCAGCCAGGCGATGGCCCTGCAAGCCATCCGCCTGATCGCAGGCAGCCTGGAAAAAACCTACTTCGTCGGCACCGACATCGCAGCCCGCGAGCAGATGCTGCTGGGCTCGTTCCTGGCGGGTGTGGCGTTTTCGCAATCCAGGCTGGGCAACGTACACGCCATTTCCCACACCTTCGGAGGGGTATTCAACATCCCCCATGGCATCGCCAACGCTGCGCTGCTGCCGTACGTGATCAAGTTCAACCTGCCGGCCTGCCCGGAGCGATTCCGCGATATCGCCGTAGCCCTGGGCGCTGATGTGACCGGGCTTTGCGTGGAGCAGGCGGCGGCACGTGCCGTGGACGCGGTGGTGGCGTTGAACCAGGCCATCGGTATTCCCGCCACCATTCGTGAGCTGGGCGTGGACCTGGCGTTTCTGCCGCAGATGGTCAGCGATTCGATGCGCAGCGGCAACGTGCTGGTCAACCCGCGGCTGACCACGGCACGCGATGTCGAGCGCCTGATTACCGACGCCTACCACGGCACCCTCTGATCCTGTAGTGGAACCACGACTATGTTTTATGAAATGCGTACCTACACCCTGCACATCGGCAAGATGAAGCAATACCTCGAACACTTCGAAAAGGAAGGCTTGCCGGTGATCTCGCGCTACGCCAAGCTGGTGGGCTGGTGGTACACCGAGATTGGCGAACTGAACCAGGTGGTGCACATCTGGGCCTACGAGAGTCTTGACGAGCGCATCGAGCGCCGTGCTGCGTTGTACCGCGATGCACAATGGCTGGAGCGTTTCATCCCCGTGGCATTCCCGATGCTGGTGCGGATGGAGTCCAAGCTGCTGATGCCTGCTGCGTTCTCGCCGATCCAGTAACCTGTTAACCGCATTGCATCAAGGAGCAACCGGATGGATCTAGGCATTACCGGCCGCTGGGCCATTGTCTGCGCGGCCAGCCAGGGCCTGGGCAAAGGCTGTGCCGAGGCCCTGGGCAAAGAAGGCGTCAACCTGGTCATCAATGCTCGCACCCGGGCCACACTGGAGCAGACGGCCAGTGAGCTGCGCGTGGCCTGCCCAAGTATCGAAGTACGTACCGTAGCGGGTGATGTGACCGATGCCGAGGTGCGTCAGGCGCTGTTGGCGGCCTGCCCGCAGGTCGACATTCTGGTCAACAACGCGGGCGGCCCGCCACCGGGGGATTTCCGTGACTGGGGGCGTGAAGACTGGCTGACGGCGCTGGACGCCAACATGCTCACCCCCATCGAGCTGATCAAGGCGGTGGTAGATGGCATGGCCGAGCGCGGTTTCGGGCGGGTGGTGAATATCACCTCAGGCGCGGTAAAGGCGCCGATCGACATACTGGGTTTGTCCAATGGCGCCCGCAGTGGCCTGACCGGTTTTATTGCTGGCCTCGCCAGGCAGCAGCGCCTGGTGGGTAGCAATGTGACCTTGAACAACCTGCTACCAGGGGCCTTCGACACGGCGCGCCTGCAAAAGACCTTGAAGGCGGCGGGTGGTGATGTGCAGGCCACGGCCCAGGCGCGGCGCAAGGCTATTCCAGCGGCGCGCTTTGGTGATGCCGGGGAGTTCGGCGCGTATTGCGCGTTCCTGTGCAGTGCCCATGCCGGATACATCACCGGGCAGAACCTGCTGATTGATGGCGGGGCGTTCCCCGGTACGTTCTGAGCGCGACTGACTGACGTGGGAGCAACTGTCTTCTTGTGGAAGCTGGCCTTGCCGGCGATGGGCCGCTTTGCGGCCCTTCGCGGGCAAGCCCGTTCCCACCGGTACCCTGTCAGCCTTCAGGTGTGGTGATCAGTGAATCGCCACCGGGTTGATGTTCACCTGGGTCGAGCCCTTGTACAGCGGTTGCCCCAGCACGAACAGGAACTCGAACGCCTTGTCTTTCACCAGCGGACGGGTGTCGATCAGCTCCAGGTTGTAGATACCGCGCTTGGCCAGCATGAACTGGTTGACCGGGAACTCTTCACCGCTCGGGTTTGGGTACACCTCGGAGGCCCAGGTATCGCCACCAAAGGCGACAATGCCTTGATCTGCCAGCCATTCGGCCGCCGGCAGGTCGATGCCCGGCTCGGTGGCGAGGAACTGCTGGTTGTCCTTCCCGATCAGTTCTAGCCAGCCGGTGTTGAACAGCACTACATCACCTTTGCGCAAGGTAATGCCTTCTTTCTTCAGTACCGCCTTGATGTCAGCGACGGTAAACGCGGTGCCGCCCGGTACGATGGCCTTGCCGTAGTAAGCCGTCATGTCCAGCACCACACCACGGGTGACCATCGGCGGCACTTTCTCCACACCCAGTTTGGTTACGCCTTCGACGGTGACGAAATCGGCTGCCTTGTTGCCGTTGTAGTAGACATTGTCGATACCGATGTGGCCGATGCCGTTGAGTTGGGTGCCAACGCCGGTCCAACCGTTGACCAGTTCATCGTTGAAGCTGAACTTGTTGCGGCCCAACTTTTGGCCGGCTTGCTCGCCGGGCTGGATGTTGTACAGGTGGAAGCTGCGATGGCGGAATGCCGGCAGGTCCTTGCTCACGGGTACGGCCAGCGGGTAGGTCTTGCCGGTTTTGACCAGGCCGACAGCCTGCTTGACCACTTCCGGGGTAAGCAGGTTGGCGGCGCCGATCTCATCCTGCTTGCCGTAAGGCGAGGTCTGCCAGTCGGCAGCGAGGGCGGCCTGGGCGGTGGTCGCCAGCGCGACGGCGAGCAGCAGGGGCTTGAAGCGTTTCATGGTGTACTCCTGAACGAAAACGTTGTCAGGAGCGAATTTTGCGCAGGGCCGGCAAGGTGAAAAAGCGGCCGGCGGGACAATGACTTTTGCCTGCCGGTCAATAACCGCCACCATGCAGCGCCAGGCTCTGGCGCAACTGTTCGAGCATGGCCACGCGCAGCGCCAGCGGAGCCTGCACGCGGATTGACCCTGCCTGGGACAGCAGCCAGCCCATCAGTGCCCGGTTGTCGTCGACGGTGGCCACCAGCGCGGCGCCGCCGCTCGCTTGTGGCGTCAGGCGCATGTCTGCCGACAACGGTGATTGTTCCAGGCGGCGGGCCAGCGTGTCATCGACCCAGGCTTGCAGTTCAACCTGTGCCGGGGGCGTGAGCACATCAGGTTGCAGTCGCTGCGCTTCGCCCAGGCTCAGGCCTGGTTGCCAATACCATCCGTAAGGCATGCCTTTGCTGTTGCACTGCAGCGGGAACAGCGCGGCGAGCTCGACCAGGTCGCGCTCCACGGTGCGTTTGCTGGTGGTATGGCCCACGGTTGTCAGTGCGGCCTGCAACTGGGTGGAGCTCATCCCCGGGTGGCGACCGGGCAGCAACTTCAACAGCTGCCACTGACGGGCGATGGTATGGCGGGTAGGGTGGCTGGGCAAAGGGCTCGTCCTTGAGAACAGGTGCCACACATAGTTGGTGGTGGCGTTTGGCTATTGCGCGAGCATACCTTTTCGCTGAATGGGATCCAAGTTTTCGCACCTGCATAGCGCTGTCAAGCGCCGGGGTTGAAACCGACAACGTTGTAACAGGGCAACGGGCTACTGGCAAAAATGTTGGGTAGCGATGTAGTGGCGCTTAATTCATGCATGTCACCCATTTACCTGTTCCCGTACCTTCTTTCAGCTGTCGCAATGCCTGTGGCAGTGCTGTAAAGGCGAACTCGCGGCGTTGTGGTGCGATCAGGCGGCCGTCAGCTACCGCCTGCAGCAGTTGTTCACCCGCCACGCGCAGGGCCTGGCGATCTGCCAGTCGGCCGTAGGCATGAATGCTGTTCAACGCCACCTCATGCAGTGAAATTGCCGTGCTGAATGCCACTGTTGGCGCGCTTTCCTGGCGGTCCTGGATGCACACCAGGTGCCCGTTGTAGCCAAGCAGATGAGCAAGGCTGCCGGCGTGATGGCCGCTGACGGTATCGAACACAGCATGCAGTGGGCGCTCGCCCAAGGTGGCTTGCAGTTGCTGCTGCCAGTCGGCATCGTGGTAGTCGTACACGCCGCTTGCGCCAAGCGCCTTGAGCGTAGGGTGGTGGGCTTGCCCGGCAGTCGCCCAGACACGCAGGCCCCGTTGCACGGCCAGCTGTGCCAGGTAGAAGCCCACTGCACCACCGGCACCGATCACCAGTACATCTCGGCTGGCGCCAGCGGGTATTTTGGCCAGGGCCTGCCAGGCGGTCAGGGCGGGGCAGGGCAGGGCAGCGGCGGCGCTGTCGCTGAGTGTGCCGGGGATAGCCATCACCAGGCTGGCATCAAGCAGGCAGTGCTCGGCGAAGCTGCCGTCGCGGGCCAGCGATTGATGGTAGGCCACGCGGCTGCCCAAGGGCAGGTCGACACCTGTGCCTGCGGCGACTACCACGCCGGCACCATCCACACCCGGGACTGTGCCTTGCTGCCAGGCCGGGTGGCCCCACTCGCAGATTTTCCAGTCCACCGGGTTGAGGGCAATGGCGCGGTTGGCCACCAGCACCTCACCGGGGCCGGGTTGCGGCAGGGGTTTACGGAGCAGTTGCAGGCCGTCGAGGCCGGCGTTCGGGGTCCAGGCCCAGGCTTGATGGTCGGTTGGCATGGTGCGGGTCCTTGTGAGACGGGGGGGGCGGCAGGCTAGCGGGGATCGGGCGGGGGAAACAGGTAGAGGTGGGACAAGGTGTTTTGACTCAGGGGCAAAAAAGCGGGGTTGCAGTGCAACCCCGGTTCACTCAGCCCAGGGTTTTTGCCAAGGCTTGCAGGCCACCTTCATAGATGCCCTTGAACAGCGCCTGGGCCTCGGCATCGTTTACCCCGACCGGGGTGAACTCGCCCGACCACTCCACCAGGCTGCCCTGGCCATCTGCCTTGACCTGCAGGGTCGACAGGTAGCCGGTGACCGGGAACGGGCTGGTCATGATCGCGTAGCTGTAGCTGCGCGCGTTCTCGTCAAAGGCCATCAGGCGCTCGACGATGCGGTTGCCGTCCGGGTCTTTCAGCGAGCGCACGCGGCCACCTTCGCTGGCAATGCTCTCGGGGATGAACGGCAGCCAGTCGGGCAGGCTGTCGAAACCGCCGATCAATGCCCAGACATGTTCAGGGCTGTGTTTGGTTTGCAGGGAAGCATAGGCAGTTGCCATGAAGTAGTTCTCCAGTTGGAATCAGATAGCGAGGCTGTCGACCACACCGCCGTCGACCCGCAGGGCCGCGCCGGTGGTGGCGGAGGAGTAAGGGGAGGCGAGGTACACCACAAGGTGGGCGACTTCGTCGACATCGGCGGCGCGCTGGATGATCGAACTCGGCCGCGCAGTGCGCACGAAATGGTCGGCCTCTTCACGAATGCTGCGCCCGGACGCCTGGGCCGCATCGGCTACCAGCGCGGCCACGCCATCGGTCAGGGTGGGGCCGGGCAACACCGCGTTCACGGTAACCCCGGTGCCGGCCAGGCGCTTGGCCAGGCCATGCGACACTGCAAGGTTGGCGGCCTTGGTGACGCCGTAGTTGATCATGTCGGCAGGGATGGCGATGCCCGATTCCGAGGAAATGAACAGGATTCGCCCCCAACCTTTCTCGACCATGCCCGGGGCATAGTGGCGGGCCAGGCGTACGCCACTCAACACGTTGGTGTCGTAGAAGCGTGCCCACTCGCTGTCGGCCACGTCGAAAAAGTCGACGTCGTCATAGATGCCCAGGTTGTTGACCAGAATGTCGGCCTTAGGGTGGGCGGCAAACAGGGTTTCGGCACCGGCGGCGGTGCCCAGGTCGGCGACTACGCCGTGAATCTGCCCACGGCCGCCTTGCCCGTGCAGTTCGGCCAGGGCTGCATCCAGCGATTTCTGGGTGCGACCGGCAATGACCACGTCGGCGTTGGCGCGAGCCAGGCCGCGAGCGATGGCCAGACCAATACCGCCGGTCGAGCCGCTGATGATGGCGGTGCGTCCGCCGAGGTCGATGTTCATGGAATGGCTCCTGTGGATGAGTTGCATCGATAGGAGCCATACTAGTAAAGCGCGTTAAGACTGTAAAAGACGTAATTAGACTTAGTTCAGACCTTTGGCGACTTATTGGCCAGCGCCAGTACCCGTTCACGGAAAATACCCACGATTGGCCGCAGGTCGACCTGGTGCCAGGCCGCCCATAACTGCACGCTGGGCTGGAACCACGCCAGCTGGCGCAGTACCACGGTAGGTCCGGCACTGGCTGTCAGGCTGCTTTGCACCATCGCCAGGCCGAGGCCTGCCGAGACAAGGCCGAGCACGCTGAGCGGGTCGGTCGCTTCAAGCGACAGGCGCGGGGTAAAGCCGGCATCGCCACAGCGGGCAATGAAGTCGTCGCGCTTGTTCACCTGGTCGGGCTGGCCACCCGTAATGATCCACTCTTGCTCGTGCAGGTCGGCCGGGGCCAGTTCGGCCTTGCTGGCCAGCGGGTGCGCGGCCGGGATGGCCAGCAGCATCGGGTCGTCCAGCACCGGCTGGGCACGCAGATCGGGGTCGTGCGTTGGCGGCGGTTCGCACACCAGGGCAATGTCCAGACTGCGTTGGCGCAGGCCCTCGAACTGCTCACTGGGAGGCATGTTGTATAGCGCGATGTGAATGTTCGGGCGCTCACCACGAATGGTCCGCACCGCACCGGGTAGAACGCCGGCATGGATGGCATGGTTGACGTAACCGATGCATAGCCCGCCTTCCTCACCCCGCCCGAGGCGTTTACCCAGCGATTCCAGGCGCTCGGCGTGCTTGAGCAGGCCGCGCGCCTCGGCCAGGAAGGTGCGCCCGTCGTTGGTCAGGTACAGGCGCTGGTTGCGCCGTTCGAACAGTGCCAGACCAAGGTTGTCCTCCAGCTGGGCGATCTGCCGGCTGAGGGGGGACTGGGAAATGTGCAGCTGTTCGGCGGCCCGGCCGACGTTTTCGCATTCGGCGACGGCCACAAAGTAGCGCAACTGACGTAGATCCTGCATGAGACCTCCAGGGACTTAACTATGACGAATTATGACTTGGACGGTCTCGACTTGGCCAGCCTAGGATGTGTCCACGTCGTCGGTTGACGACCTTGCATACCTTTTCTGGAGACATTTCATGAGCTTGAAAGACCTGATCGCCAACCCCTTGGGCTTCGGTACCGCGCCGCTGGGCAACATGTTTCGCAACGTGCCGGACGCCGAAGTACAAGCTTCGGTAGATGCCGCCTGGAACAATGGCGTGCGCTACTTCGACACCGCACCGTTCTACGGTGCCGGCCTCTCGGAAATTCGCCTGGGCAAGGCCCTGGCCCGGCGATCACGCAATGAGTACGTACTCAGCAGCAAGGTTGGCCGTGTCATCCTCGACGAACTGGAGGATCCATCATCCCGTGAACTGGGCGAGAAGAGCGGGCTGTTCGAGCATGGTAACCGTAACCGCATCGTCAATGACTACAGCGCCGATGCCACCCTGCGCTCGATCGAGGGCACGCTCGAACGCATGGGCACCGACTACCTGGATATTGTCTGGATTCACGACATCGCACAGGACTTCTACGGTGATGAATGGTTGAGCCGTTTCGAAACCGCGCGTACCGGTGCCTTCCGCGTGCTGACCCGCTTGCGTGAAGAGGGGGTGATCAAGGCTTGGGGCCTGGGTGTGAACCGTGTCGAGCCGATCGAGCTGACCCTGGACCTGGAAGAAGCGCGCCCGGACGGCTTCCTGCTGGCTGGCCGCTACAGCCTGCTGGACCACGAACGTGCCCTGCAACGGGTAATGCCCGGCGCGCTGGCGCAAGGCCTCGGGATTGTCGTCGGCGGCCCTTACAACTCGGGGGTGATTGCCGGTGGAGAGCACTACGAGTACCAGAAGGCCAGCCCGCAGGTCCGTGCCCGTGTGCAGCACCTGAATGAAGTGGCGGCGCGCCATGGTGTAGACATCAAGGCGGCGGCATTGCAGTTTTCGTTGGCGCACCCGGCAGTGGCGGCCGTGATCCCGGGGGCGACCCGGCCGCAACATGCCGACCAGGACCTGGCGGCGCTCAAGGCGGTCATTCCGGCGGCGTTCTGGGCCGAGTTGCAAGCGCTGGGACTGATTGCCCAGCATGCGCCACTGCCCAAGGGCTAAGCGTGCAATGAGCCGCGCCTTCCTGACCGCGTAACGTCAAGTAATTGCCGGCTGAATGCCGTGCTGGCCCGCGCCGCCCCTTGTGTCGCGACAATTAAGGCGGCGCATCGCGAGCGTTGCTCGCTATGTTTGTTTCGGGCCAGTTTTGCCTGGAGGTTTCGTGCGCGAACGCCTTGGCGCATGCCTCTTCGATGTGGATCGATACCGTTTTTTTGGATGTGCAAGTGCTCCCGATAACAGATAAAAACTAGCATTTTTATCAGTTGCTGCTTTACCACGAACAATGGGAATCTTCTGGCGTAGTTCAACCGACCAGGTTATTCAGGAGTTTTTGAAATGGACAGTGAAAGCCGCAAAGCTACACCTCAGGCAGCTCAGAAGGCCACGCAAGCTGATCCGAGAGCTGAGGTTGTAGCAAATATCCTCAAACAGTTGGATCTCGATGGCAATGGCAAAACTTCACATAAGGAAGCCTTGGCATTCATTGCAGGCAACATTAAATATCTCAGCGAGTTAGCAAGGGAAATTGCACACGCTGCCCGATGCATCGCGCCATCCCCGCACGCACAATCTATCGCGCACTACGCGGACGTTATCGAATACTCCGCAGGTAATAATGCCGTGCTGATAACAGCTATCCTTGAGGATAAAAGTAAAGATAAGACCCTGATCGTCAAGGACGTGCTGAAGGTAATGAAGTAGCCCGATCAATAACGGAGCAGGCGTGAGGCACGAAGAGGCCGATCCCGGTTCCGCCTTGTCAAAAGCCGATTCAGTGGCATGGCGGTCGGGGGGAGGATGCCATGGCGAGCACGCTTGCCATTCTCACACCCCACCCCGCCGCACATGCTTCACCAGCACCTTCTCCAACAACTCCCACATCGCAGGCTCGGTACTGAACGCCACATTGAACCGCATCCACCCGGTCGCCTTGGCATCCACCATGAACAACTGCCCAGGCCCGAGCATGATGCCTTTTTCCAGCGCATCATCCAGCAGCGCTGCGCTGTCCGGAATGGCCGGATGGCGGGTCCAGATGTACATGCCTTCATCCGATTCGATGAACAGTTCAAAGCCCAATCGATGCAAATGCCGGCCAACTTCCTGATGCGCCTCGGCCAGGCGTTGGCGCAGGCGCTTGAGGTGTTTGCGCCAGCGGCCGTCGATGATCGCGGCGTACACCACGCGCTCCATCACCTGTGAGGTGGTCAGGCCCGAACGCATCTTCAGGTGCAACAGTTTCTGCATCAGCTCGGGGTTGGCCAGCATGTAGCCGACCCGCACGTTGGGCGAAATGCTCTTGGAGTAGCTGCCCACGTACACCACCTGCTGCAGGTGGTCGAGGCTGGCCAGGCAGGGCTGCGGTTCGGCGACCATGTCGGCGTACAGGTTGTTTTCCACCAGGCGGAAGCCGTGCTGGCTGGCCAGTTGCAGCAGGCGGTGCAACTGCGGCAGCGGGGTGCGGGAGCAGGTGGGGCTGTGCAGGTGCGGCTGGGTGAAGAACGCGGTCGGGCGGTGGTGGGTGAGCAAGTGCTCCAGCTGGTTCAGGTCGTAACCGGCCGGGGTGCGTGGCACGCCGACCAGGGTGGCGCCCTGCGTGCGCAGAATGCTCATCAGGTTGGGGTAGCCAGGGTCGTCCACCAGCACCACATCGCCTGGGCGCACCAGCGTGCGGGCGGCCAGGTCCAGGGCCTGGCTGGCGCCGTGGGTGAGCATCAGTTGCGCAGGGTTGGCGACGATCGACAGCTCTTGCTGCAGGTTCTGCGCGGTCAGTGCACGCAGCTCCATCAGCCCCATGGGGTCGCCGTAGCCGGACAATTCCAGCGGGCTGCCGGCCACCTGGCGCAGGCCGCGACGCAAGCCGTCTTCGTACATCCAGTCGTTGGGCAGCCACCCGCACCCCGGTTTGTACGGCAACTGGCGGATCTCGAAGATCTGCTGCAGGTACCACTCGGAGTTGAACGTTGGTCGACTGGTATCAGCCTCGGCGTTGTGCGTGTCCAGCAGTTCGCCCGCCGCACGGTTGACGAAGAACCCCGCATTGCCACGGCTTACCAGCAGCCCTTGGGCGACCAGGCGGTCGTAGGCCTCGACCACGGTGAAGGTGCTCACCGAATAGCTCGCGGCAAAGGCGCGGATCGACGGCACCTTGGCGCCTGGCTTGAGGGTCTGGTTGTCGATCAGCTCGCGCAGCCCGTCAATGATCTGGTTGACCAGCGGGGTTGAGGAGTCTGGATGTAATTCGAACATTCGGGGCCTTCAGGGTGCGTATCGCCTGGCGTTTGCAGGGTGTACTGCATGGGCGACCTGTACAGTGCAGTGCGAGTTTCATGCCACTGTGCATGGCTCTCTGCGTCGGACATTTTTACATTAGGTGTCGGATATCGCCACATAAAGCATGTTCAGTTCGCTCCAGGCAGCCGCCCTGGGGCGCGTCAGCAGGCCGCCATGGAAGGCCTGCGTGTGTTCGTTCACACCTTCCTGCCCGCATTAGCACTGATGTACAGGTGAAACCGCCAGCCATCGGGGTTTCACAGTTTTCCTTGGATAAAAAGAAGCACGGGGTACACAACTGATGGACGCAACATCCACAACCACCACCGCGAAAAGCGGGCACGAGAGCAAGCTCAGTGCCTCGCTGAAGTCGCGCCACCTGACGATGATGTCCATCGCCGGGGTTATTGGCGGCGCCTTGTTCGTCGGTTCCGGCAGCGTGATCCACAGCGCCGGCCCAGCCGCTGTCCTGGCCTACCTGGCGGGCGGCATCCTGGTGGTACTGATCATGCGCATGCTGGGTGAAATGGCGACTTCCTCGCCAGACACCGGCTCGTTCTCCACCTACGCCGACCGCGCCATCGGCCGCTGGGCCGGTTTCACCATCGGCTGGCTGTACTGGTGGTACTGGGTCATCCTCATGGCCTGGGAAGCCTATGTGGCGGGCAAGATCCTGCATGGCTTCTTCCCCGACGTCAGCGTCAACGTGTTCGTGCTGGCCACGACCCTGTTGCTGATCACCGTCAACTTCTTCAACGTCAAACACTACGGTGAGTTCGAGTTCTGGTTCGCCTTGATCAAGGTGATCGCGATCGTCTGCTTCCTGATCGTGTGTACCGCTGCCGTGCTGAACGTCTGGCAGTTCGGTGAAGTGCGTGGCATCAGCCACCTTACCGCCGAAGGCTTCATGCCCAATGGCATCACCACCGTGATCGGTGCCTTGCTCGGGGTGATGTTTGCCTTCCTGGGTGCTGAAATCGTTACCATCGCTGCCTCCGAAGCCAAAGACCCGGCCGCGCAGATCGTCAAGGCCACCAACTCGGTCGTCTGGCGTGTGTGCCTGTTCTACGTGGGTTCGATCTTCCTGATCGTCTGCCTGGTACCGTGGAACGACCCGCACTTGGGCGTTTCCGGCTATGGCGCCTACCGCCGTACCCTGGAGCTGCTGGGCGTGCCGTATGCCGAGCTGCTGATGAACTTCGTGGTGCTGACCTCGGTAAGCAGCTGCCTTATCTCCGGCCACTACACCGCTTCGCGCATGCTGTTCTCCCTGGCCCAGCGTGGCGATGCGCCGTCGTTCTTCAAGATTACCCGCGCCGGCACCGGTGTACCGGTGTACGCGATCATGGGCTCGTGCGCCGTGGCCGTGGTGTGTGCGCTGATCAACTTCAGCGAGACCCTGCGCCCGAAAGACGTACTGGAAACCCTGATGAACACCACCGGCATGATTGCCCTGCTGGTGTACCTGGTCATCGCCTTCTCGCAGCTGCGCATGCGCCGCAAGCTGATTGCCGAAGGCAAGGAAGTACGCCTGAAGATGTGGCTGTTCCCGTGGCTGACCTACCTGGTGATCGCGTTCATCGTGGCTGCCCTGGTGACCATGGCCTTCATGCCTGACTACCAGATCCTGGTGATCTCCACCGGTATCGCTGCGGCGATCGTAGTGGCGATGGGCGTGGTGCACCAGATCCGTTCTGGCAGCAAGCAGCACTAAGCGTCACTTGCTTTTCGAAACGGCCGGCTCCCCTGGGGACCCGGCCGTTTCGCGTTGTTGGGCCTGGGCTTTTTCTGCGGGCATGTGGAAGCGCTGGTTCATCCAGGGCGAGCCGAGCAGGGCGGCGGCGGCGATCAGGGCCAGGATGGCGAGGGCGATGTAGGTTTTCATGGGCGTGCGCATGCAGGAATGACCTGAAGCATAGCCAGTCAGTTCCGGCGCGGATGCTGGCCCTTGGCTGACAAATGCATGAGTCGCCCTCTACAATGCGAAGCATTATCACTTGGCATTGGCTCGTCATGTCCACCACACCGCCCAACCAGGAACTGCTTGACGCGCTGGCGTTGCACTATGACGACCTGGTTCGCTACATCAAGCAGCGCTTTCGCGACCGGCATTTTGCCCGCGACCTTGTGCATGACGTTTACCTGCAGATCCTCGACAAACCGCCACGCCAGCGCATCTCGCTGCCGCTGGCCTTCCTGCGCAAGGTTACCTTCAACCGGGCCATCGACCGGGTGCGCGCCGAGTCGCTGCGTGCGGCTCACTTGGCCGCCGCCAGCCATGACGAACCGGCCCTGGACAGCTGGGACGGCGCCCGCGAGCTGGACTTCGAGCAACAGCTGCATGCCCTGCTGGCGATTATCGAAGCCTTGCCTGCACGTCAGCGCCAGGTGTTCCTGCTGCATCGCATCCACGGCATGGCCCAGCGAGACATCGCTGCCGAGCTTGAAATTTCGACCAACATGGTGACCCAGCATTTCAACCGTGCGCTGCACGCCATCGCTAGCCGTTGGGAACCGGCCCGGCGTGTGCGTGGCGAGGGGCGGGCATGAGCCAGGACAAGCGTGAAAACAAGCCTCAGGCCGACCCATTGGACGCGTTCAGCGAAGCCCTACGCGCGCGGGTAGCCTCCCGCGAGGCATTGATCGCTGAAGGCAAGGCCATGACTGCACACCGGCGCAAGGCAGCCAAGGCGGCCAAGGCAAGCCTGTTGTCGCTGTTGCTGGCAGGTGGCCTGTGGTGGGTGGACCCGGCCTGGCAGACCGAGCACGTGCAGGTGGCTGTTGGCGCAACGCACGAGCTGGTGCTGGCGGACGGCAGCCAGGTGCTGCTGGACTCCGGCAGCAGCCTGCTGATCGAACGGCGCCTGCGCAGCCGGCAGCTGGAGCTGGTCGAAGGGCAGGCGCGCTTTACCGTAGTGCATGCTGATGCGCCGTTCATTGTCCGCAGCCAAGGCGTGCGGGTGCGTGATATCGGTACGGTGTTCGACGTGCGTAGCGATGCGCGTGGCGTGCGGGTAGGGGTGCAGGAAGGTGCAGTAGAAGTCGGCAGTGCGCACGGCGCCGTGCAGCAACTGACGGCCGGGCAGCAACTGCTTGCGGTCGCCGGTGAGCTGGGTGCGGTGCAGGCAGTGCAGCCGAGCGCGATGGCAGCCTGGAGCAGCTCGGTGTTGCGCTTTGACGGTACACCGTTGCGCGATGCGATTGTGGATTTGCAGCGCTACAGCGAGGTGCCGTTGCGCTTGGCGGACGAGCGCACCGGTAGCTTGCGCTTGTCGGGTGAGTTCGACAGCCGGCAGATGCGGGCGTTGCTGGAGCACTTGCCGGCGGTGTTGCCGGTGACGGTGGTGCGCGGTGCTGATGGTGGCCTGGTCATTGGCCGGACTGATTGATCGCCTGTTCTGGCCCTTTCGCGGGCACGCCCGCTCCCACAGGAATCACATAAATTCTGTGGGAGCGGGCGTGCCCGCGAAAGGGCCAGAACAGCCAACCAATAATTATTTTCATTAGCACATCAACATCCGCCCATGCCCAATCGCCATTCCCATGAAGTCACTTGAATCGTATGGGGAACACATGGGTAACCACCTCTCACCGCTGACGCTTCTGGCCGCCAGCCTGTTTACTTGCGCCAGCGTCCAGGCGCAGGACGCCATCTTCGCCCTGGATATCCCGGCACAACGTCTGGACCGCTCGCTAAACGCCCTGGCCCAGCAAACCGGCACCCGCATCCTGTTTTCCACCGATGCCGCCGAGGGCCGGCAGGCCGGCGCCGTGCAAGGGCGCATGAGTGTCGCGCAGGCCTTGCAACAGCTGCTGGCAGGCTCGGGCTTGCAGCTGCAGCGTGCCGGGGAGGGTTACCTGATTGGCGCGCCGGCCAGTGGCACCGCGTTGGAGCTGGGTGCTACCAACATCGACAGCCAGCGCTACAGCAACAGCACAGACGGCACCGGCGCCTACACCCTGGGCACCACGCGCGCCGGTACTGGCCTGAACCTGTCGCCGCGTGAAACACCACAGTCGATCAGCGTGGTCACCCGCCAGCGCATGGACGACCAAGGCCTGAACGACCTCACCGAGGTCTTGCAGCAAACCCCAGGTCTGTCGGTGCAAAGCCTGGGCAGCGAGCGTTTCAATATCTATTCGCGTGGCTACTCGGTCGACAATTACCAGTTCGACGGCATCCCCACCACCCTTGATATCGTCAGCCAGGTATCAGCCCAGAGCCTGGCCGACATGGCCATCTACGATCATGTCGAGGTATTACGGGGGGCCACCGGCCTGCTGACCGGCGCAGGTGACCCGTCGGCCACCATCAACCTGGTGCGCAAGCGGCCCACCGCTGAATTCAAGGGGCATGTCAGTGCGGGGCTGGGGTCGTGGAACAAGTACCGCACCGAGGTCGACCTGTCCGGTCCGCTGACGCCTACCGGCAATGTGCGCGGGCGCATGGTCGCCGCCTACCAGCAGAACGACAGCTTCGTTGACCACTATCACCAGGAAAAGCAGGTGTTCTACGGCATCCTTGAAGCCGACCTAAGCGACAGCACCTTGCTCACTGTGGGGGCTGACTATCAACGCAACCGCCCGGAGGGTTCGTCGTCGGTGGCGTTCCCGCTGTTCTACAGCAACGGCGAGCAAACCGATTTTTCCCGTTCCACCAACAGCGCCGCACGCTGGAGCAGCAACCCTCAGGACGCGTTGAACACCTTCGCCAGCATTGAGCAGCAACTGGGCCACGACTGGAGCCTGCGGGTGGCGGTGAACCAGATGTACATCAACCGCGACGACTACCAACTGGCGACCGCCAGCTGGGGCTTCCCCGACAAGCAGACCGGCGAAGGCGTGCGCCTTTACGGCGGTGCCGGCAGCACCTGGCAGAAGCAGGTTGGCGTGGATGCCCAGCTCAAGGGCCCATTCCAGGCGTTCGGCCGCGAGCACGAGCTGGTGCTGGGCTACAACTTCTCCCGCTACCAGAACCACCACGACCCACTGCGTGGCACCGCCATCGAAGGTACGCGGGTCAATTTCTACACCTGGGACAACTACACCACCAAGCCCAACACCGGTAACGGCAAGCTGTACGACGGCGACACCAGCATCTACCAGAGCGGCACTTACCTGGCCACGCGTCTGCGACCCACCGACGATTTGTCGGTCATCCTTGGGGCCCGGGTCAGCAATTACCGTTACCGCTACGACCTCACCACCCAGCCGAACAAGATCCCGGGCAACCGTGAAAGCGGCGTAGTAACGCCCTATGCCGGCGTGGTCTACGACCTTGACGACATCCATTCGGTGTATGCCAGCTACACCAGCATCTTCAAGCCGCAGACGGTGCGTGATGCCAGCGGTGCAACGTTGGCGCCGCGTGAAGGCGACAACTACGAAGTCGGCCTGAAGAGCGAGTACTTTGGCGGGCGCCTGCAAACCAGTGTCGCGGCGTTCGAGATCAAGCAGGACAACCTGGCCGTGGTCGACCCGGGGCAGGTCGTGCCAGGTACCACCACTGCCGCGTATCGCGCCATTTCCGGCGCTACAACGCGTGGCTTCGAGGTGGAGGCCAGTGGTGAACTGCAGCCAGGCTGGAACCTCAGCGCCAGCTACAACCACAGCATCATCAAGGATGCTGATGGTGAGCGCATCAACACCGTGTTTCCGGCCAACATGGTCAAGCTGTGGACCACGTACCGCCTGCCGGGTGAATTGGAACGCCTGACCGTGGGGGGCGGGATGAACTGGCAGAGCGGCACCCATTTCACTGCCACACCAAGCGAGTTGGGCACCGTCAAGGCCAAGCAAGGGCAGTTCGCCGTGTTCAACCTGATGGGCCGCTACCAGATCACCGACCAGCTTTCGACCACGCTGAACGTGAACAACCTGCTCGACAAGAAGTACCTCAGTGCGCTGGATACCACGTTCTACAGTGGCTATTACGGCGAACCGCGCAACGTCATGGTGACCACCCGCTGGGATTTCTGATTGCAAGTGCGGCCCTATTGCCGGAGATAGGGCCCTCACCGGCGACAGATGGCATATGCTGAGAACATTGTCCGTCCCAAGGAGCCTCACATGGCCTGGTCCGCCACCCAGTATTCCCTGTTCGAAGATGAACGCACCCGCGCTGTGCGCGACCTGCTTGCTGCCATCCCGACCCCGCCGCGCCCGGTGCGCCACGCCACCGACCTGGGCTGCGGCCCGGGCAATTCCACCGAAGTGCTGCTGCAACGCTACCCCGATGCCCAGGTAATCGCCCTGGACAGCGACCCGGACATGATCGACAAGGCCCGTGAGCGCAAACGGCTGTGCATCCCCCGGGTACGCACGGCCATCGCGGACATCGCCGGCTGGTCCGCCCCGGAACCGCAAGACCTGATCCTGGCCAACGCCTCGCTGCAATGGGTACCCGACCACGCCTCGCTGTACCCGCACCTGGTGCGCCAGTTGAGCGAAGGCGCCAGCCTGGCCGTGCAGACCCCGGACAACCTCGACGAACCGGCGCACCGGCAATTGCGCGAGATTGCCAGCCAAGGCCCCTGGGCGGCCAAGTTCGCCGATTTCCAGCTGCCACCACGGCACAGCGCAGCATTCTACTACGACCTGCTCAGCCCGCTGTGCGCGCGGGTGGATGTGTGGCGCACCACCTATCACCACCCGTTGCCGGGTGGCGCCGAAGCGGTGGTGGAGTGGTTCAAGGGTTCGGCCCTGCGGCCTTATCTGGCCAGGCTTGATGAACAGGAGCAAGCCGACTTCCTGCAGATGTACCTGCAGGCCATGCAGCGAGACTACCCACCGGCCACCGATGGCAAGGTGCTGCTGCCGTTCCCGCGCTTGTTCGTGATCGCTACCCGCTAGGGTGGCGCCAGCGCCAGGCCACGTAACTGTAAACGCCGAGGTTGAGTAGCAGCACAACGCAACCCAGCAGCAGCTGGATGTGCGGCGTCAGCCCGGCGGGGTAGATCAGCGGCCAGATATAGTGCTCAACGAAACCGCCTTGGTAGCCTGCGTCACCCGCCGCGCTACGCATGCGGTTTTCCCAGGTGGTGAGCGGGCAGCCCAGGTGCAGGCACTCCACCGCAAGGCCCCAGGCCAGGGCTGGCAAGTGGACGAGCAGGGCGGGGCGCCACGTGAGCACCAGCAGGCCGCCGAACAGCACCAGCAGGATGAAGGCCAGGTGCAGCAGGACCAGGGCGTCGGCGGCAAGGCGGTAGAACATGGGCAGTGTGCCAGGGGTTGAAGTTACCCCAGCATAGTTGGTTGCCTGTGCCGGCCTCTTCGCGGGCTTGCCCGCTCCCACAGGATCACCGCAGGTTTTGAATGCTGTGCAGTACCTGTGGGAGCGGGCAAGCCCGCGAAGAGGCCGGCACAGGTTTACATCCCTTCCTCGACCATTTGCAAAAAGGTCGCCACCACCCGTCGCGTGCGCTGTTCGCTAAGGCAAACCAGCGTCTCGGTCAAATGCCGTTGGCAATCCACAATCGGCAGCGCACACACCCGCGCATCGGCGCCAAACTCTGCCGCCGACACCACCCCCACGCCAATCCCCACCACCACCGCTTCCCGCGCCGCCTCGCGGCCTTCCACCTGGATCGCCGGGCGAATCCGCAGCCCGGCCCGCTGCATTTCTTCTTCCAGGGTCTGGCGCGTCACCGAGCCAGGCTCGCGCAGCACCAGCGGTGTGTCGTCCAGGTCGGCCAGGCTGATCGAACCACGGCTGGCCCAGGGGTGGTGGTGGGAAACGAACGCCACCATCGGGTCGCGGCGCAGCGGCAGGCAATGCAGCCGCTCATCGTCCACATCCCGGCCTAGCAGCGCCAGGTCGGCCTGGTAGCTGAACAGCCGGGCCAGCGACTCATCGGTGTTGCCGGTCTCGATCTTCACCTGGATGCCCGGGTAGCGCTGGCAGAAGCGGGCGATCTGCGGCAGCACGTGCACCGGCGCATCCACCGCCAGCACCAGGCTGCCGGTGTGCAGGGCACGCGAATCCTGCAGCAGGTCATGGGCCTCGGCTTCGCAGGCGAACAGGCGCTGGCTGATGCCCAGCAAGCGTTCACCGAGGTCGGTCAACTGCACCGAACGCTTGTTGCGGTGGAACAGCAAAACGCCGAAGCGTTCCTCCAGCTTGCGCACCTGGTCCGACACCGCAGGCTGGGTAAGAAACAGCTTTTCCGCTGCGCGGGTAAAGCTGCCGTGCACGGCCACCGCATGAAAGGCCTTGAGTTGTGCGTGGGAAACCGACATGACCACCTCAGTAACAAGCTGAGCTTATGTGTGAAATACGATAAATCGATTTTATTTATCTTAGCGCAACTGTTTCCATGCATGTCAGCCCGACGCTGGCACCACGAATGCCGCCAGGGCCATGGTGCCCACACGGTGCCATCTGACCCGATGACAGCCTCGTCATCGCTGTGCGTAACACAAGAACAAGACAGGCGTTTCTTCACATTCTGCCGGCACACTTGAGCAAGAGGTCAGACGTACATGAATCAATCACTAGCCGCGTTCAAACGCTGGCGCATCCAGATTTTCGCCATCACCTGGCTGGCCTACGCCGCCTTCTACTTCACCCGCAAAGCCTTCTCGGTGGCCAAGCTGGGCATCGCCGAAGACCCCAACTTCATGCTCGACAAAGCCGCCATGGCCAACCTCGACGCCATCTACCTGGCCGCTTATGCCGTGGGCCAGTTCACCTGGGGCATGCTCGCCGACCGTTTTGGCCCACGGGTGGTGGTGCTGGGCGGGTTGCTGATTTCCGCCGTGGCGGCGGTGGTGATGGGCAGTTACGCCACCTTCCCGATCTTTGCCACCTGCATGCTGGTGCAGGGCCTGGCGCAGTCCACCGGCTGGGCCGGGTTGTGCAAGAACATCGGCAGCTTCTTCCCGGCTTCGCAGCGCGGGCGGGTACTGGGGTTGTGGAGTTCCTGCTATGCCTTCGGCGGCCTGGTGGCTTCGCCGTTCGCGGGTTGGTGGGCCTACACACTGGTCGGCACCTGGCACGCGGCGTTCTTCTCCAGTGCCGCCGTGGTGGCGCTGGTGGCCGTGCTGTTCTTCATCCTGCAGCGCAACAAACCTGAAGATGTCGGCCTGCCGGCGGTAGAGCCCGAGCCGCAGAGCATGGCCCCGGCCGGCAACCTGTGCAGTGTGTGGGCGCCGCTGAAAGAGATCCTGCGCAACCGCACCGTGCTGACGCTAGGCCTGGCGTACTTCCTGCTCAAGCCCGCGCGCTACGCCATCTTGCTGTGGGGGCCGGTGATCGTCTTCGAGCAGATGCCTTCGGTGGGCAAGGTGGGTGCGGCAATCATCCCGACCGCCTTCGAACTGGCCGGGCTGCTGGGCCCGATCATCATTGGCCTGGCCTCCGACAAACTGTTCGGCGCCCGCCGCATGCCGGCTTGCGTGATCAGCCTGGTGTTGCTGACGGTGACCCTGGCGGCCTTCATGGCGGCCATGCACACCGGTAGCGTGATGCTGGTGGTGGCGTTGCTGTTCGTCATGGGCCTGACCCTGTACGGGCCAGATTCGATGATCAGCGGCGCGGCGGCCATCGACTTCGGCACCGCCAAGGCCGGTGCGACTGCAGCGGGCTTCGTCAACGGCTGTGGTTCGGTGGGGGCGGTGCTGGGTGGGCTGCTGCCGGGGTACTTCGATGGCGTCACGGTGTTTATCGTGTTCGCCGGCTGCGCGTTGTTCTCGGCGCTGGTGCTGCTGCCGCACTGGAACAGCCGCCCGGCCAGCACCCCGCAAAGCGCTGACGTGGCACCGAATACCAGCATGGCAATCAAGCCACTGCGTACCTAAAGGAAAGCGAGCGAATGAGACCCTTCTGGCTGCAACAGGCCCTGGATTCGGCGCAGGAGGCGGTGTGCCCACCGCTGCAAGGCGATACCCGTTGCGATGTGTGCATCGTCGGCGGCGGCTACACCGGCCTGTGGACGGCGCTGATGCTCAAGGAAGCGGTGCCGGCGCTGGATGTCGTGCTGATCGAAGCCGATATCTGCGGCGCCGGCGCCAGTGGCCGCAACGGCGGTTGCGCATTGTCCTGGTCGGCCAAGTACTTCACCCTCGAACGCCTGTTCGGGGTGGCCGAGGCGGTGCGCCTGGTGCGCGAGTCGGAACGCAGCATCGGTGATATCGGTACGTTCTGCGCGGCCAACGGCATCGACTGCGACTACCGCCTGGATGGCACGTTGTACACCGCCACCAACGCCGCTCAGGTCGGCGCCACCGATGCAGTGATCGCGGCGCTGGAGCAGAAGGGCATCAACTCGTTTCGCCGCCTGCCGCTGGACCAAGTCCGGCGTCTGGCGGGTTCGGCACGGCACCTGGAGGGCTGGTTCTCGCCAGCTGCCGCCACGGTGCAGCCGGGCAAGCTGGTGCGTGGCCTACGCCGGGTGGCGTTACAGCGCGGCGTGCGCATTCATGAAGGCACGGCCATGAGTGGCCTGGAACACGGCGCCCCGGTGCAGGTGCGCACGGCCCATGGCACGGTGCGCGCCGACCGCGTGGTGCTGGGCCTGAATGCCTGGATGGCGCGGGCTTTCCCGCAGTTCGAGCGCAGCGTGGCGATCGTTTCCAGCGACATGGTAATTACCGAGCCGTGCCCCGAGCTGTTGCGCGAGATTGGCCTGGACAGTGGCATCAGCGTGCTCGACTCGCGCATTTTCGTGCACTACTACCACAACACCTCCGATGGCCGGCTGATGCTTGGCAAAGGCGGCAATACCTTTGCCTATGGCGGGCGCATGCTGCCGGTGTTCGACCAGCCGTCGCCATACCGGCCGCTGCTGCGCGAAAGCCTGGGCGGGTTTTTCCCGGCCTTGGCCGAAGTGCCGCTGGCGGCCAGCTGGAACGGGCCGTCGGACCGCTCGGTGACCGGCTTGCCGTTTTTTGGCCGGCTGGACGGGCAGGGCAACGTGTTCTATGGCTTTGGCTATTCCGGCAGTGGCGTTGGGCCGTGCCACATGGGCGGGCAGATTCTGTCGTCGCTGGCGCTGGGGCTGGATAACCCATGGACCCGTTCGCCGCTCGTCAAGGGGCCGCTGGGGCTGTTCCCGCCCGAGCCGGTGCGTTACCTGGGTTCGCTGATGGTGCGCAATGCCATCCGCCGCAAGGAGCGCGCCGAAGACCTCGGCATGCGGCCACGACGGCTGGATGTGCGTCTGGCGCGGTTTGCCGCGGCAGCAGGCAAGGCCGATAAAGGCTGATGAGATTTCTTGTCGATCCCATGCGTGAGGGCGTATAAAATGCACCCACTTTTGGCCGGTCGCTTCCTGAACCGGCCGCTGAAACAAGAGAGTCGACATGGGCGCACAGTGGAAAGCCAAACATAGAGAAACAGCGGCCAATGCCAAAGGCAAGGTCATGGGCAAGCTGTCCAAGGAAATCCAGATCGCGGCCAAGTCGGGCGCCGATCCTGACATGAACCCGCGCCTGCGCCTGGCCATCGTGCAAGCCAAAAAGGCCTCGATGACCCGCGAGACCCTGGAGCGTGCGATTCGCAAGGGCGCGGGCCTGGACGGTGATGCCGTGCAGTACCACGCCGTCAGCTACGAAGGCTTTGCACCGCACCAGGTGCCACTGATCGTCGAGTGCCTGACCGACAACGTCAACCGTACCGTCGCGCAAATCCGCGTACTGTTCCGCAAGGGCCAGCTGGGTGCCAGTGGTTCGGTGGCCTGGGACTTCAACCACGTCGGCCTGATCGAAGCCACGCCGGAAGGCGACGCCGACCCGGAAATGGCAGCCATCGAAGCCGGCGCCCAGGATTTCGAGGAAGGTGAAGAAGAGGGTTCGACCCTGTTCATTACCGACACCACCGACCTGGACGCGGTACAGAAGGCCCTGCCGGAGCATGGCTTTACCGTGACCTCGGCGAAGATTGGCTACACCCCGAAAAACCCGGTGAGTGCGGCCAGCCTGAGCGCTGACGCATTGGCTGAGGTGGAAGCGTTCCTCGAGGCGATCGACGAGAACGATGACGTGCAGAACGTGTACGTTGGTCTGACTGACTGATCTGCTTTTCCGGGGCCGCTTTGCGGCCCAATCGCCGGCAAGCCAGCTCCCACAGGTACAGCACAAACCTTCAAGGTTGTGCTGTACCTGTGGGAGCTGGCTTGCCGGCGATTGGGCCAGTCGATTCACTAGAAGGGAGCCTGCATGAACCCCACCTTCGCCTCCCTCAGCCTCGCCCACCTGCGCACCCTCGACCACCTGCTACAGCTGAAAAACCTCAGCCACGCCGCCGAGCGCCTGGGCGTCAGCCAGTCGGCCCTGAGCCGCCAGCTGGCCCACCTTCGCGAAGCTTTCGACGATCCGCTGCTGGTACGCCAGGGCCGTGGCTACGTATTGAGCGAACACGCCGAAGCCCTTGTCGAACCCCTGCGCCAGGTTCTCGAAGAACTACAGGCTCTGCGTCAGCCCGCCGTGTTCGACCCGGCACGCTGCGAGCGGCGTTTCTGCCTGGCTGCTTCGGACTACGTGGCCGAGCACATGCTGCCGCTGCTGGTGGCCGCGCTGGAGCGTGAAGCACCGGGCGTATCGCTGGAGTACCGTACCTGGCAGGCCGGCCAGTACGCCTTGCTGGCCAGCGGCGAGATTGACCTGGCCACCACCCTGTTCGACGAGTCACCGCCCAACCTGCACGGGCGTCTGCTGGGCGAGGACCGCGCCGTGTGCCTGATGCGTCGTGACCACCCGCTAGCTGCCCATGTCGCACTCAGCCAGGGTGATTACCTGGCGCACAAGCATGTACGTATTTCCGGCGGCGGCGACAAGGACAGCTTCATCGACCGCCACCTGCGCGCCCAAGGCTTGCAGCGGCGGGTCAGCCTGGAAGTGCCGTTTTTCTCCGCCACTGTGCAGGTGATCGCCAACAGCCAGGCCGTGGCGACCGTGCCCGAGCACATTGCCCGGCAACTGTGCCGCTTGCATGATCTGGCCTGGCGGCCGCTGGGTTTCATCGACCACAGCCAGCGCTACTGGGTGGTGTGGCACCAGCGCCTGCAGGCCTCGGCCGAGCACCGCTGGTTGCGCAACCGGGTGTTCGAGCTGTGGCGACAGTCGCAGTTTGGCGTGCAGGGTGGGCATGCGGGTTTGCCATAGCAGGTATGCGCAAGGCGGGGTTATTCGCTTTGGCACAGGTGCCTAGACTGGGGGCAGTGGAAAAATCACAGGAGCCCCCACGTGACCCCCGAACAATTCCGCCAGTACGGCCACCAACTGATCGACCTGATCGCCGACTACCGCCAGACCGTCGGCGAACGCCCGGTCATGGCTCAGGTCGAGCCCGGCTACCTCAAGGCTGCTTTGCCTGAAACCGCCCCCCAGCAGGGCGAACCCTTCGAGGCCATCCTCGATGACGTCAACCAGCTGGTCATGCCCGGCCTGTCCCATTGGCAGCACCCGGACTTCTACGGCTACTTCCCCTCCAATGGCACCCTGTCTTCCGTATTGGGCGATTTCCTCAGCACCGGCTTGGGCGTGCTTGGCCTGTCTTGGCAATCCAGCCCGGCACTGAGCGAGCTGGAAGAAACCACCCTCGACTGGCTGCGTCAGCTGCTGGGCCTGTCTGGCCAGTGGAGCGGGGTGATCCAGGACACCGCGTCGACCAGCACCCTGGTGGCGCTGATCAGTGCCCGTGAACGCGCCACCGACTACGCCTTGGTACGCGGCGGCCTGCAGGCCGAAGCCAGGCCTTTGATCGTGTATGTCAGTGCCCATGCCCACAGCTCGGTAGACAAGGCCGCGCTGCTGGCGGGTTTTGGCCGCGACAATATCCGCCTCATCCCCACAGACGAACATTACGCCTTGCGTCCAGAGGCCTTGCGGGTGTCGATCGAGCAGGACCTGGCTGCAGGCAACCAACCTTGCGCGGTTGTGGCCACCACTGGCACCACGACCACCACCGCCCTTGACCCGCTGCGCCCGATCGGTGAAATCGCCCAGGCCCATGGCTTGTGGCTGCATGTGGACTCGGCCATGGCCGGTTCCGCGATGATCCTGCCTGAGTGCCGCTGGATGTGGGATGGCATCGAGCTGGCCGATTCGGTGGTGGTCAACGCGCACAAGTGGCTGGGTGTGGCCTTCGATTGCTCGATCTATTACGTGCGCGATCCGCAGCACCTGATTCGGGTGATGAGCACCAACCCCAGCTACCTGCAATCGGCGGTGGATGGCGAGGTGAAGAACCTGCGTGACTGGGGCATCCCGCTGGGCCGGCGGTTCCGCGCGTTGAAACTGTGGTTCATGCTGCGCAGCGAGGGCGTTGACGCATTGCAGGCGCGGTTGCGGCGCGATCTGGACAATGCCCGATGGCTGGCGGAGCAGGTTGGGGCGGCGGCTGAGTGGGAGGTGTTGGCACCGGTGCAGTTGCAGACCCTGTGCATTCGCCATCGACCGGCGGGGCTGGAGGGGGAGGCACTGGATGCGCATACCAAGGGGTGGGCCGACCGGCTGAATGCTTCTGGCGATGCCTATGTGACGCCAGCGACACTGGATGGGCGGTGGATGGTGCGGGTTTCGATTGGTGCCCTGCCGACTGAGCGAGGGGATGTCGAGCGACTGTGGGCGCGCTTGCAGGAAGTGGTTGAAGGTTGAAAGTGCCGGGGCCGCAACGCGGCCCCGGCCATCTGTCAGTGGCTCACTGCCTGAAAGCTGCCTTTACGGCTAGCCTCGTAAGCATCCTTTTCCATCGGCTTGGCGTCCGGGTTACCGAGGTCTTCCATCGCCAGGCGATGGGTTTCAGGTGCAATGTAGGCCGCCAGGGCGCACACGCAGGTAATGAAGAACGCCAGGCTACCCACCACCAGCGGGATGTTGTCCGAGCCAGGCGGTGCGACCAGGGCGAACAGCGCCGGCAGCATGGCGGTCAGCATGGTGCCGATGTTCTGTGCGATGGCCATGGCCGAAACGCGGTAGCGGGTGTGGAACAGCTCTGGGTAGAAGCTTGGGAACACCGCGTTATAGCCCTGGTAGACCATGCCCCACATCACGATCGAGGCGGTGAATGCCAATGGCACGTTCTGGATGCTGATTGCATACAGGTAGACGAACGCCAGCAGGCCAGAGCCCAGGCAACCGGCGATCATGGTCGGGCGACGGCCGATCTTGTCCGACAGGTTACCCACGAACGGAATCACCAGCACCGCGACGATGTTGCCGACTACCGGGATCCACAGGTACACGCTCTTGTCGAAGCCGATGCCATAGGCCGGCTGCACCGCGTAGGCCGCACCGAAGATGGTGGCCACCACCGGGATCACGTTCATCAGGGCCATGAACATCACCAGCACCATGTGCTTCCAGCTGTGGCGGAAGGCCTCGCTGATGGGCGATTTGGCAACCTTGTCCTGCTTCTCTTCCTTCACGAACGCCGGGGTTTCGTGCACTTCCTTACGGATGATGAAACCGGCAATCAGCACAATGGCGCTCATCAGGAACGGAATGCGCCAGCCCCATTCGGTGAAGGCTTCGCTAGGCATGAAGTAGGCCAGTGGCAGGAACACCGCCGCTGCCAGTACCTGGCCAGCCTGCACGCCTTGCAGGGTAAAGCTGGCGTAATAGCCTCTTCGGCCGAATGGCGCGTGCTCCATGATCATGGAACTGGCACCGGAGATTTCCCCGGCCACGGCAAAGCCCTGGATCAGGCGCAGCACCACCAGCAAGGCCGGTGCGAGGTAACCGATGTCGTGGTAGGTGGGCAGCAGGCCGACGGCCATGGTCGACAGGCCCATCAGGAACATGCACAGCAGCAGGACGTTCTTGCGCCCGCGAGTGTCACCCCAGTGGCCCAGTACGAAGGCGCCGACCGGGCGCGCCAGGTAGCCCACACCGTACGTGGCCAACGAGGCAATGATGGCCATTTTCGGGTCGGTATTGGGGAAGAAGATCTGCGGGAAAATCAGCGCAGCGGCCTGGGCGTAGATGAAGAAGTCGTAGTACTCGAGTGCCGAGCCTATCCATCCACTGGCGGTCGCTTTTTTGGCTTGCGAGCTGGAGTGAGCCATCGTTGTCTCCGTTGTTATTGTTGTTTGCGCAGGTTCCGCCATACGTTCGCCAAGGCAGGAGGCAGTGGTCGGTGTGTCTGCGTCTGGGTGTCATGTTGACCCTGGGGCTGCGGTCTAGCAATTCGCTAAATTGGGTTTTGTGCGATAATCGAACGCAAAACTAACCATTCCGTACAAAGAGATTGAAGCGGCGACTTTACCTGCGAATAATCGATCGTGCCATAAACTGTGACAGTGGTTTTTACCTGACTGGCACCGTCATTTTCTAACAACAAGGAACTCCCGCCATGCAGCGTTCGATCGCTACCGTGTCCTTGAGCGGCACCCTGCCGGAAAAGCTCGAAGCCATCGCCGCCGCCGGTTTTGACGGCGTCGAGATCTTCGAAAACGACCTGCTCTATTACGCCGGCAGCCCGCGCCAGGTGCGCCAGATGTGCGCTGATCTTGGCATTGCCATTACCCTGTTCCAGCCGTTTCGCGACTTTGAAGGCTGTCGCCGCGACCGCCTGCAGAAAAACCTCGACCGCGCTGAACGCAAGTTCGACCTGATGCAGGAGCTGGGCACCGACCTGGTGCTGGTGTGCAGCAACGTCCAGGCCGATGCCCTGGGCGAAGAACAGTTGCTGGTCGATGACCTGCGCCTGCTGGCCGAGCACGCCGGCAAGCGCGGCCTGCGCATTGGTTACGAAGCGCTGGCCTGGGGCCGCCACGTCAACACCTACCAGCAAGTGTGGAACCTGGTGCGCCAGGCCGACCACCCGGCCCTCGGGGTGATCCTCGACAGTTTCCATACCTTGTCCCTGAAGGGCGACCCCAGCGCGATCCGCGACATCCCCGGCGACAAGATCTTCTTCGTGCAGATGGCCGACGCGCCGATTCTGGCCATGGATGTGCTGGAGTGGAGCCGCCACTTCCGCTGCTTCCCGGGGCAGGGTGAAATGGACATGGCCGGTTTTCTGGCGCCGATCCTCGCCACCGGTTACCGTGGCCCGCTATCGCTGGAAATCTTCAACGATGGGTTCCGCGCTGCGCCGCCACGGCAAAATGCCGCTGATGGCCTGCGCTCGCTGTTGTACCTCGAAGAGCAGACCCGCCTGCGCCTGGAGCAGGAAAACACGCCGATCGAACCTGGCGTGCTGTTCACCCCGCCAGCGGCGAGCACCTATGACGGTGTGGAGTTCCTTGAATTCGCGGTTGACGAAGCCGTTGGCGCGCGTCTGGCCAGCTGGCTGAAACGCCTGGGTTTTGCCGAAGCCGGCAAACACCGCAGCAAAGAAGTGCAGTTGCTGCGCCAGGGCGATATCAACATTGTGTTGAACGCCGAACCGTATTCCTTCGGCCACAACTTCTTCGAGGCCCACGGCCCGTCGCTGTGCGCCACCGCGCTGCGGGTCAAGGACCAGCAGGCAGCCCTGAAGCGCGCGACTGCCTACCGTGGCCAGCCGTTCCGGGGCTTGGTCGGCCCTAACGAATGTGAAGTACCGGCGGTGCGTGCGCCGGATGGCAGCCTGCTGTACCTGGTAGAACAGGGCACTGCCGGCCAGACCCTGTACGATACCGATTTCAGCCTGGACAAGAACGCCACCGCCACTGGTGGCCTGCGCCGCATCGACCATATGGCCCTGGCCTTGCCGGCCGAGTCGCTGGACAGCTGGGTCCTGTTCTACAAGAGCCTGTTCGATTTCGCCGCTGATGACGAAGTGGTGCTGCCCGACCCGTACGGCCTGGTCAAGAGCCGCGCGCTACGTAGCCAGTGCGGCACCTTGCGCCTGCCGCTGAACATTTCGGAAAACCGCAACACCGCCATCGCCCATGCGTTGTCCAGCTACCGCGGTTCGGGCGTGCATCACATCGCCTTCGATTGTGATGATATCTTCCGCGAAGTGGCGCGCGCCAAGCTGGCCGGTGTGCCGTTGCTGGAAATCCCGCTGAACTACTACGACGACCTGGCAGCACGCTTCGATTTCGACGACGAGTTCCTCAGCGAGCTGGCGTATTACAACGTGCTGTACGACCGCGATGCCCAGGGCGGCGAGCTGTTCCACGTGTACACCGAACCGTTCGAGGAGCGCTTCTTCTTCGAGATCATCCAGCGCAAGGGTGGCTATGCCGGTTACGGCGCGGCCAACGTGGCAGTGCGCCTGGCGGCCATGGCCAAAGCCCGCAGCGGGGCGGTGCGCAAGCCGGTGCTCTGAAGCTTGAGCTGTGTGGGGCTTGAGCGTCTCAAGGGCGCTCAGCCACCATCAATAAGGACTGCGGCACCGCACTCTGCGGGTGCTGCGGCTCCTGCAGGCTGACTAATCGCAACCCTGCCATGTCCAGCGCATTCAGCCAACTGGCCAAGGTACGGAAATACCAGGGCATTGGCTGCCAATCCCCGGTGAAGCCGGCAAATGACTCCTCCCGCCAGCCATCCTGATAGTCACCACCCGCCATGCTCCAAGGGTGCAGCGTCTGGATCACCAGCGCACCGCCAGGCACCAGTAGGTTGTGCGTTGCCGCCAGCAGCGGAATGATGTCCTGGTGCAACAACGCAAAATTGGCGCAGATCAGGTCATAGCCTTTGCCTACGTAGACGTGGTCCTCGGCCAACTGCGCATAGCTGGCCAGGTGCACCTCGGCCGAGCCCGCAGCCCGCGCGGCATCCACCAATGTCCTGTCACCGTCGACGCCCACGGCTTCGATCCCGCGATCACCCAGTACGCGCAGCAGCCAGCCCTCACCGCAGCCCAGGTCCAGCACCCGTTCGGGCTGGCGGCCAAGAATGGCCAGCAGGATCGCCTGGTCGGTGACCTGGCGGCGGCTTTCGATGGCGCCGCTGCGCACGGCTTCAATCCAGGCTTGCGCGTTGTGCTGCCAACTGTCGAGCAGGGTGCTTTCAGGGTCAGGCATGGTGGTGTCCTGGTGGTTGAACTTGCGTTGTCTTGAAACGCTACCTTAATATTGAAAACAATTCTCACTTGCGCAAACAGAATCGCCCCCATGAGCGACGTGCTACCTGGTTCCGACAATCACCTGCGCAATGTAGAGGCACTCTACAACGGCCACCAAGGCTGGCTGCATGCCAAACTTCGCAGGCGCCTGGGCAATGCAGTCGATGCGGCTGACCTGGTTCAGGATACCTTCGCACGTATCCTGGCCTCGAAAACGGTGGTGTTCGATGAACCGCGCGCCTTCCTGAGCTGTGTTGCAGGGGGCATCCTTGCCAACTGGTGCCAGCGCAAGTCTCTGGAGCGCGCCTACCTCAAGGCGCTTGAGCACCTGCCAGCGCCTGAGGTGCCTTCGCCTGAGTCCCGCTTGCTGATTCTGGAAACCCTCCACGAAATAGACGCCATGCTCGACACCTTGCCGCCATTGGTCAGGCGCGCGTTTCTGCTGTCCCAGCTGGGCGGCATGAAGTACGAAGCCATTGCCGAGCAGCTAGGCGTGTCGCTCATCACCATCAAGCGTTACATGAAACAGGCATTTCTCCAGTGTCTGAGGCTGGTCGACTGAATGGCTGATGTCCAGCGTGTCACGTCGGCGGCCCCCGAGGTGCTTGAAGAGGCGGCCGAGTGGTTGATGACCTTGAGCGCCGGTGATGTCACCGATGCGCAAAGGGCCGACTGGCAGGCCTGGCGCAACAGCAGCCCTGAGCGGGCGCAGGCCTGGCAACGTGCCGAGCGGCTGATGGGCAAGCTGGATGGCTTGCCCCCGGCGCTGTCGATGTCTGCGCTCGACCGCCCGACCGACCCTGGCCGTCGCGCGATGATCAGCCGATTGGCGTTGCTGTTGGCCGTGCTCCCGGCAGGGTGGGCCGGCTGGACGCTGACCGACAGACAAGGCTGGGCTGCCGATTATCGCTCGGGCATAGGCGAGTGCCGTCAGCTTGCGCTGGCTGATGGCACGCAGATTTTCCTCAATACCGACTCGGCAATCGACGTTCGCTTCGATGCCGACGAGCGCTTCATTCAGCTGCTTCGTGGCGAAATCCTGGTGCAGACAGCACCCGATATCGTAGTGCCCGCGCGCCCTCTGCGGGTGGGCACACGGGAAGGGCGCATGCAAGCGCTGGGTACACGGTTCAGCGTGCGAGAACGGGATGGGCGTACCTACCTGGCCGTTATCGAGGGGGCCATCCGGATTGAGCCTTCCCGTGCAACAGCCCATGCAGCCACCGTAGTGCAGGCCGGTGAACGTGCCGATTTCAACGCTCATGCGGTTGGCAGGCCGATGCCGGTTGATAGCAGCGCGACGGCCTGGACCGAAGGCATGCTGCTGGCAGACAACATGCGGCTGGCTGATTTTGCTGCCGAGCTGACGCGCTACCAGCGCGGCTTCATTCGCTGCGATCCGCGCATTGCCGACCTGCGCATTTCGGGGGCCTTTCCGGTCAGCGACACCCCGCGCAGCCTGAGCATGCTGGAGTCGACCTATGCGTTGCGGGTGTCCGCGCACATGAATGGCTACTGGACCCTGCTTTATCCTGCAGAGTCCTGAAATGTAAGGCGCGGAAAAAAACTGCTGTCCGGGTGATACTTTTTTCAGTCTCGGCTGGCAACAGGAATGAACACTTCCATTCCCAGCCAGAAGGACCCGCCTGTCATGCCTGTTGCAAGTCGTCCATTTCGTGAGCGTGCGTTAGCTGTAGCGGTGCGCAACACACTCTTCGGTGCCGTTCTGGTGACAGGGGCCGGTTACCTTTTGCCCGCCGTCGCGCAACCCCTGGATAGCGTGACCATCCGCACCTACGAAATTGCCCCGGGCCCTTTGGGGCGGGCATTGTCCAGTTTCGCGCTGGCCTCGGGGGTAGCGTTGTCGTTTGAACCAGCGTTGACAGAGGGCCTGCACAGCCCCGGGCTGAGCGGTGCCTATTCGGCGCGCGACGGTATGACCCGCTTGCTTGCCGGCAGTGGCCTTGAGTTGGTGGAATTGAGCAACGGCAGTTACCAACTCGCTCGTCAGGCAAGCGGTGGAGAAGGCCTCACACTGGCCGCCACCACCATCGATGCCAACAGCATGCGCCACGAAACACTGCCTGAAGCTTACGCAGGGGGGCAGGTGGCTCGCGGCGGCCGGCTTGGCATGCTTGGCAACAAGGATGTGATGGATACGCCGTTCAACGTCACCAGCTACACCGCAAAAACCCTTGCCGACTTGCAGACGGTGACCGTGGCTGACGCCCTTGAGCGTGATCCGTCCGTGCGTTCTACCGGGCAAACGGGCGGCATCGTCGACTCGTTCTTCATTCGCGGCTTCCCGGTGGGTGAGGGCAACCTGGGCGAACTGGCCTTCGATGGCGTGTACGGCGTAGCCCCCAACTACAGGGTGTTCACCGAATATGCCGAGCGGGTCGAAGTGCTGAAGGGGCCGGGTGCCTTGATGTACGGTATCTCCCCGAACAGCGGCGTCGGTGGCGTCATCAACATCGTGCCCAAGCGTGCACTTGCCGAGAATTTGACGCGTGTCACCGCCAGCTACAGCTCTGACACGCAGGTGGGTGGCCACCTCGACATCAGCCGCCGTTTCGGCGATCAGCGGCAGTGGGGCGTGCGTTTCAATGGCAGCCTGGCCCAAGGCGATACGGCTATCGATGACCAGCAGCGTGCGTTGGACATCGGCGCCATCGCCCTGGACTATCAAGGTGAGCGCTTGCGTCTGAACCTCGACTTCATCAGCCAGGAGGAGCGCTGGGATGCCGCTTCACGCCCCTTCACCGTGGCCCCAGGTTTCGGCGTGCCCTCCGCCGCCAGCGGTCGCACCAACCTGCCACAGGACTGGGGGTGGTCGAAAACCCGCGAGCAATCAGCGTTGCTGGGCGGTGAATATGACATCAGCGACTCACTGACGGTGTTTGCCCACGCAGGTGGCGGCAGGGCGGATGTGGCGCGGATGTCCGACCAGGTACCCAGAGTTCTCAATGCGGCAGGCGACACCAGCAATACCCCCGGTTACTACAAGTTCAACGTCGATCGTTCCACGGCCGATGTGGGGCTGCGTACGCTGTTTGAAACCGGACCGGTCAATCACACGGTTACGGCCATGGCCACTCGCTATCAGGATGAGTTGTCACGCGGCATCAATAATGGCACGCCAATCCTTTCGAACATCTACCACCCGGTTGATGTGCCCAAGCAATACATCGCTGCACCGAAGGTGAGCCGGGTGTCTGAGGCCGAGCTGTCTGGCGTTGCCCTGACCGACACCTTGGCGGTCCTCGACGACCGCGTGCAATTGACGCTGGGCGTGCGCCGGCAGGAAGTCGAATCGCGCAACTACTTGCCGACCGCTTCAGCCAAGCACTACAACGAAAGTGCAACCACACCCGTCGTAGGTGTAGTGGTCAAACCGTGGGAAAACGTCTCGCTGTACTACAACTATGTTGAAGGCCTGAGCAAAGGCGATAACGCACCGGCCGGGGCAACCAACGTCGGCGATGCGTTTGCGCCCTACACGACCAAGCAGCAAGAACTGGGCGTGAAGTACGAGCACAACACGTTCATGACCACGCTGGCGGTATTCCAGATAGAAAAACCCAGTGGTGAGTTGGGCACTGACGGCCGCTTCTCGGTCGAGGCAGAGCAGCGTAACCGCGGTATCGAACTGAGCATGTTCGGGGAAATCGCGCCGGGCACCCGCCTGCTGGGTGGCGTTACCGTGCTGGACGGCAAGCTGACCGATTCGGCCACGGCCGCCAACAAGGGCAACGAGGCAGTAGGTGTACCCGATGTGCAGGCCAACCTGTGGGCTGAGTGGGACACCCCATGGGCTGAAGGTGTCACGCTGACCGGTGGCGCTATCCACACGGGCAGCCAGTACGTTGACCAAGCCAACACCCAGGAACTTGACGCCTGGACTCGGTTTGACATCGGTGCGCGCTACGCCACCCGGATCGATGGCCGCCCTACAACGTTCCGGGCGACAGTACAGAACGTGTTCGACCGTGAGTACTGGTCGGGTGTGGCATCGTACGGCGCGATATCGCCGGGTTACCCGAGAGCGTTGCAGCTGTCGGCTACTGTCGACTTCTGAGGCAGAGGCCGGACAGAGGGCAGGGGGTATCGTCACCCGGTTGCAGTGTGTTTTCGCTTGACCCGGTACATATCCCCGTCGGCATGACGCAACAGCATGTCGGCATCGTGGCCGTCCTGCGGGAAACAGGCCAGGCCAATGCTGCAGGAGGGTGTGTCGATATCCGGCATGTCTGCGCCGAGCGGTTCGGCCATGGCCGCCAGTATATTCGCCATGTGTTCGGCAATGGCTTCCGGCGACGGGCAGTCGGTCAACAGGACGGTGAACTCGTCACCGCCCATGCGCGCTACCGTGTCGCCCGCGCCCACGCAGCGCTCCAGGCGCCGGGCCAGGGTGCACAGTACCCGGTCGCCCACGCTGTGCCCGTGGTTATCGTTGATGTCCTTGAAGTCATTGATATCGAGAAACAGCAGCGCCAACGGACGGCTGTGTCGCCGGGCTGCGGCAAGGGCATTGTCGAGCCGTTCGTTGAACATGGCCCGGTTGGCCAGCCGGGTCAGCGGGTCGTGATGGGCCAGAAAGCGCAGCTCTTCTTCTGCCTGGTGCAGTGCCGTCACATCCCGCGCCACACCGATGCGTGCTTGCGCCTCATCGGACCAGCTGGCTGCCCACAGGATATGCACGATCCCGCCATCCTTGCGCACATAGCGGTTGCGGAAGTCGTAATGGGGCTGCCCGTTCATCACCCTTACAATCGACGCGCGGGTGATGGCCAGGTCGTCCGGGTGCATGTAGTCGGTGATCGGTGTGCCGATCAGCTCGCGGGCCTGGTAACCCAGCAGCGCTTCGCAGGCATCGCTGACGAAGACGATCTGGTTGTCCCTGTCGACCACGAACACGGTGTCCAGCATCAGGTGGATCAGCCTGGGGTATAACGCTTGCAGGTCTACGGGCATGGGGCAGGGTGTCCGCGGAAGGGTGACCGATCATAGCCTGACGCCAATAAACCGGCCACCGCTACCGTGTGTGCTCCGATCAATTGCTAACCATCAGTTCCGGCCCCAGGTAATTGTTGATCTGCTCGATGTCGTCATCGCCCAGGCTACCCACCGACGAGGCCAGCCGCAGCCGCGACATCAGGTAGTTCAGCTTCGCCTCGAACAGGTCGTGACGGGCGTCGTACAGCAACTCTTCGGCATTGAGTACATCCGAGTTGGTGCTGGTACCGCCTTCCTTGAAGCCCTTGCGGGTGGAGGTCAGCGAGCGCTCGTTGGAAGCCACGGCTTTTTCCAGCGCCTGAATGCGCAAGGCGCCACTCTGCACACCGCGGTACTCGCGGGTGGTGTCGGAAATCACCTCCTGGCGCGTGGCGTCCAGCTCGTCCAGGGCCTTGGAGCTGTTGGCGCTGGCCTGGCGGGTGAGGGCGCTGGTGCTGCCACCGCTGTACAGCGGAATGTTCAGCTCCAGCCCGATCGAGCTGTAGTGGTTGCGCTGGTTGATCTCGGAAATCGACTGGCTGCTGCCGGCGGTGTAGCCGGCCACGAAATCCAGGGTCGGGTAGTGCCCGGCGCGGGCACGTTTCACTTCTTCTTCGGCCAGCTCGTAGCTGTGCCGGCGTGCATGAATCAACGGGCTGTCTGCCTGGGCCTTGACCAGCCAGTCCTGCAGGTTGCCTGGCATCAGCGGCGGTGTACTGAAGCCTGGCTGCAAGGTGGTCAGCGACTGTGGGGTTTCACCAATGTACTCCTCCAGCTTGCGCCGGGTATTGACCAGGTTGTCCTGGGCGTCGATCAGGTCGGCCTCGGCCAGGTCACGGCGAGCGACCGACTCGTCGACATCGGTGATGGTGCCAGCGCCCAGTTCCTTGCGCCGCTTCGCCGAAGCCAGTTGCTCTTCGAAAGCGTTCAGCTTGGCTTTGGCCAGGGTGATGGTTTCGCTGGCCAGCAGCACGTCGAAGTAGGCGTCGGCCAGGCGTACGGCGGCGTCCTGGCTCTTGGCATCGAACACCGCCACGCTGTAGTCGGCCCGCTGCTGGCCCTGGCGGTACTCGGCCATCTTCTGTTTGTTGAACAATGGTTGGCGCAGGCGCACGTTGGCACCTTTGGAGTCATAGTCCAGGTCGTTGTCCTGGCCATTCTGGCGCTGGCTGCCATTGACCCTGTTGAAATAGGCCGAAGCGTTGATCTGTGGCAGCAAGCCGGCTTCGCCGATGGCGCGGTTTTCGCTGCCGGCCTGTTTCTCATGCACGGCGGCCTGGTAGATCGGGCCCTGGTACTGCAACAGGTCCCAGGCTTGCTTCAGGTCCATGGCACTGGCCTGTACGGCAACCCCCAGCAGGCACAACATCAGGCACGGGCGTTTCATGTCATTGCTCCTTGAACGCGGCGTCGACGCGTTCGAGCATGGGTTTGAGCAAGTAGCTGAGCAGGTTGCGCTCGCCGGTCTTGATGGTGACGGTGGCGGGCATGCCGGGGCGGATATGGTTGCTGCCCAGCAGGCCCATGCCGGCGGGCGTCACTTCCACCTGGGCCAGGTAGAACGGCTGCTTGCTTTCTTCGTCGAGCAGGCGGTCGGCGGAAATGGTTTTCACCCGCCCCGGAATGTTCGGCGTCTGTGCGTGGTTGAAGGCCGGGAAGGCGATGTCCACGTCCAGGCCTGGCACCATCTTGTCGATGGCCTGCACCGGGATCATCGCGTCTACTTGCAGGGGCTGGTCGAGTGGCACCACCTCCATGATCTTGGCACCGGGCTGGATGATGCCGCCGACCGTGGCAATGCTCAGGCCCTGGACCATGCCATCGATCGGCGAGCGGATCACCGTATGGGTCACTTCGTAGTCCAGTGCACGCAAACGGTCGGCGAGGGTGGTGTTTTCCTTGGCGGTGTCGGTCAGTTGCGATTCCACTTCCTTCAGGTAGTCGTGCTGGCGCTGCAGGATACGCAGCTTGATCTCGGTGGCCTGGCTGCGTGCCCGGGCGATGTTGTTGAGGTTTTCTGCCTGGCCGGCGGACAGGTCGGCATTGCTGCGCTCCAGCTCCAGCAGGCGGTTGCGCGGTACGTAACCTTCGGCGGCCAGCACCCGGGTGCCTTGCAGTTCCTGGTTGAGGAAGCCGATCTGCGAGGCGCGGGCACCGTACACCTGCTGCAGGCCCTTGAGCTGCACCGCCGAAGCGGTGAGGTTTTCCTCAAGGATGCTCAGCTCACCTGCCAGGCCGGCGCGGCGGGTGTCGAGCAGGCGCTGTTGCAAGTCCATGGCGGCCAGCAAGCGCGGGTCATTGGCGTAGTGCTGGAGCAGGGCAGGGTCGAAGGTGACCGTGTCGTGGCCGTCGCGTTCGGCTTCCAGGCGGTTTTCCACTGTTTTGCTGACGATGTACTGGGCGCTGAGCGCGCCTTGTTCAGCGACCGCGCGCAGGGCGTCGAGCCGCACCACTTCCTGGCCTTTCTTTACCAGATCGCCTTCGCGCACCAGGATCGCCTCGACCGTGCCGCCGGTCAGGTGCTGTACCGCCTTGCGGTTGCTGGTGACCTTCACCGTGCCGGTGGCCACCACACCTGCGTCCAGTGGTGCCAGGCAAGACCACAGCAGGAAACCGCCAAAGCCGGCAATCACCATCCATACGCCCCAGCGTACTGGCCGGGCCGCATCCAGGTCGATCAGGTTCTTGGCTTCGGCGGGGATCAATTCAGCGTGTTGAGTCATCTGCATGATCGGCTACTCCCTTACTTTGACCGAAGCCAGCGGTGCCGCACCGGCCGCTGGAATCACGGCAGCCTTGCGCAGCGCCGCGAACACTTCGTCGCGGCTGCCGAGCATGTGCACAGCGCCGTCGCGCAGCATCAGTATCTTGTCCACGGCGCACAGCACATTGGGCCGATGGGAAATCAGGATCACCGTGGCGCCGCGCGCCTTCAACTCGGCCAGCGCATCCACCAGGGCCTTCTCGCCGACGTCATCGAGGTTGGCGTTGGGTTCGTCCAGCACCACCAGGTTGGGCTCGCCATACAGGGCGCGGGCCAGGGCGATACGCTGCTTCTGGCCGCCGGACAGCGGCGTGCCGTCGGCGGCCAGGCGCGTGTCGTAGCCCTGCGGGAAGTGCAGGATCATGTCGTGTACGCCGCTGCTGCGGGCAGCGCGGATCACCGCGTCACTGTCCACTTCGGCAAAGCGTGCGATGTTTTCGGCGATGGTGCCCTCGAACAGCTCCACGTCTTGCGGCAGGTAGCCCAGCCAAGGGCCGAGTTCGGCCTTGTTCCAGGTGAAGATGTCTGCACCATCCAGGCGCACCTTGCCGGCCTGCGCCGGCCACACACCCACCAGCAGGCGGGCGAGGGTAGACTTGCCCGAAGCCGAAGGGCCGATGATGCCTAAGCTTTCACCCGGCACCAGGCTGAAGCTGACCCCGCGCACGATGCTGGTGGTGGTGCCGGGGGCACCGGCGATCACGTTTTCCACGGCCAGCATGCCCATCGGCCGCTGCAGCGACATGCTCGGTGGCCGCTGCGGATAGTCTTGCAGCAGGTCGTTGAGCCGGCCCCAGGCCAAGCGGCAACCGAGCAACTGCTTCCAGGAGGCAATCACCTGCTCCACCGGGCCTAAGGCGCGGCCGGTCAGGATCGAACACGCGATCATCATGCCGGGGGTGATCTTGCCCTCTATTGCCAGCAACGCACCGGTACCGAGGATCAACGACTGCAAGGTGATGCGCACGAAACGCCCGGTGCTGCTGATCAGCGCCGCGCGGTCGGAGGCCAGGGTCTGCATCTGCAGGATGCGCAAGTGCCCTTGGTACCAGCGCTTGCCGATTGACGGCAGCATGCCCATGGCCTCGATCACTTCGGCGTTGCGCAGGTTGTTGTTGGCGTAGCTGGCCGACGACATGGCGGCCTGATTGGCTTCGGCCAGTGGCTTTTGCGTAGCCTTCTCCGTGAGGTAGGCCAGGCCCACCAGGATCAGCGAGCCAATCATCGTGACCAGCCCGAGCCAAGGGTGGATCAGGTAGCAGACCACCAGGTAGATCGGCGTCCACGGCGCATCGAAAAAGGCGAACAAACCATTGCCGGTCAGAAACTGCCGCACTTGCGCCAGGTCCTGCAGGGCCTGGGCCGGGTTGCCGCCGGCGCGGCTCAGGTTGCGCTCGAACGCGGCGCTGAAGATGCGCCGGTTGAGGTCCATGTCCAGGCAGTTGCCCACCCGGATCAGCACGCGGGTACGGGTCATCTCCAGTGCCGACATCAACAGGAACAACCCGACCACCAGCAGCGTGAGCATGCCCAGGGTGGTGACGTTGCGGCTGACCAGCGCGCGGTCGTACACCTGCAGCATATAAATAGCTGGCGTCAACATCATGACGTTTATCACGCCGCTGAAGGCGGCCAAGGCATAGAAGCTGCGGCGCAAGCGAAAGAGCACGTCGGCCAGCTCGGAGCGGGTGCGTGGTGGCTTAGGCATCGGGGGCCTCCCTTCGTTACAAGTCGGGAAGCCCTTGCGGCGCCCCGTACAACGGTAGTTGTGGCTTCTTGGTCGGCTCGCAGGCGGGTCGCTCTTATGGCGAATAGTCCAAAACGCTGCGTTGCTCCCACATGCTGGAGCGTAGGTTGCAACGAAACATTCAGTAATATCATTTTGCTCTATAAATACTTTGAACTTTTCATAAGTACCAGAAAAACAGCTAGTTGCATCGCATTATCATCATCGAACGATTTTTTTGACGGGATATTGACAAGCTTTTGCCCTACGACTTTAGTCTGAAGTATTCGGGCCCTGTGCAAGCTGGGGTCGATGCACGTGCGTTACACCTGTATCGCACGATTAACAGGCCCTCCCGGAGCGGTGGGGCCGGCTTTCGAGAAATGAGGCTGGGGCGCCAACACAACAGCGTTGAGCTGCCGAGCCCTTAAAAAAGAACCAGATACTGCGCACGTCAACACTGACTGGGCGCGGGAAGGACCCTGTTGCCCTGTGATTTCTCTTGAATGATCGAGGGCAATTGAAATGGCCAATTTCAGCAAGTCAGACCTGGAATTCATCCTCAAACAGATCTTCATCGCCGAAGCCCACGCAGATGGCGCCAGCCTGATCGACCTGCTGCCCAACAGTCAGGTGCCGTTCGGCCTGCGCACCGTGGATGGCAGCTTCAACAACCTGGTCGCCGGGCAAAGCGAGTTTGGCGCCTCTGACAACGCGTTCCTGCGCTTGCTCGATGCCTCCTACCGCGCCAACTATGTGGGCACCGGCAATGTCGTCGATTCGCAACCGCGCACCATCAGCAACCTGATCGTTGACCAGACGGCGAACAACCCGGCTGCGGTCGAGGCCAATGGCGGCGCTGCCCCGGTGATGAGCCCGGGTATCGATGGGGTGTTCGGCACCGCTGATGACAAGCCTGTGTTCTTCATTCCCAATGTCTCACCCGACGTGGGCCTGACGGCTGGCTTCAACGCCTGGATGACCTTCTTCGGCCAGTTCTTCGACCACGGTCTGGACCTGGTGACCAAAAGCAGCACCGATATCGTGTTCATTCCGCTGCGCCCGGACGACCCGCTGTTCGTGGCCGGCAGCCCGACCAACTTCATGGTGCTGTCACGCGCCGTACGCACCGCCGGCGCCGATGGAGTGGTGGGCACCGCCGACGATAGCCAGCCCAACACCACCTCGCCGTTCGTTGACCAGAGCCAGACCTACAGCTCGCACCCCTCGCACCAGGTGTTTCTGCGCGAATATGCGTTGAATGCCGCAGGCGACCCGGTGGCCACCGGGCGGTTGATCACTAATCGCGATCTGGGCGCGGACGGCAAGTTCGGCACGGCCGACGATGGCAACAGCGAGAATGGCGGCATGGCCACCTGGGCGGTGGTCAAGGCTCAGGCCCGTGACATGCTGGGTATCAACCTGACCGACGCCGACGTGCACAGCGTGCCGCTGCTGGCCACCGATGCCTATGGCAACTTCCTGCGCGGGCCCAATGGCATGCCGCAGGTGGTGATGCGGGTGAACAATGGTGCCGACGGCATTGCCGGCACGGCCGACGACGTCACCCAACTGGTCGAAGGCGACCGCAACGCGCCGATCAGCCTGGCCAACGCCGTGAGCACCGGGCATGGCTTCCTTGACGACATTGCCCACAACGCCGCGCCCGTGGTGGTGGGTGGCGTGTTGCAGGCTGACGCCGACAGCGCAGTAGGCAACGCCCAGCCAGTTGGCCCAGGCGGCAACAACCTGACCTACGACAACGAACTGCTCGACGCCCACTACATCGCCGGTGACGGCCGGGTGAACGAAAACATTGGCCTCACGGCCGTGCACCATGTGTTCCACTCCGAGCACAACCGCCTGGTACAGCAGACCAAAGACACCTTGCTGGCCTCGGGCGACCTGGCGTTCCTCAACGAGTGGCTGGTCGACGATGTCACCGCCATACCCACCACGCCAGCCGGCATCGCCGCGCTGGTATGGGACGGCGAGCGGTTGTTCCAGGCCGCCAAGTTCGGCACCGAAATGCAGTACCAGCACCTGGTGTTCGAAGAGTTCGCGCGCACCATTCAGCCGCAGATCGATGAGTTCCTGGCCCCCAACGGCTACGACACGTCGATCAACCCGGCCATCCTCGCCGAGTTCGCCCACGTGGTGTACCGCTTCGGCCACTCGATGCTGACCGAAACCGTCGACCGCTTCGACCCCGACTTCAACCCTGTGTCGGGAGACCCCGCCAACCCGGATCAGCAACTGGGCCTGATCGCCGCCTTCCTCAACCCGCTGGCCTTCGCCGGCAGCGGTGCCACCGCCGATGAGGCAGCCGGTGCGATCATTCGCGGCGTGACCCGCCAGCTGGGCAACGAAATCGACGAGTTCGTCACCGAGGCCCTGCGCAACAACCTGCTTGGCCTGCCGCTGGACCTGCCTGCGCTGAACATTGCCCGTGGCCGTGACACCGGTATCCCCAGCCTGAACGAGGCGCGCCGCGAGTTCTATGGCGCAACCGGCGACAGCCAGCTCAAGGCCTACATCAGCTGGGTCGATTTTGCCGACCACCTCAAGCACCCGGCGTCGCTGATCAACTTCATCGCTGCCTACGGCACCCACGCCACCATCACCGGGGCCACTACCGAAGCGGCCAAGCGCGCCGCCGCCGTGGCGCTGGTGCTTGGCGGCGACGGCGCACCTGCCGATCGCCTGGACTTCCTTAACAGCACCGGCGCCTATGCCAACGTGACGCTGGCCGGCAAAGACGGTATCGCCGGTACGGCCGACGACATTGCCGGCGTGACGGTGACGGGTGTCGATGCCATCGATTTCTGGGTGGGCGGCCTGGCCGAGAAGAAGATGCCCTTCGGCGGCATGCTGGGTTCCAGCTTCAACTTCGTCTTCGAAACCCAGCTGGAAGCGTTGCAGAACGGTGACCGCTTCTACTACCTGTCGCGCACGGCGGGCATGAACTTCGGCACGGAACTGGAGAACAACTCCTTTGCCAAGCTGATCATGGCCAACTCCGACGTCACCCACCTGTCCAACACCGTGTTCCTCACGCCCACCTTCACCCTGGAAGTGAACCAGGCCAACCAGTTCACCGGGCTGGGTGCCGACGGCAAGGCCGACCCAACGGGCGGCATCGAAATCAACGGCGTGGAAATCGTACCGCTGGTGATTCGCGACAACCCCGACACTGTGGGGCCAGACAGCAACTTCCTGCACTACACTGGTGAAGACCATGTGGTGCTGGGCGGCACTGCCGGCAACGACATCATCATTTCCGGCGAAGGTGACGATACCGTTTACGGCGATGCCGGCGACGACGTGCTCGAAGGCGGCGCAGGCAACGATGCCGTACTGGGTGGCGCAGGCGACGACATCATCACCGACTCGTTCGGTGACAACCGGCTGGAAGGCAACGCGGGTAACGACGTGATCGTCGCCGGCAGCATGCTGGCGGCTGGCAACCTGATCCTGGGCGGCGACGGCCAGGACTTCATCATCACCACCGAGGACATTTCCACCACCTTCGGTGGCCAGGGCGATGACTTCATCCTCGGCGCCAAGACCAACCTGCCACCCACCGGCAACGAGGGCGACGACTGGATCGAGAAGGGCACCCAGGACGGTGCGCCCGGCGACAACTTTGCGCCGCTGCTGGGTGACGAAGTGGTCGGCAACGACATCTTCGTCGGTGGCGGTGGCTTTGACGAAATGATCGGTGAAGGCGGCGACGACATCTTTGTCGGCAGCGATGCCCAGGACAAGATGGACGGCATGTCCGGCTTTGACTGGATTACCAACAAGAACGACAAGGTCGGCGTTACCGTTGACCTGAGCCTGGCCGCGCTGGCCCAGCCCCATGGCAATGCGCCAAACCAGAACGCTGGTGTATTCAACCCGGTCGGCGCCTCGCCGGCCAGCATCCTCGACCGCTTCGCCGAGGTGGAAGGGGTGTCCGGCTCGAACTACGCCGATGTGCTCAAGGGCGATGACGTCGATGCTGTGACCATCCTCAACCATGGCGGTGCCACCGGCAGCGCCCTGACCAACGTGGCACTGATCCGCGGCCTGCAGCAGTTCCTGGCCGATGCCGGGTTGCCGACCACCGGCTTTGCCACCGGCAACATCATGCTCGGCGGCAATGGCAGCGACCTGATCGAAGGCCGTGGTGGCGATGACCTGATCGACGGCGATAAATGGCTGAACGTGCGCATTGCGGTGTATGCCCCAGGCGACGTCAACCACACCGGGCCAGAGATCGCCAGCTTCGACAGCATGGTCGACATGATCCCGTTCATGCTCGACCGCACCTACAACCCAGGTCAGCTCAAAGCCGTGCGGGAAATCCTGCCGGGTACCTCGACCGGCGGCGCGGCCTTTGACACCGCCATATTCTCCGGGGTGCAGAGCGAATATGTGGTGACCCAGAACACCAAAGGCACCGCCGACGTTGCCGATGACGTGTGGACGGTGACCGATACCGTGGCCGGCCGCGATGGCGTGGATACCCTCCTGCACATCGAGCGCCTGCAGTTCGCCGACAGCCAACGCGTGCTGGTGGAAGGGGTGAACGCGCAACCCACCGGCAGCCCGACCGTGCTCGATGGCAACGGCGGTGCGATCATTGTGGGTGACATGCTGACAGTGAGCGTGGCGGGCGTGCTCGACGCCGACAACATCAGTGCGGGCAACCCGACCGGCACGCTTGCCGACCGTTCGGTGTCGTACTACTGGCAGTTCGAGGCCGACCCGGGCAGTGGTGTGTTCCAGGACATCATCCTGCTGCCGGCCGGCGACCTGGCGTTCCAGAGCGCCGACGGTACGTCGTTCAAGGTGTCGCCAGACCTGGCCGGGCTGAGCCTGCGGGTCAAGGCGATCTACCAGGACGCCCATGGCACCACCGAAGTGCTGTTCTCGCAGCCCACGGCCGTGGTACAGCCGGGCGCACCTGTGGTGCCGACCCCGGCCACCCCGGTTGTGGACGCCACTGCTGGCGGGGAGGGGCTGCACATGGTGCGCTCCGACCTCAACTTCATCCTTGCCCAGATCAAGATTGCCGAGGCTGATGCCGCCGGGCAGGACATCCTCTCGCTCATCCCCAACATCCGTGCACCTCTGGGCCTGCGCGCGGTCGATGGTTCGAACAACAACCTGATGAACCTCAACGGTAACAACAACACCCAGTTTGGTGCTGCCGACAACGTCTTCCCGCGCTTGACCGACCCGGTGTTCAACCCGGCAGAAGGTGCCCCGGCCGGCTTCTTCGGCCCAGGCTCACCGGCGATTCCCGGCTCTTCGTACCAGCAGACCAGCGGCCCGGTGTTCGACTCGCAGCCGCGTGTCATCAGTAACCTGGTAGTCGACCAGACTTCCAACAACCCGGCGGCCTATGCCACCGCCTATGACCCGGGTGCGGATGGCGTGCTCAACTTCGGCACGCCTGGCAATGACGACGTGCTCAAGGATGGCGTGCGCATCGTCGCCAGCCCAGGCATGGATGGCCAGTTCGGTACCACCGACGACCACGATGTGTACCTGTTCGAAAACACCGCTGCCGATGCCGGGTTGTCCGCGCCATTCAACGCCTGGATGACCTTCTTCGGGCAGTTCTTCGACCATGGTCTGGACCTGGTCACCAAGGGCGGCTCGGGTACCATCTACATCCCGCTGCAGCCGGATGACCCGCTGTACGTGGAGGGTGGCTTCACCAACTTCATGGTGGTAACCCGCGCCACCAACCTGCCAGGGCCGGATGGCATCCTCGGCAACGCCGATGACATTCACGAGCACACCAACACCACCACGCCGTTCGTGGACCAGAACCAGACCTACAGCTCGCACCCCTCGCACCAGGTGTTCCTGCGCGCCTACATCATGACCGATGATGGCCCTGTCGCTACAGGCCGCCTGATCACCAACCGTGACCTGGGCGCCGATGGCAAGTTCGGCACCGCCGACGACACCGAAATCGGTGGCATGGCCACCTGGAAGGTGGTCAAGGCCCAGGCCCGCGACCTGCTCGGCATCAACCTGACCGACGCTGATGTCGACAACGTGCCTTTGCTGGCCACCGACGCCTACGGCAACTTCATCAAGGGGCCGAACGGCTATCCGATGGTGGTGATGAAGGGCCTGGACGGCATTGCCGGCACGGCCGATGACCAGCAGGTCGAAGGCAACCCGCTGGCGCCGCTCGACCTGACCAACGCCGTGCGCACGGGGCACCAGTTCCTCGCCGACATCGCACACAATGCTGTGCCGGTGTTCAGCGGTGGCGTGCTGGCGCCGGATGCCGACAACGTGGCCGGCAACGCCGTGCCCGTCAACCCGCAGACCGGTGCCAACCTGGCCTACGACAACGAACTGCTGGATGCGCACTACATCGCCGGTGATGGCCGGGTTAACGAGAACATCGGCCTGACCGCCGTGCATGCCATCTTCCACTCCGAGCACAACCGGCTGGTGGCGCAGACCATGGACACCGTGCTCGACTCGGGCGACCTGGCGTTCCTCAACGAGTGGCTGCTCAACCCGGTCACCGCCTTGCCGGTCACCCCGGCCGAGATCGACGCCTTGGTATGGAACGGCGAACGCCTGTTCCAGGCGGCCAAGTTCGGTACCGAGATGCAGTATCAGCACCTGGTGTTCGAGGAGTTCGCCCGTACCGTGCAGCCTCGGGTCGACCTGTTCTTCGCCCCGACCCAGGTGTACGACGTGGACCTCGATGCGTCGATCGTGGCCGAGTTCGCCCATACCGTGTACCGCTTCGGCCACTCGATGCTGACCGAAACTGTCGACCGCTTTGACGTCGACTTCAACGTCATCCAGGACCCGGCCAGCGCCAACCCCGAGCAGCAACTGGGCCTGATCGCGGCGTTCCTCAACCCGCTGGCCTATGCCGCCAGTGGCGTCACCCCCGAGGATGCCACCAGTGCCATCGTGCGCGGGGTCACCCGCCAGGCCGGTAACGAAATCGACGAGTTCGTCACCGAGGCGCTGCGCAACAACCTGCTCGGCCTGCCGCTCGACCTGCCGGCGATCAACATCGCCCGTGGCCGTGATGTCGGCATCCCCTCGCTGAACGCCGTGCGCCGCGACATCTTCGGGCAAACCGGCGACACCCAGCTCAAGCCGTACACCAGCTGGGTCGACCTGGTGCAGCACCTGAAGCACCCTGAGTCGCTGATCAACTTCATTGCGGCTTATGGCACCCACAGCAGCATCACCGGTGCCACCACCCTGCTGGAAAAACGCGCGGCGGCCATGGCCCTGGTGTTCGGCGGCGATGGCGCGCCGGCCGATCGCCTGGACTTCCTCAACAGCAGTGGTGCCTGGGCCAACGTGACCCTGCCGGGCAAGGATGGCGTGCTGGGTACCGCCGATGACCTGAAGGCTGTGACCGTGACCGGTGTCGATGCCATCGACCTGTGGATCGGCGGCCTGGCCGAAGCGAAAACCCCGTTCGGCGGCATGCTCGGCAGTACCTTCAACTTCGTGTTCGAAAACCAGATGGAGAAACTGCAGGACGGCGACCGCTTCTACTACCTGGAGCGCACCTCTGGCCTGTCGATGAACGCCGAGCTGGAAAGCAACTCGTTCGCCAAGCTGATCATGGCCAACACCTCGGCCACCCACCTGCCGGGCCTGGTGTTCTCCGACCCGGGCTTCTACCTGGAGCTGGACCAGAGCAAGCAATACAACGACGGCCTGGGCAACGCCGACCCGCTGGGCGAGAACGGCGAGCAGGTGGTGTTCCGCGACAGCCCGCTGACGGCTGGCCCGGACACCAACTACATCCGCTATGCCGGTGCCGAGCACATCGTGCTGGGCGGCACCAACGGTGACGACATCCTGGTGTCCAGCGAGGGTGACGACACGGTCTGGGGCGATGGCGGCAACGACCGCATCGAGGGTGGCGACGGCAACGACCAGCTGCGCGGTGGCGCCGGCGACGACATCATCAGCGACATGGGCGGTGACGACAATATCCAGGGCGGCGACGGCAACGATGTGCTGCACGGCGGTAATGGCGTCAACCTGATCATCGGCGGTTTCGGCAACGACTTCATCGTCACCGGTGAGGACGCTTCCGAAGCCATCGGCGGCCAGGGCAACGACTTTATCCTGGGCAGCAAGGCCAACGAACAGGACATGGGTAACGAAGGCGACGACTGGATCGAGAAGGGCACCTCGGACGGTGCGCCTGGCGACAACTTCGACCCGCTCGGCAACGACCCGATCATCGGCAACGACGTGTTCATCGGCGGCAACGAGAATGACAAGTTCAACGGTGAAGGCGGCGACGACATCATGGTCGGCAGCCTGGGCTTCGGCGACCGCTATATCGGCGGCTCCGGCTACGACTGGGCGACCTTCAAGGACCTGGCCCAGGGCGTGACCGTCGACTACAGCGACCGCTTCTTCGATGTACCGCCGGTACCGGGCTCGGGCGCGTCGGCGCTGGTGCGCTTCGACATCATGGAAGGCCTTTCCGGCTCGTCCCATGGCGACTTCCTGCGCGGTGACAACGAAGACGCCGCGAGCCTGCCGACCAATGGCGCCACGGGCAGCGTGCTGACCAACATCAACCTGATCAACGGCCTGTCCAGCCTGCTGGCTGCCGGGGCGACGTTCTACGATGGCGGCAACATCATCCTCGGCGGCAGCGGCAGCGACCTGATCGAAGGCCGTGGTGGCGACGACATCCTCGACGGTGACAAGTGGCTGAACGTGCGCATCAGCGTGCGCGCCAACAGCGATGGCACCGGCCCGGAAATCGCCAGTTTCGACAGCATGGAGCCGATGGTGCCGTTCATGCTCAATGGCACCTACAACCCGGGCCAGCTGGTTATCATCCGGGAGATCCTCAATGGCACCGACAGCTACGACACGGCGGTGTTCTCGGGGGTGGCCACCGACTACAGCGTGGTGGTCGATGGCAACGCGGTGATCGTCACCGACCTGGTGGCCGGGCGTGATGGTGTCGACCGCCTGACCGGTATCGAGCGCCTGCAGTTCTCTGACCGCTCGCAGGCGTCTGGTGTGGGCACAGCCGTGAACGCCGGCCCTACGGGGCACCTGGCGATCCTCGATGCGGCCACAGGTTTACGTGACGATACCCCCGTCAGTGGTCAGCTGCTGCGTGTAACACCGCTGGCAGTGCGCGATGCGGACAACGTCAGTGCGGCCAACCCTACCGGTGCAGTCAACGGCCCGGTAGCGTACTACTGGCAAGTCGAAACGCTGCCGGGGTCGGGGGTTTACGAAGACATCACCTTCGTTGCGGCAGGCGAGGTCTCGCGGGCCATTGGCACCACCTACCGCGTAACCGATGACGTGGCCGGCTTGAGCATCCGCGTTCGCGCGGTGTATCAGGACGCCAAGGGCACGCTGGAAATCGTCGACTCGTCGGCGAACAGCGCGCCGAGTGCCGGCCCGACCGTGACCGGGTTGCTGGTGCAGAACCAGACGTTGACAGCCAACACGGCAACCATTGTCGATGCCGACGGCCTGAGCAACCCGCAGTTCACCTTCCAGTGGCAGTCCAACCGGGGCCTTGGTTGGGTCAACATCGCTGGCGCCATCAGCAGCACCTTTGTCCTGACCCAGGCGCAAGTGGGGCAGAACATGCGCGTAGTGGTGAACTACGTGGATGACTTCGGTGTGCAGGAAAGTGTTGCCTCCGACATCCTCGACCCGGTGGCCAACGTCAATGATGCACCGACGGGTGCGGTGTTGATCAGCGACACCACGCCAGACATCGGGCAGACGCTGACGGCACTTACCGGCAGTATTGCCGACCTGGATGGGCTGGGGGCATTCAGCTTCCAGTGGCAGCAAGGTACTGGCGGCGTCTTCAGCGACATCGTGGGTGCCACTGCGGCCACCTTCACCCCGGGCCTCAACCAGGGCGGCCAGCAATTGCAGGTGATTGTGCGTTACACCGACGCCTTCGGCACGCTGGAATCCCTCACCTCGGCGGCGACAACGGCAGTGCCAGGGTTGGCACTGGTTGGCACCAACGGTGCCGATATCCTGGTCGGGAGCGCGGGCAATGACGTGATTTTGGGCCTGGACGGCGCCGACCAGCTGTTTGGTGGGCTTGGCAATGACATCCTCGACGGCGGGCTTGGCGCGGATGCCATGACTGGCGGCGGTGGCAACGACACCTTCGTGGTCGACAACGTCGGCGACACGGTGAGCGAAGCGCTCAATGGCGGCGTTGACCTGGTGCAGACTAACCTGGCCAGCTACATCCTGGGTGCCAACGTCGAAAACCTGACCTATACCGGCGCGGGCAACTTCATCGGTGGTGGTAACGCTCTGGCCAACACCATTACCGGCGGTGCTGGCAACGATCGGCTCAATGGCGGCGCAGGTGCAGACCGGATGGTGGGGGGGCTCGGCAATGATACCTACGTGGTGGATGACGCTGGAGATCTGGTGTTCGAGAATGCGGGAGGCGGTACGGATGATGTGCGTACCACGCTGACCAGCTACATCCTGCGTGCCAACCTTGAAAACCTGACGTACATCGGGGTGGGCAACTTCGTCGGTGGTGGCAATACGCAGGACAACATCCTCTTCGGTGGCACTGGCAACGATCGGCTCAATGGCGGTGAAGGTGCCGACCGTTTGGTAGGCGGTCTCGGCAACGATACCTACGTGGTGGATAACGTTGGGGATCTGGTGTTCGAGGATGCGGGGGCCGGAACGGATGACGTCCGTACCTCACTGACAAGCTACATCCTGCGTGCCAACGTCGAAAACCTGACCTATACCGGGGTGGGCAACTTCGTCGGTGGTGGCAACACGCTGGACAACATCCTCTTCGGCGGCGCTGGTAACGACCAGCTCAATGGTGGTGAAGGTGCTGACCGCCTGGTGGGGGGGCTCGGCAACGATACCTACGTGGTGGATAACGCAGGGGATCTGGTGTTCGAGAATGCGGGAGGCGGTACGGATGACGTGCGTACCACGTTGACCAGCTACATCCTGCGCTCCAATGTCGAAAACCTGACCTATACCGGGGTAGGCAACTTCATCGGTGGTGGCAACACGCTGGACAACATCCTCTTCGGCGGCGCTGGCAACGACCAGCTCAATGGTGGTGAAGGTGCCGACCGCCTGGTGGGTGGTCTCGGTAACGACACTTACGTGGTGGATAATGCTGGGGATCTGGTGATTGAGGCCACTGGAGCCGGTACGGACACCGTGCGTACCGCGCTGGCCAGCTACACCTTGGGTGCCAACGTCGAAAACCTCACCTATACCGGGGTGGGTAACTTCAGCGGTAGTGGTAACGCGCTGGACAACATCATCACCTCAGGCGCTGGCAACGACCAACTCAACGGTGGTGCAGGTAGCGACCAACTGTTGGGTGGCAGTGGCAACGACACCCTGAACGGCGGCGATGACAACGACAGCCTCGATGGTGGCCTTGGCAACGACATCCTGAACGGTGGGGCTGGCAGCGACACGTTGTTCGGCGACGCTGGCAACGACATCCTGTCGGGTGGTAGCGGCAGTGACTTCCTCAACGGTGATGTTGGCGACGACATCGTCAACGGCGGCGCCGGGGATGACACGATGATGGCCACTGACGGCAATGATGTCTTCCAGTTCGCCGCTGGCTTCGGCAATGACCTGATCATCAACTTCGACAGCAACGCGGTGGGCGGTCAGGACCGGCTGGATATCACTGCCTTCAACATCACTGCGGCTACCTTTGCCGCCAGCGTCACCATCGCCGATGTTGGCGACGATACGCTGGTCAGCATTGGCGCCACCGACTCCATCCGCCTGGTAGGGGTGGCGGATGCAACCACAGTAACCGCAGCGGACTTCACCTTGGCCAGTTGAGGAGCCCCAGGGTAAGTTGTTGGCTTCAAATACCGGGGCTGCCGAGCAGCCCCGGTTTATTTACCGGCCAAACCGGCATGCACGCTCAACTCTTCATCGATGAACGCTGCAATCATCGCCCGATAAACCCGCTCCACCACCTCTGGCGAAGCCCCCGTTTCTTCGGCAATCCCTCGCACCTTGGCAATCACTTGCTCGACCCGTGCGGGTGCGCGAACGTCATCGGTGGTCTTTTTGAAAGTGGCCGCCTGGGCTACCAGCTGGCCGCGCTGGGCGAGCAGGTTCTGATCGATGTGATCGATGCGAGCGCGAACGTCTTCGATCGATGTGCAGCGTACGTCCATGTGTGAAGCTCCTTGAGGGGGTTGCGGGACAGTACTACGGCACATGTCCCGTTTCAGAAGTCGTAGCGCAAATCCAGCATCGCATTGCGCGGTGCACCGTAATGCCCGTAGCTGCCGGCCATGCCTGCGTAGTATTTCTCATCGAACAGGTTGTTCACGTTCAGCGTTGCCGCAAAGTGATCAGTCACCTGGTAACGGGCCATGAGGCTTGCAACGGCATAGTCTTCATCCTTGGCCTTGGCATTGTCCAGGTCAGCAAACGTCAGGGACTTGCTGGAGTCCCAGTTAACACCGCCGCCAAGGGTCAGCTTGTCCCAGTGACCTGTAAGCCGGTAGGTCGTCCACAGGCGCAAGGTGTCCATCGGCAGTTGGGTGTTCAGGCGTTTGCCGTCAGCGTCTTCGGTACGAGCATGGCTGTACCCGGCCTGCACGTTCCACCCCGGAGCGACTTCGCCACTGATTTCTAGGTCGAAGCCTTTGGTTTTGGCACCGTCCACCGCTCGGTAGGCGGATGTACGCGACGGCGTGATTTGCCCAGGGTCCAGTTCAGCAAAGTTGTCCCGCTCGACCACGAACAGTGCCGCGCTGGCATTCAGGCGACCCTCGTAGAACTCGCCTTTCCAGCCCATTTCGTAGTTTTTGCCAATCACCGGGGCGAGTACCTGGCCGTTTTTGTCTTGTGATGACTGGGGCTGGAAGATATCGGTGTAGCTGGCATAGATCGATTGTTCAGGTGTCAGGTCATAGACCAGGCCGGTATAGGGCGTAACTTCACCTGTTTCACGCATCTTGCGTGGCGTATTGAGCCCTGTGATCCGCGAGGTGAAGTTGTAGTCGTAGCTGTAGTTCGAAACCCGTGCACCCAGCAACCAGTGCAGCTCGTCACTCAGGTTGAAGCGGTTGGCGACGAAATACCCGCTTTGTCGCGTCTTGATATCCAGCAGTACCGAAGGTCGATAACCGTCACGGGCCAGGTAGTTGTCCCAAGTGTAGAAGTTGAAATCGGTGTTGCCACCACTCAGCGAGTCATGGTGGTTCTTGTAATCCGAATAGTTGTAGCCAACCACAAGGTCGTGGGAGCGACCGAACAGCTCATAGCTACCCTGCAGGTTTACATCCACACCTTTCTGCACCTGGTTGGCAGATATCATTGCCCGTTCGGCGCTGGCAACCCCGGTCTGCTGGTTGAGGAAGCTGTTACCTGTGGTGCTGCGGAACCAGCCCAGGTCGGCATCGCGATCCACATCCATGTAATTGCTCACCACCCGCAGCTTCCAGTCATCGGCCAGTTGCTGCTCCAGGGTCGCGGTGTAGTTCAGTGTCTCGAAATCATCATACATCCACCGCGCACCGGAGCTGGTTGAGCGGGAGAAGTGGGTCTGCTGGCCATTGCTGTAGATCAGCGGTACACCAGGCGCACCGGTTGACCGGTATTTCTGGTAGTCGACACCAAGACGCACCAATGTGGTGTCGGTCAGGTCGGCCTCGGCTACCCCATAGACGATCTCCCGCTTCTGGTCGTACCAATCCATGAAGGTCTGGTTGTCCTGCTTGGCTACCACCATGCGTCCACGCACATTGCCGGTTTCGGTCAATGGGCCGGATACGTCTGCTTCGCTGCGGTAGTTGTCCCAAGAGCCGACACTGCCTTTGACATAGGCTTTGAACTCGCGGGTAGGCTTCTTGCGGATGAGGTTGATCACGCCACCAGGCTCGCCCGCACCGGTCATCAGCCCCGTCGCACCGCGCACGACTTCGATGTGGTCGTACAGCGCGGTGTCCAGCAAGGTGCTGGGCATGTTGCGGGTTTCGTTCTGCTGGCTGGTGTTGACACCGTCAAACTGGTAGCTGTTGATGGCACTGCCACGGGAATAGATATTGAAACGCTCACCACCGTCCTGGGACATGGTGATGCCGGGTGTCTCCTTCAGTACATCGGTGATGCTGGCCAAGTGCTGATCATCCATGCGTTGGCGGGTAATGACACTGATACTCTGCGGCGTTTCGCGAATCGACAGGTTCATCTTGGTCGCGGTGCTGGTCACCCCCGTGGTGTACGAGCCGGTCCCCTCGGTGGTTGCCCCCAAACCGACACTGTTCACATGCGTGGCGGACAGCTCCATGGCCCCGGTATCTTCACCTGCAGGGATGATGAACCAGCGGTCGTCACTGTTCCGCATCACCCGCAGGCCACTGCCCGACAACAGCACCTGCAAGCCATCATCGACACCGTACACACCCTCCAGCCCCGGCGTTTTGCGCCCTTGCGTGGCGGTGGGGTCGAACGACAGCACGATACCGGCCTGGGTGGCGAAACGCGTCAGCGCCTGGCCAAGGTCGCCCTGGCCGATGTGGTACTCACGGGGCGTGGTGTCGGCCAGGGCAGGGGTAGCGGCGAGCAGGGCTGAAACCAGCAGGGCATTGCGGATACCGGCCGCCAGCGGGCGGAGCGGATGATGCGTTTTCATGGAAGGCTTCTCTTATGTTGGCAAGCGGGTCATGCACCCGTTACCCCTGAGTCGAACGAGAAAGAGAAGAAATCTCATCGGCAGGCAAAAAAGTGTTCATCCCGTGTGTCGGGCACTGACGGTCACCCAGTAACGGGTGCGGTGCACGATGTCTATCGGCAACACGCTAGTGATTGCACGCAGGGCCTTGTCGGTGTCATCCACCGGGAAAGTGCCGCTAACGCGCAGCCCTGCCACCGCCGGGTCGCAGCGCAGCCAGCCACGCCGGTAGCGGCCCAGTTCGGCGACCAGCTCAGCCAGCGGTTGTTCATTGGCCACCAGCAGGCCCTGAGTCCAGGCATCCTGCGAGGCGTCCAGTGACTGCGCCGAGTCGGCAAATGCCGCAGAGAAACGGCAGCGCTGCCCAGGTTGCAGCAACAGCGGTTGGCCATGGTCCGGTGCAATGCGCACCTGGTGCTCGAACACACAGACCTGAGTCTGCCGCTTCAGCAGGCGCACTGAAAAGCGTGTGCCCAGGGCCTGCACCCGACCATGGACGGTCTGTACGAAGAAAGGCCGCCCGGCAGGGTCGCTGGCGGTAGTGACCATCACCTCACCGTGGCGCAGGTTCACCAGGCGCTGTTGGGCGTCGTAGCTTACATCGGCTGCGCTGTCGGTGTTGAGCATCAACTGCCCACCGTCGGCCAGGGCCACGGGCAATCGCTGGCCCACCGCCGTGTGATGGTCGGCAAGCCAGACGCCGTTTTCGAGTTGGTCAACGCCCAGCCAGCCCAGGCTGCTCCCGCCCAACATCAACGCCACGCCCTTGAGCACACTGCGCCGGGTGTTGTGCCTGGCCTGGCCGGCGAGGTCCAGCGTGCGCCCGGCCACGGCAGCGGGCACGCTCTGCAGGCGTTGTTGCAGGCGCTCGATTTGCTGCCAGGCCCACAGGTTGGCGGCGCCTTGTTGCAGCCAGTGCTGCCAGCCGAGGTGGTCTTGCGGGCTGGCCGCGCCGCTCTGCAGCAAGGTATACCACTGCACCGCCTGTTCCAGTGCCGCACGCTGGCGCGGGTCGGTCACGCTCATTGCAGGCCGGCCTCAAGGTTGAACAGCAGGCAATGGTGCAGCGCTTTGGCCATATGGCGGTTGACCGTGGACAGCGATATGCCCAACTGCTCGGCAATGGCCTTGTACGGCATGCCCTCCAGTTGCGACAGCAGAAACGCCCGGCGCACTTCAAGCCCCAGGCCCGCCAGCATGGTGTCGAGTTCGCACAGTGTTTCCAGCAGCACGGCGCGGTCCTCTTCGGAAATGTCCAGCGCCTCGGGTTGCTCGGCCAGGGTTTGCAACCACGCCCGCTCCAGGCGCGCGCGGCGGAAGTGGTCGATCATCAGGCGGCGGGCAATGGTGGCCAGGTAGCCCTTGGGCTCGCGCACGGCTTGCAGGCGCTCGGCCGCGTTGTCTGCCGTGAGGATACGCACGAACACGTCCTGGACCATGTCGGTGGCCAGGTGCTGGCAGGTGAGCCGCGGTTGCAGCCAGTTGCGCAACCAGCGGTGGTGGTCGCGGTAAAGGCCATCGACCTGGGCGTGTGCGTCCATGCAGGGCTTTTTCATACAGTCGGGTTCAAATAAGAATTCTTATCATTATGGTGATGCTCAGCCATGGGAACAAGGGGCGAGCCTGGGCAGCCGCTCACCTTGCATCGTTTAATTGCGAGTGATTATCATGTATGCCTTTCCAGCATGCAGACGCAGGCCACTCGCCAATGGGACCCCCAAGCTCCTTCGACCTGGATGTCGAACACCTCTACACGCAGCACCACAGCTGGTTGAAGCGCTGGCTGCTGAAGCGTCTGGGGGAGGCTGCGGATGCCGACGACCTGGCTCAGGACACCTTCGTGCGTATCATGCGCGCGCGGCGCCCGGTCAACGACCTGCAGCGCCCCTTGGCGTACCTGGCCACCATCGCCAACAGCCTGCTGATCAACCGCTGGCGGCGCCTGGCGGTGGAGCGCGCCTATGCCGAGGCCTTGGCGGCGCAACCGGAGCAATACGAGATATCCGCCGAAGAGCGCCACTTGCTGATTGAAACCCTCACACAGCTCGATGAGCTGCTGCACGGGCTGTCGCCACGGGTGCGCGAGATCTTCCTGCTGTCGCAGCTCGACGGTCTTACCTACAAGCAGATCGCCGCGCAGCTGGCGCTGAGTGTCGACCAGGTGCAGCGGGCCATGCTCAAGGCATTCGATCGCTGCTATGCAAGCCAGTTCGAGTGACGCCATGCCGCCTTCCGAGCCTGTTTCCCCCACTGTACGCCAGCAGGCCATTGCCTGGTTCTCGTTGACCCAGTCTGGCGATATGAGCGCCGAAGAAGTCCGTGAGCTTGAACGCTGGCGCCAGGCCGACAGCGAGCACGAACGCGCCTGGCAGCGCATGGCGGGTTTGCCGGCGCTGATCCGCAACAACGCAGGCGCACTGCGCGACCCGGTGGCCAGATCGGCGCTGCAACAGGCCCGCTACGTCAACGGCGACCGCCGCCAGCTCTTGAAAATGCTGATGGGCGCCAGCGTGTTGGGTGCCATCGGCTGGCAAGCCAGGGAAAGCCAATGGCTGCAGGGCAGCCTGGCAGACCTCAGCACCGCGACCGGTGAGCGCCGTCGCCAGGTGCTGGCCGACGGTACCGAGCTGTGGCTGAACACCGCCACGGCGGTGGACATCGACTTCAACGCCAGCACCCGGCGCATCCTGCTGCGCTACGGCGAAATCAACGTGCGCACCGGCCACGACCCGCTCGGCCGGCCGCTGCAGGTGCACACTCAGGATGCGCTGATGCAACCACTGGGTACCCGCTTCACCGTGCGCTGTGGTGAGGGCTGTATAGGCACGTTGCTATCGGTGAGCAGTGGGCGTGTGGCGGCCACGTTACGAGGTGGGCGGGGGCAGCAGGTTGTCGAAAGCGGGCAGCGTGCGCGGCTCGAGGATGCTGGCATTTTCATCACGCCGCAGGCCGTGCAGGACGATGCCTGGGTAGAGGGTTTCGTGATCGCGCAGGCTACACGGCTGGATGAACTGGTCGGCCAACTCGGCCGCTACCGCCCGGGCATTCTGCGTTGCGACCCGCGTGTGGGCGGGCTGCGGGTTACCGGGTCCTACCCGTTGGATGACAACGAGCGCATCCTCGCACTGTTGGAAAGCAGCCTGCCGGTGAGCATCCAGCGGCGCACGCGCTACTGGGTGACGCTGGTGCCCAAGGCCGAGGCCTGAAAAATACTTTGGCGATGTGCGCAGTTTTTTCGTTCTCGATTGGCTTCAGGGCATACCCCGCCAATAACGCGGCCCTTTTGACCCATTCGGACGCTCCACATGACCCCTCGCATTACCCCGCTGGCCCGTGCCATCCACCTGGCATTCGCCACCGGCCTGACCCTGGGCAGCCTGGCTGTTACCCATGCCGCGCTGGCGCAGCCTGCGGCCAGCAGCATCATCCGTTTCGATATCGAGGCAGCCCCGCTCGACCAGGCGCTCAGCCAGTTTGGCCGCCAGGCGGGTATCCCGCTGTCGATCGATGCCAGCCTCACGGCCGGCAAGGCCAGCCCGGGGGTGAAGGGCAGTTTCAGCGTGGAGCAAGGCTTTGCCCAATTGCTGGCCGGCACCGGGCTGAGCGTGTTCAGGACCGACAGCGGCAACTACTTGCTGACGCAAGCCGCCGAAGCAAGTGGGGCGCTGGAACTGGGGGCCACGTCGATCAACTCGCGGCTGCTGGGTGAGACCACCGAGGGCACCGGGTCGTACACCACGGGGGTGACCAGTACGGCGACCAAGATGAACCTGTCGATCCGTGAAACGCCACAGTCCATCAGTGTGATCACGCGCCAACGGATGGATGACCAGCAACTGAACAACATGACCAGCGTGCTGAACCAGACCCCGGGCGTGACCATGTCTCAGGATGGGGGGCAGCGATACAACATCTATTCCCGTGGTTCGGCGATTAACACCTACCAGATCGATGGTGTTACCACCACTCAGGAAAACCAGACACGCAACATGCCCAGCACGCTGCTGGATACCGCAGTGTATGACCACATCGAAGTCGTGCGTGGCGCCACAGGGTTGATGACAGGCGCAGGCGACCCAAGCGGCGTGGTCAACGTCATTCGCAAGCGACCGACACGCGAATTCCAGGCGCACGTCCAGCAGGGTTTCGGTTCCTGGGATTACTACCGCAGCGAGGCAGATGTCTCGGGGCCTTTGACCGAGGAAGGGGGGCTACGTGGCAGGTTCGTAGCCGCGAAGCAGAAAAACAACAGCTTCCGAGACTGGTACAGCGAAGACAAGGATATCTTGTATGGCGTACTGGAGGCCGACCTCGACGATGCAACGGTACTGCGTTTTGGTGTCGACTATCAAAAGTTCAAGACCCGGGGCTCGCCGGGTGTGCCGCTGCTGTATACCAACGGGCAGCAAACGCACTTTTCGCGTTCGACCTCCAGCGGTGCTCGCTGGATGTATGACCAATTCGAAACCACCAATTATTTCGTCAACCTTGAACATGTTTTCGCCAACGAATGGCAGCTCAAACTCGCTGCCAATTACATGGATTCTGAACGGGACAATTACAACGGCTCTGTACTGACATCATCGAACCGCGCCTATCTCAACCAGGCCACCGGCGCTGTCAATGTCACCCGTTACCGTGCCAACGCACCGCAAACCCAGAAAGGCCTGGACCTGACCTTGCAAGGCCCGTTCACGCTGCTGGGCAGAACCCACCAGTTGATCACTGGCTACAATTATCAGGACTACACCAACCACCACACCGGCTACGACATCACGCCAGCGACGGTCGACTTCAATAACTGGCAAAACTACGTGGATCGCCCGGTCGAGCGAGGTGTGCTCGGTGAAATCTTCGATGTCGAAAGCCATCAGCAGGGCAGCTACGCCGCGTTTCGCTTCAGTGTGGTCGATGACGTCCATCTGATCGTTGGCGCCCGCGTGTCGGACTACTACTACGACTATTACTACACCAGCCCTGGCAGTTGGGAGCAGGCGTATACCATGAAGAAACGTGGTGAAGTCACGCCGTACATGGGCGTGACGTACGACATCACCCCTGCGCAGACGCTTTACGCCAGCTACACCGATATCTTCAAACCCCAAACGGCGGTAGACCGCAGCGGCAAGGTGCTTGACCCGGTAATTGGCAGCAACTACGAAATGGGTTGGAAGGGGGAGTTCTTCAACGGCCGCCTGAACGCCAATGCTGCCGTGTATCTGGTGCAACGGCAAAACCTGGCAGTCGACGACGGCGTTGTGGTTGGGCGAGTTGAACAAGCTGCGTTCAAAGCGTCAAAGGGTGAGACCAAAGGGTTCGATCTGGAAGTGAGTGGCGAAATTCTGCCCGGTTGGAATGCTCAGGCCAGCTACAGCCATTCCCGCACTGAAGACCCCGCAGGCGAGCGGCTGCTGACGCAACTGCCGATGGACGCGTTCCGACTCTGGAACACGTATCGCTTCACCGGTGACTGGGACAGGCTGACCGTGGGGGGCGGTGTATCGTGGAACTCAGGCATTTCGCTCTCCTATTCATCATCCACACTCCAGGCAAAGGTCACCCAAAGTGACTACGCAGTGGCCAGCCTGATGGCACGTTATCAAGTCACCGATAACCTGGCGGCCACGCTGAACCTGAACAACCTGTTCGACGAGAAGTACTACTCGGGGATTGGCGGAAGTGTCGGGCACTATGGGGACCCACGTAATGCCAGCCTGAATCTGCGCTACGACTTCTGATGCAAGAGGGCGCAATGCGCCCCGACTGTCTTGCAGTTCACAACCCGTCAATGCCCCACAAGTTCCTCTAGCAAGCGCTGCTTGTACCCCTGCAGTACCTGGCTATCCCGCTGGCGTGGATGGGGCAGGTCTATACGCAGGTCCTCACGAATCCGTCCCGGGTGTGCGTCCATCACGATCACCCGGTCACCGAGGTACAGCGCTTCTTCGATATCGTGGGTCACCATGATTACCGTGCAACGTTCCTGCACCCAGATGCGCTGCAACTCCTGTTGCAGCCGCACCCGGGTCAGTGCATCCAGTGCGCCGAGTGGCTCGTCCAGCAACAGCACTTTGGGCTTGTTCACCAGCGCCCGGGCAATCGCCGCGCGCTGGGCCATGCCACCGGAAAGCTGGTGCGGATAGGCCTGCTCGTAACCACTCAGGCCCACCCGTTCGATGTGCTCGGCCACCAATCGATTCTTCTCGGTCGTCGGCAGAGCATGGTTTTTCAACGCCAGGGCGATGTTCTGCTGCAGGGTCATCCACGGGAACAGGCGGTGGTCCTGGAACACGATGCCGCGTTCCAGGCCTGGCCCGCGCACGGGTTGCCCATCCAGCAGGATCTGCCCTTGGTAAGCCTGGTCCAAGCCAACGATCAATCGTAGCAGGGTGGATTTGCCGCAGCCGCTGGCGCCGAGAATGCTGACAAACTCGCCGGGGCGGATGTCCAGGTCGATGCCTTGCAGCACCGGCACAGCCTTGCCCTTGAGCGGATACGCCTTGTTCAGGCCGCGAAGGGTCAGCGCGCCGGTGATGGCGCTGGTGGGTAAAGCATGGGCGATGGCGTTCATGGTCGGGCCTTTCAAGAGGTGGTACGCCAGCGCAGCAGGCGGCGGGTGAGGAGGGTGCTCAGCCAGGACATCAGGTAGCCACACAGGCCGATGCACAGCACGCAGACCACGATGATCTCCATGCGCGCCCCGGCTTCGGCGGTCATCATCAAGCTGCCAAGGCCGGCCCCGGCAGACAGGAACAGCTCGCTGCCCACCGAGGTTACCCAGGCGAACGCCAGGGCCTGCAACACCCCGGCGGCGATGCCTGGCAGGGCGGCGGGTAGCAGGATCAGCCGAAGTTGCTGCCAACGGCTGAGCATCAGCACCTGCGCCGCTTCGCGGTGTTGGCCGGCGACCTGGCGCAGGCTCTCGAACGTGTTCAGCACCATCGGGTACAACGCCGCCAGGCTGACAATCAGCAGCTTGGCGCCTTCGCCGTTCCCCAGCCATAAGGCAATCAACGGAATCCAGCCCAGCATCGGTACCTGGCGCAGGGCGTGGAACAGCGGGGCGATCAGGCGGTTGGCCGGTGCGGACAGGGCCATCAGCGCGCCCAGGCCAACACCGCCGACAATACCGATGGCCAGGCCGCTGCAGGTGCGCAGCAAGCTGGCCCACAGGTTGACCAGCAATTCACCGCTGCCCAGCAATTCGGCCAGGGCCGTGCCCACCTGCGCCAGCGGCACGAAGGCATAGGCGCCGGCGGCGCCCTGGCGCGAGGCGTACTCCCAGGCGCCGAGCAGCAACAGTGGCAACACCAGACCGCGCAATTTGTGCAGTTTCATCACAGCCTCCTCAGCGGCTTTGCCAGGCTGACAAGCGCCGCTCCACACGGCGCAGGGTGAAATCCAGGGTAAAACCGATCAGTCCGGTCAGCACCACGCCGACCATCACCACATCGATACGCAGCATCTGCCGGCCCATCTCGATCATCTGCCCCAGGCCGCTGTCCGCCGCCAGCAGCTCGCAGGCCACCAGCACCACCCAGGCGCGGGTCAGGGCCACGCGAATGCCGGTGACAATGGCCGGTACTGCTGCGGGCAGGGCAATTCGCCCCACCAGCGTCGGCCAGCGCAGGCGGTACACCGCCGCCACTTCGAAATGGCTGCGCGGGATGGCGCGGATGCCTTCACAGGTGGCCAGTGCCACCGGGAAGAAAGCGGTCTTGGCAACGATCACAACCTTGAAGGTTTCGTCGACACCAAACGTCAGCACGAACATCGGGATCAGGGCGATGCTCGGCACCTGACGCAGGGTGTGGAACAGCGGGGCGCAGTAGGCCTCCACCGTTTTCGACAGGGCCAGCGCCGCACCGAAGCCGAGGCCGGCCAGTGCGCCGCCGGTGAAGCCCAGGGCCAGGCGCGACAGGCTGCCGGCCAGGTGCGCCTGAAGTTCACCTGTGGCCAGCAGGTCGTTGAGGCTCAGCCAGACCTCTTGCGGCGGGACCAGCAGGTTGGCCGGAAACAGTCCGGCATTGGCCACCACGGCCCAGAGCGTGAGCAGGGCCAGGGGGGAGATGAACCAGAAAAGGGGTGAGAGCACGCGCATGGCTGGCCTTGGGGAAACAGAAGGTGTTGGGGGTATCGCAAGAGCTGTGCCAGGCGGCGCAGGCCCCGGAATGCGGGGCTGAGGGGAGAGGGTGGTGCTGGAGACGCAGCAGGGTGCTGCTGTAGCAGCAGTCCGTCAGCAGCATCGATGTTGGCTTCTTCGCGGGCTTGCCCGCTCCCACAGGTGCGGCGCAGGTTTGAAGGCCGGCACAATCCTGTGGGAGCGGGCAAGCCCGCGAAGAAGCCAACGCGGTTTCAGCCTAGAAGTCGTAACTCACGCTGGTGTAGTAGAACGCTCCCTGCGCCCCCTCCGGGCTGGTGATGGAGTATTTGGGCACGCCATACAACTGCGCGCCCTTGAGCTTGTCCGGGTGGCTGTCGAACAGGTTGATCGCGCCCGCCGACAAGGTCAGGCCCAGGTCGAACCGATACGACACATCCAGGTCGGTTACCCACTGCGGGCTGAAGGTCTGGTCCAGCGTGGGGTTTGCGGCGTTGCGGTTTTTCCACTCGCCATAACGGCGCTGAGCCACGGTGACGCTCCAGTTGTCATACAGCCAGTTGGCGCTGAGCGTGAGCTTGTCCTTGGGCGTGCCATCCTCGATCAGCCCTTGGGTATTGCGGCCGATGATCTGGTTGCCGGGGATGTTGCCCACATCATCCAGCCCGGTGATGCGGGTGTTGTTGCGCGCATAGCCGCCGTTGAAGTCCACCCGCCCCCAGCGGCCCACGTCCAACTGATAATGGCCCGCCAACTCGAAACCGTCGGTGCGGGTGTCGGCGATGTTGGTATAGAACGCCGCACTCTGGATGTTGGCGTAGGGGGTGCCGGCGAAGATCGGGCCCACCACCGAGGCCGGCAACTGATCGGACAGGGTGATGCGGTTGTCGATGTCGATGCGGTAAGCGTCGAGGGTGACCGAGGCATTGGGCAACGGCCGCCAGACCAGGCCCACGGAGAAGTTGGTCGACTCCTCCGGCTTCAGCGCCTTGCCGCCCAGCAAGGCGGCTTCCGGGCTGTCGGCGCGCAGGGTGCGCTGCTGCACCTCGACCCAGTTGCCACTGCCTGGCGGCTGCTCTACCACTTGCACACTGAACGACGACAGCCCGCTCTGCACCAGCGAAGGCGCGCGGTAGCCGGTGCTGGCGCTGGCGCGCGCGGCAATCTGCGGGGTGAAGTCGTAGCGCAGCGACAGCTTGCCGTTGGTGGTGTCACCAAAGTCCGAATAATGCTCGCTGCGCACCGCCACACCGGCCTGGAATTTTTCTGTCAGTTGGGCTTCGACATCGACATAGGCGCCGATCACGCGACGGTCCAGCGACACGGCATCGACCTGGGTGATGCCCGAGTAATAGCCGGGGATGCGTCGGCCAGAGGCCGGGTCAACGGTGTTGAACAGCGGGCCGTTGGACCAGCCGGCAGCGTCGCCCTCGGTCAGGTCGTAGTTTTCCTGGCGCCAGGCCAGCCCGGCAGACACTGTAAGTGGCTTGAACAGCCAGTCGTTGGCAAAGTCGCGGGTCCAGTCCAGGGTCAGGTTGGTCTGGTCGGCTTCGCGGCGGCCGGTGTAGATCGTCGAGGGGCTCGCCGTACCCCAGCTGGGGTTGATGGCGTTACGGTCGGTGGAGTCGACCCGGTTGTCGCCGTAGTTCAAGGCCAGGTCGAAGTTGCCCAAGGTTTCGTCTTCAAGGCGCAGGCCGCCGGTGACCGCAAAGTCTTCCAGGCCATAGCGGGTGACCGGCAGGCGGCCGTCGGGGTAGCGCGCCAGGGCCACGCTGCCGTAGTTGCTGCGCAGGGTGGTGGGCGGGTCGAAGAAGTTCTCGGCGTCGGTGTTCTTGTGCGCGTAGGTGGCAAAACCGTAGGCGCTAAGGCCGTCGCTCAAGCCCATTTCGGCGTTGGCGGTGAAGTTGTACTGGTCCGAGACATTGCCCGAGCCCCAGCGCCAGTTGCGGTAGCGGTTGTTTTGCTCGCGCGCGGTGTCGATGCTGGTAGAGCCGGGGTAGAAGAGGCGGTTGTCGTCGCGGGTGTCGCTGGCCGGGTCCTGGCTGCCGGCGTCGAAGGCCAGGGTCAGGAAGCCGTCGTTGGGCAGGGCGAAACCCTTCCAGCCACTGAGTTTGCGTTGCAGGCCGTCGCCTTTCTTGTAACCGCCGAAGCGGTAGCCGGCGTTGCCACCTTCGTCGCGCTCCTTGAGCACGATGTTGATCACCCCGGCAATGGCATCCGAGCCGTATTGGGCGGCGGCGCCGTCACGCAGGATTTCCACGCGCTCGATGGCCGACAGCGGGATCAGGCTGAGGTCCACCGCTGCCGCGCCACGGGCGTTGACCAAGCCCTGGCGGGTAACGTTTGCGCTGGTGTGGCGGCGTTTGCCGTTGACCAGCACCAACACCTGGTCCGAAGCAAGGCCGCGCAGCGAGGCACCTTGGGCGATGGAACCCGCGAAAGCACCTTGTGGTGATTGCGGGAAGCTGAACGAGGGCGACAGCGCGGTGAGGGCGGCGGACAGGTCGCTGGCGCCGGTTTCCTGGAGTTTTTCGCCGCTCAGTACATCGACCGGGGCGGCGCTTTGCAGGGCGGTCACGTCGCTGCGGTGGGTGCCGACCACGACCACGGTGTCGAGGCGGTCGTTGGGTTCGGCGGCGAAGGCGGGCACGGCGAGGCCGGCGATGGCCAAGGCGATGGCGCTGGCCAAGGGGGTGTGGTGGGGCATGGGTAATCCTTCTAGACGGCGTGATGCCTTGGGGCTGCTGCGCAGCCCATCGCGACGCAAGGCCGCTCCCACAGGGAACGCGGTCTCCTTGTGGGAGCGGCCTTGCGTCGCGATGGGCCGCGCAGCGGCCCCAGTGGTTGTCAATCAGAATCGGCTGGTAACGCTGAGCCCGACGGTGCGCGGGTCGCCGTAGGTGATCACGTACTGCCCGGCAGTGCCGTTGGGCCGGCCATGCACCTGGTAGCGGCGGTCGGTGAGGTTGTTGACGAAGCCGGTCACGCTCAGCTTGTCGTCGTGGCTGAACCAGCTCAGGCGGGCGTTGGCCAGGGTGTAATGGGGCTGGCTCAGGGTGGCGTCGGCACTGCTCTGGCGGTCGGCCAGGAAGTACTCCTTGTCCCGGAAGCTCACGTCGCCACCGGCCACCAGCTTGCCGCCCACTTCCAGCGGGATGGTGTAGTCGGCGCCCAGCGACACCACGTTGCGCGGGGAGCGCACGAAGCTGTTGCCGCTGTAGTCGCCGGTCACCGCGCCGGTGGTAGGGTTGGTGTTCTTGAAGTCCGTGTATTCGGTGTCGAGGAACGACACCGCCGCGCGCAGGTGCAGGCGCTCGGTCGGCTGGCCTTCGATTTCCAGTTCAGCGCCTTTGACCTTGCCCTTGGCGCCGTTGGTCAGTGCGGTGGTGAGCACGCCGTTGTTCACCGTCAGCAGGTTCACCTGGATGTCGGAGTAGTCGTAGTAGAAGAGGTTGGCGTTGACGGTCAGGCGGCGATCGAACCACTCCGACTTCAGCCCCAGCTCGTAGGCGTCCAGCTCTTCCGGGTCGACCGTGGTCAGCTGTGCCAGGCTGGTCGAAAGCCCGGTGTTGAAACCACCTGAGCGGAAGCCGTGGGCGTAGCGGAAGAACACCCGCAGATTGTCATTGATGCGGTACTCGGGGGTCAGGTCGTAGGTCCAGGCTTCCCAGGTCTTGTCTTCCTGGCGGTTACCGTTGGTGCCCACACCGCCCAGCGGGATCAGCGGGCCGTTGGCGGTGGCGCGGGTCAGTTGCACCAGGTCCAGGTCGATGTCCTTTTTCTCCTGGGTCCAGCGCAGGCCACCGGTGACGCTGAAGTCATCGGTAAAGTCGTAGGTCAGTTTGCCAAACAGCGCGTAGCTGTCGGTGCGGTGGTCGTAACCCAAATCGCGGAACGCGGTGGTGCCCACCTGGTTCGAGCCGGTGCCGTTGGGCGTCGGCCCGGGGGTGACGATGCGTTGCGCCGAGCTGTCCAGGTCTTCATGGAAGTAGTGCGCACCCACCAGCCAGTGTAGCGGGCGGTCTTCCGGCGAGGCCAGGCGCAGCTCCTGCGACCACTGGCGGTAGCTGTTGTCGGTGATGGCCGCGCCGTTGACCTCGTAGGGGGTGTAGTCGGCATCGCTGGTGGAGCGGTTGCGGATGTAGTCGTAGGCGCTGATCGAGGTCAGGGTGTAATCGCCGAGGTACCAGTTGAAGGTCAGCGAGGCGCCATCGTGGTCCAGGCGATAGTCTTCGTTGACGTTCAGCGAGATATCGCGGCCGTGCGGGCGTTCGTAGCCGACGTTGTAGTAGCGGCCAACCGGCAGCGAGCCGTTGCTGCCATCGCCTTTGAACTGGCGGCTGTGCAGTTTGAGCAGGGCGTCCAGGTCGGGGTTGAGCTGGGCCAGGAACTGCAGACGGATGGCTTTCTTGTTCACATCACCGTAGGTGTTGCCGTCGAAGTCGTTGTTTTGGAAACCGTCACGCTCTTCGGAATACAGCGCTACTCGCCCTGCCAGTTTTTCATCGACCAGCGCACCGCCGATGGCACCGGTGACAATACGCTCGTTCTTGCTGCCGAAGCCGACAGTGCCATAGCCGTCGGTGTCGAAGGTGGGCTTCTTCGAGATCACGTTCACTGCGCCGGCCGTGGTGTTCTTGCCATACAGGGTGCCTTGCGGCCCGCGCAGGATTTCGATGCGTTCCAGGTCGAACAGCGGCCCGCCACCGGCGATGGGCGCGTTGAGGTAGACATCGTCCGCGTAGATGCCCACCGGGAATACGGTTGCCGCGCCGGTATCGCCGGTGCCCAGGCCGCGGATATACCAACGAGGGCGGCCGTCGCCGTCGGGGTTCTTGGCCGAGGCGTTGGGCACGAAGGTGGTGATGTCGCCCATCGAGCGCACGCCATCAGCAGTGATGCTGGTGCCCTTGATGGCCGACACGGCAACCGGTACTTCCTGCAAGGTCTGCTCTCGGTGCTGGGCGGTGACCGTTACGGTTTCAAGGGCGGGTTCGTTCTTGTTGTCTTCGTTGGCAGCGATGGCCTGGCTGCCGGTGCCGGCCAGCAGCAGCGCAAGGCTGATCTGGCGGGCCAGTGGGTTGAGCTGATGCATGGTGAATCTCCCCGTATGTAAAGCGTTGTTGGGGAGGGCTAGAGCAGGGACTGTGCCATTTTGTTAAGTTGTTGATATATATGGTTTTTTATGGGTTTCTTCGGCGGTGTTGCAGGTTGGGCAGCAGTCGGGTGCTGGGCGGGTGCTGCTGGGGCAGCAGTGGTGGCGTGCAACCTGTTGCAAGCGTTTTTGCGCCCCGCTCGCTGCCTGCTGGCACTCAGTCCGGGACGATAGTGCAACCGTTGTTCAGTGCGCGAGCGCGCAGGGCCTCGAAGTGGTCGCGCAGGCACAGGTGCAGTTGCGACACCGCAGGCGTGAGTTGTTTGCGGTGTGGGCAAACCAGGGTTACAGGCACGCATTCACCCAGGTATTCGGGCAGGATGATCTGCAGTTCGCCGGCTGCAATATTGGCGCTTACGTCCAGCCATGATTTGTAGACGATGCCTTCACCTTGCAGGGCCAGACGGCGGATGACGTCGGCATCGTCGCTGACCAGCGGCCCGCTGACCTGCACGATGCGGTTGCCCACCCGCCACTTGTCGTAGACCCGGTTGTGCTGCATGTACAGCAGGCAGGCATGCTCTTGCAGGGCTTCGGGCGTGACCGGGTGGCCGTGGCGGGCCAGGTAATCGGGCGATGCCACCAGCACCCGGCGGTTCCAGCTGGCCAAGGGCAGGGCGATGTAGTTGGCGTCCTGGTTGAGGCCATAGCGGATGGCCACATCCACCGGGTCACGGTTCAGGTCGGCAATCTGGTCGGACAGAAAGAAGCGCAGGTGCAGGGCCGGGTGCTCCCGGCGAAAGGCGCTCAGCCAGGGCAACAGCATGTTGCGGCCCAGGTCGGAAGGCGCCGACACCTGCAGGGTGCCACGCAGGGTGCCAGGGTTGCCATGCAGGTCTTCGCGCCCTTGGCGAAGGCTATCCAGCACATTCAGGGCGGTCGGCAGGTAGCGCTCGCCTTCGGCGGTAAGGCGCAGGCTACGGGTGGTACGGGCAAACAGGCGCACATCGAGGTCGCGTTCGAGGCGTTTGATCGCAGCAGCCACTTGCCCCGGCAGCAGACCGGCTTCATGGGCGGCGGCCGTGAAGCTGCCCAGTACGCTGCTGCGCACGAACAGTTCGAGGTCAGTGATGCGCAGCATCTTCACTCCAGGTGTGAAAGTGTTGCTGCATTGTGCCGGTTTTTCTTTGCGGCAGGAAAGATAAGATGCCCGGCAAATCCCCAGTACATTCCGGAGTTGTTGCATGGATACCGTCTCGCTGGCCAAGCGCCGCTACACCACCAAAGCCTACGATGCCTCGCGCCGCATTCCCCAGGCCACTGTCGACGCCCTGCTCGAGCAACTGCGCCACAGCCCGTCCTCGGTCAACTCCCAACCCTGGCACTTCATCGTCGCCGACACGGCCGAAGGCAAGGCCCGCCTGGCCAAGAGCACCACGGAGCGCTTTGCTTACAACACGCCGAAACTGCTCGATGCGTCGCACGTGATTGTGTTCTGCACCCGTACCGAAATGCCCGAGGCGCACCTCAATGCCGTGCTCGAGCAGGAAGCTGCGGATGGCCGTTTCCGCGATGAGCAGGCGCGAGCCGCGCAGAACCAGAGCCGCCGTCACTACGTCGACCTGCACCGTCATGACCAGAAGGATGTTCAGCACTGGATGGAGAAACAGACCTATCTGGCATTGGGTACTGCATTGCTGGGGGCTGCGGCACATGGCCTGGACGCCACGCCCATCGAGGGCTTCGACAGCAAGGTCCTGGATGCCGAGCTGGGGCTGCGTGAGCGTGGCTTCACCAGCGTTGTGATCCTCAGCCTGGGCTATCGTGCTGAAACGGACTTTAACGCCGGGCTGAACAAGTCGCGCTTGCCAGCGTCGCAGGTGTTCACTTTCCTGTGAGGTTACCGGGGCGCTGGGTGCCCCGGTGACGCCGTGCGGCAGGCCGCGCCAGGGTGAGGCTTACCACAACGCTGCAGATGCCGCTGTCAGTACCCGGGCAAACACGTCGATCGCTTTGTCCACTTCGGCCTCGGTGCTGAAGCGCCCGATGCTCAAGCGCACACTGTTGCGTGCCTGGTGCTCGTCCAGCCCCAGCGCCAGCAGCACATGTGAGGCTGCATGGCTGGCCGAGTTGCAGGCCGAGGTGGTCGATAACGCCAACTCGCTGGCCAGCGCCGCACTGTTGAAGCCCTTGCTGTCGATGCACAGGTTCAGGGTATGGGGAATGCGTTGGCTGGCGCAGCCGTTCAGGCTGACGCCGGGCAAAGCCAGCAGGCCTTCGCGCAGGCGCTTTGCCAGTTGCTCCAGGTGCTGGTATTCACTGTCACCGGGCTGGCCGGCCAAGGCAAAAGCGCTGCCCATGCCCGCGATCTGGTGGGTCGCCAGGGTGCCGGAGCGCAGGCCCTGTTCATGGCCGCCGCCGTGCATCTGCGCACGCATCAGCGTACGTGCTCGTGGCCCGACGTACAGCGCGCCGATGCCTTTTGGCCCGTACACCTTGTGCGCCGAAAACGACATCAGGTCCACGGCCATCGTGTTCAGGTTGATGGCCAGCTTGCCCACGGCCTGCGCCGCGTCCACGTGCAGCAAGGCACCGTGGGCACGCACCTGCTCACCAATGGCGGCAAAGTCGGTGACCGTGCCCAGCTCATTGTTGACTGCCATCAACGATACCAGGCGGGTATCGGGGCGCAGTGCGGCCTGTACGCTGGCGGGCTGGATCAGGCCGGCGGCATCCGGTGCCAGGCGGGTAACGGCCCAGCCTTGGCGCTCCAGTTCGGCCACGGTGTCGAGCACGGCTTTGTGTTCCAGTTGGCTGGTGATCAGGTGCCCAGGCTGGCCGGCGCCTTGAGCAATGCCTTTTAGCGCCAGGTTGTTGGACTCGGTCGCGCCCGAAGTCCAGACCAGGCGCTCGACGTGTGCGCCGACGCGCTCGGCCACTTGCTGGCGGGCGTGCTCAACGGCTTGTCGGGCAGCCTGGCCGAAGGCATGACCACTGGACGCCGGGTTGCCGAAGTTGGCTTGGCTGCCAAGACTGGCGAGCATGGTTTCGATGACCCGGTCGTCGACTGGAGTGGTGGCGGCGTAATCAAAGTAGAGCGGGGCGCTAGGCATTGAGGCAGGTCCATGTCTGTCGCCGTGAAATCGGCGATTGATGGCGTAAGCGTATCCGCCATCCGAGAGAAATTTTTTACTTCCCACAGTGGATCTTTGAGTGCCGACACATAAATTTTCTATCTATTTGTAGCTTTGTAGGATTTTTTCCTCCGTGGTGGCTATGAGCGATCCTTCGTGCGCATCTTCAGGCAGGCTCCGACGCTCTTTCTTCCTCGGCCACCACACGTTCGCACAGTTCGGTGATTTGCTCACGCATCCAGCGGTTGGCGGGGTCCTGGTCGGTGCTTTCATGCCAGTACAGGTGCGTTTCGAGCGCGGGTACTTCCACCGGAAGGGGGTGATAGCGCAGTTGATGGCGGCGGGCGAAGCGCTCGGGCACGGTCATCACCATGTCGGTTTGCTGCAATACCTGCGAAGCCATCAGGTAGTGCTGTGAGCGCAAGGCTACTTTGCGCTGTACGCCCATCTTGCCCAGCGCCAGGTCGACATAGCCCAGGCCGTTACGGCGGCTGGAGATATGGATGTGGGTCATGCCCAGGTAACTGTCGAGGGTCAGCTTGCTGTCGGCCAGCGGGTGGCCCTGGCGCAAGGCACAGACATAACGGTCTTGCATCAGCTTGACGTGGCGTACCTGCGGGTCGGTGTTCAGCGGGGCGTCGATGGCGAAGTCCAGGCGGCCGGCGGCAAGTTCCTTGGTGGTTTCGCGGCGTTTGCACAGGAAACTCTCGATCAGCACCGCCGGCGCCAGGCGGCGCAAGCGCTGGAACAGCGGCGGCAGGATTACCGCCTCGGTCAGGTCGGTCATGCTGATGCGGAAGGTCTTGTTGGCTTGTTGCGGGTTGAAGATACGGCTTTCCTGCACCGACGTACGCAACAGTGCCAGGGCGTTGCGCACCGGGCCGATGATGTTCTGTGCCATGGGCGTGGGCACCATGCCCTGCGCGGTGCGCACGAACAGCGGGTCGTTGAAGGTTTCGCGCAACCGCGAAAGGGCGTTGGACACCGCTGGCTGCGTGATACCTACAATCTGCCCGGCGCGGGTCAGGTTGGCTTCGGTGTAGATCGCATCGAACACGATGAACAGGTTGAGGTCGACCTTGCTGAGGTTCATGGGCGCCGCTCTTTGTTGGAGTTATTGGCCGATCATATATCGGTTATGAATGTTTATACACGCGGAAAATAGACTAGGTGGATGGGCGCATGCTGCTCTAGGCTCTGGCCCATGTACTCCGAACCGTGAAGGTAGCCCCGATGGATTTCGCCTATTCGCCCAAGGTCCAGGCACTGCGCGAGCGCGTCACTGCGTTCATGGACGCCTATGTCTACCCCGCCGAAGCGGTGTTCGAGCGCCAGGTCGCCGAGGGCGACCGCTGGCAGCCCACTGCAATCATGGAAGAGCTCAAGGCCAAGGCCCGCGCCGAAGGGTTATGGAACCTGTTCTTGCCTGAATCGGAATACGGCGCCGGCCTGAGCAACCTGGAGTACGCCCCGTTGGCGGAAATCATGGGCCGCTCGTTGCTTGGCCCGGAGCCGTTCAACTGCTCGGCGCCGGATACCGGCAACATGGAAGTACTGGTGCGCTATGGCAGCGAAGCACAGAAGCGCCAGTGGCTGGAGCCGCTGCTGCGCGGCGAGATCCGCTCGGCATTCGCCATGACCGAGCCGGACGTGGCCTCCTCGGACGCCACCAACATGGCCGCCACGGCCGTGCGTGACGGTGACGAGTGGGTGATCAACGGCCGCAAGTGGTGGACCTCCGGCGCCTGCGACCCGCGTTGCAAGGTGATGATCTTCATGGGCCTGTCCGACCCTGAGGGGCCGCGCCACCAGCAGCACTCGATGGTACTGGTACCCACCGATGCGCCCGGTGTGAAGATCGTCCGCCCGCTGCCGGTGTTCGGCTATGACGATGCTCCCCACGGTCACGCCGAAGTGCTCTTCGAAAACGTGCGGGTGCCGTATGAAAACGTGATTCTCGGTGAGGGCCGCGGTTTCGAGATTGCCCAGGGTCGCCTTGGCCCTGGCCGTATCCACCACTGCATGCGTTCGATCGGCATGGCCGAACGTGCGTTGGAACTGATGTGCAAGCGCTCGGTGGAACGCACCGCCTTTGGCCGGCCACTGGCACGGCTGGGTGGCAACGTCGACAAGATTGCCGACTCGCGTATGGAGATCGACATGGCCCGGCTGCTGACGCTGAAAGCGGCTTACATGATGGACACTGTCGGCAACAAGGTGGCCCGCAGCGAGATCGCGCAGATCAAGGTGGTGGCGCCGAACGTGGCCTTGAAAGTGATCGACCGGGCTATCCAGATACATGGCGGGGCAGGGGTGAGCGGCGATTTCCCACTGGCCTACATGTATGCCATGCAACGCACCCTGCGCCTGGCTGACGGGCCGGATGAAGTGCACCGCGCGGCGATTGGCAAGTATGAGATTGGCAAATATGTGCCGGTGGAGATGTTGCGTACCAGCGGGCGGTGACAGGCGTTGATTGTTGTTAGCCTGTACCGGCCTCTTCGCGGCTGAAGCCGCTCCCACAGGCACGGCGCAAGTCTTGGGCATACGCGATCCCTGTGGGAGCGGCTTTAGCCGCGAAGAGGCCGGTGAGGGCTTACTTGGTTTTCAGGTCAATCACCAGATCTTTGGCGGCCTTCGTAGCCAGTACACTCATGAGCTTGCTCATTTCATCCTGCCGCCCAATGCCTGATTCGGGGCCCCCCATCATCACGCTCGGCACTGGCGCCCTTGCAGCAGCCTCTGCCCAGGCCCGGTTGATCTTCACCATCGCATCCAGTTTGGTTTGCAGGGCGCCGTCCGCCTTGAGCGTGGCCTCACGGGCGTAGGCTTCGGCATCGGCCGTGATCTTGGTCGCTTCTGCCGTGACACGGGCCTTGTCCCGAAGCAGCTCGGCCGTCTGTTTGTCGATCTCGGCGCGCCGCTTCTCACGTTCCGCGTTGATCAGCGCAAGCTGTTTCTCGGTCTCGGCTTCAGTGGTACGTTCAATCTGCTGGCGCAGGCTTTCCTGACGTTTGGCCTCGACGTCCTTGGCACCACGAGCAGAGACCAGTTCCTTCTCTTCTTCTTCCTTGAGCCGGTTTTGACGAGCCACGGCCAGTTCGGCCAGCGCCTGTTGTACGCGGACCATACGTTGCTGATACTGCGGGTTAGGGTCGATATGAGTGACACGCGCGTCGACTACTTCGACGCCAAACAGGCGGAATTGCTGTTGTTTGCGCAACTCCCGACCATCTTTGTCGAGCTTCTTTTCGATGACGAAACGCGTAGCGCTGTTGTCGCCGAAACTACCCTGTTCGGTGCCAGCCTGCAGAATCGCGGTTTGGGCCGGATGATTATCACGTTGAACGCGGATCTCCTTGCGGCTGGTCAAGTACAGGCCGTTGCGCAACTGATTCTCGAACTCGGCACCGAAGTGGCTACGGTTACCCGCATAGTAATCGTCGGCACTCATCAGTGAGGCCGTGGCTTGCAGTGTTTCCTTTACCGCCGGCAATAATGCACGTTGCAGGAAGTTGTCTGGCGTGCGGTACTCTTGGGCGATTTTCAAGAAGGCTTCACCTGAAGGCAGGCGAAACTGGGTACTGAATTCTGCCTTTGCATCGACATTGCCCAGAAACACGATGGGCAGGTTGTCCAGTGTGATGGACGGATGCCCGCCGCGGGTGTCTTCCGGATTGTCCATGCGCAAGGAAGATTGGACGCCGATGGTACGGCGCCAGGCTGTACTGCGGCCGAACCATTTTGTGGCGTAGCCAACGTCTTCAACCACTTTCTCTTCGCCAAAGATCGTACGTACGTGGGTCATCTGACCCGCTTCGTTATAGAAAAACACTTCATTGAACATTGCTGCGAGTACGCCAGCGGCCAGGATCGGGATGGCAACGACTGCAACCAGCTTGCGGTTGATACGAAATTGGGAAAGGTCAGGAACAGACAGCTTTTGCATGGAGCACTCCTTGTGCGGAAAGTCACCATGCTGGCGAAGCTGTCCCTGTGTTCACAATCAGACCACTCGCATACCTTGCGTAGGAAAAAACGTTGGATTGATTAGGAAAAATCCACCCTCGTTAGGCTGCATCACAACAACTCAGACCCGCAGTTGCGGGTCTTCGTCTTTTTCTCGTGCCATGGTCGCATTCGAAACAGGATTCGGTTGCTCAGACTCGGCTGCCACGTTCTGTGCTCTGGTCTTGACCAACGAAACCACCACCCCACCCAGCAGCAACCCGAATGTCACCCCCAACGACAGCAACGCTGGCACCTTGCCCACCATGCCGTGGTAGAAAATCTTGCAGCCAATAAAGATCAACACCAACGCCAGCGCGTACTTGAGGTAAACGAACCGGTGCATCAGCGCCGACAGCGCGAAGTACAGCGAGCGCAGCCCAAGGATGGCGAAGATGTTCGAGGTGTAAACGATGAACGGGTCCTGGGTAATGGCGAAGATCGCCGGCACGCTGTCGACGGCGAACACCAGGTCGGCCAGTTCGATCAGCACCAGCGCCAGAAACAACGGGGTGGCATAGCGCAGGGCCTTGCTGTGCCCGGGCGGGGTCTGGCGTATGAAGAAGTGCGAGCCGTGGATCTGGTCGGTGACCCGCATGTGCCGGCGTACGAACTTGATGATCGGGTTGTTGGCCAGGTCCGGGTGGCTGTCTTCTTTCGACAGCGCCATCTTCACCCCGGTGAACAGCAGGAAGGCGCCGAAGAGGTACAAGACCCAGGCAAAGTTCTGCACCAGCGCCGCGCCCACGCCGATCATGATCGCCCGCAGGAACACCACCCCCAGGATGCCCCAGAACAGTACGCGGTGCTGGTAGCGGCGGGGGATGGCGAAGTAGCTGAAGATCATCGCCATGACGAACACGTTGTCCATCGACAGCGACTGCTCGACCAGGAAGCCGGTGTAGAACTCCAGCGCCGACTGGGCGCCCAGCTGATACCAGACCCCGGCGCCGAACAGTACACCGACGCTGAAATAGCCCGAATACAGCAGCAGGCTTTCGCGCATTTCGATTTCCCGGTCGTGCCGGTGCAGCACGCCCAGGTCGAGCACCAGCAAACCGATGACGATGGCCATGAACACCAGCCACAACCAGGCGCTGGTACCGAGAACGGGGGTGGTGAGGAATGCGTGCAGAGCTGTCATGAGCCCCTCCTTGAATGTCGACGTTGCTTGGCAACAGTGATCCGACATGGCGGCTTGGCAGCCGTCAGAGGGGCCCGGTATCACATGGGCTTGAGCCTAGACCCGTTTGCCATGGATGCCGAATGGGGAGCTGTTACATTTCTTTGCCAGGGCCGTAATCACGGCTTCAATACACCCACACCTCTACCCGACGGTTACGCAGGCGCCCTTGCTCCAGTTCATTGCCGGCCACTGGCAGTTCATCGCCCATGCCCGTTACCTCAAGCACCTCCACACCATCGCGTGCCAGCTCGCGGCGCACCGCCTGGGCGCGCAGGCGGGAGAGCAGGGCTGCGCGACCGGGCGTTTCCTTGGGGTCGCCAAACCCTACCAGCACGGCCTTGCTCTGCAACTTGCCGGCCTGGCGCAGGTATTCGACCACCCGCTGCACATCGCGCAGGGCCTTGTTGTCGAGGCTGGCGCTGCCTTCCTGAAAGCGGAAGTTCACGCTCAGCCGCTGCGCTTGCTGGGCCAGGGTGCGATAGCGTGGCGGCATATCGGACAAGGGCGGAACAGGCTGGGCCTTGATCTGCTGCGACACGAAACCCTGCTGGGCAACGATCGCCTGGCCTGCGGGGCTTTGGGCGAAATCGGCCAAGGCCTTGGCCTGTGGTTTGGGGTTGGCTGGCAGGTAGAAGTACAGGCGCCGTGACAGCGGGTAATCTTCGCTGGCCACCAGCGCGCGCTCTGGCAACATGGCCGGTGCGTCGCCTTCGGCCACCGCCAGCACCTTGGCACCGTGCACTGCAGCCAGGCTACTGAAGCCGATGGCCTGACGGTCGGTGGCTACTTGCGAAGCCAGCTCGTCGCTGGACTCGAAGCGCCGCGCCTTGGCTGATAGTTCGTCGTGCAGGGGCTCCAGCACAAGCGCCTTGAACGTCTCGTAGGTGCCGGAGCGGTCGTCACGGGCATAGAGGTGGATGGCGCCGCCAGCAATGCCCAATTGTTCCCAGCGCTGGATCTGCCCGGAAAAAACCTGCGCCAGTTGCTGGGTGTTCAGTTGTGGCAGCGGGTTGTCGGGGTGGACGATGACCGCCACGCCGTCCAGGCCGATGACTTGTTCGGCGCTGGCAGCGCGCAGGTCGCCCAGGGCGCGCAACTGATGCACTTCGCTGTCGTTGATCGGCCGCGAGGCGGCCGCCAGGTCGGCGTCGCCACGGCCGAGGGCGACGAAGCCGGTGCTGGAACCATGGGCGGCAACATCGATGCGTACCGGCTGGCCATGATCGTCCTGCGCGGTGATTACGGTCTCGTTGGCGACGTTGCCCGGTTGCTGCTGGATGGCGGTGGCTTGCTGCGCACGCAATTGCCCCTGCACCAGTGCTGGCAGCAAGGCGGCGCCGATGGTGTTGGAGCCTTGGACGCGCAGGTGAGCGGGCTCGGCCAGGGTCGCTAGCGGTAGCAGGGTGAGCAGCAAGACAAGCAGGCGCAGCATGCCGGGTGGCCTATGGCATAGAGTTGGCCGGCAGATTACGACAGTGGCGTGATGATAATGTGACAGTCAGTAGGGGCCGCAAAACGGCCCCCGCGATCTCAATGCGCCCCGGCCGACTTGCTCAAATCACTTTCGGCCCACTCGGTATAGATACATGCATCCGCCACCGCCCAGCGCACTTTCACGCTGTCGCCCGGTTGCATAGGCATACCCGAAGCCGACAGCGCTTTCACCGTCAACTCCGTGCCACCCGCCGTCACCACATGGCAGGTCTGGCTCTCACCCAGGAACAGCACTTCGCCAACCTTGGCACTGACTTCGTTCCAGCCCGCCGGCAGCGGCTCGCGCGCAGCCTGTTCGGCGGTCAAGGCCAGGGCCTTTTCCGGGCGCACCATGATCAGTGCATCCTGCGAGGCGGTAAGGCCCGGCGTCAGGCGAATGGCCACCGGATGGCCCTCGAAGCTGCCCGCACCGTTGCTGCTGGCCTTGATCCGCAGGAAGTTGGAGTTGCCCAGGAACGACGCGACAAAGGCATTCGGCGGGTTCTGGTACAGGTCATAACCGGTGCCCAGGCCGACGATCTTGCCGTGGCTGAAGATGGCGATGCGCTGGGACAGGCGCATGGCTTCTTCCTGGTCGTGGGTGACGTAGACGATGGTGATGCCCAGCCGGCGGTGCAGCTGGCGCAGCTCGTCCTGTAGGTCTTCGCGCAGCTTTTTGTCCAGCGCACCGAGCGGTTCGTCCATCAACAGGATGCGTGGCTCGTACACCAGCGCCCGGGCAATCGCCACGCGCTGCTGCTGGCCACCGGACATCTGCGAGGGCTTGCGGTGGGCAAACTTCTCCAGTTGCACCAGCTTGAGCATGGCATCGACACGCTTGGCGGTTTCGGCAGCGTTGAGCTTGCGAATGGCCAGCGGGAAGGCGATGTTGTCGCGCACGTTCAGGTGTGGGAACAGCGAGTAGCGCTGGAACACCATGCCGATATCACGCTTGTGCGGCGGCACGTTCACCAGCGACTGGCCATCGACCAGGATCTCGCCGCTGCTGGGCGTTTCGAAGCCGGCCAGCATCGACAGGGTGGTGGATTTGCCCGAGCCGCTGGAGCCGAGGAAGGTCAGGAACTCGCCGTCCTGGATTTCCAGGTCGAGGTTGTCCACGGCGGTGAAATCGCCGTAGTGCTTGTTCAGGCCGCGCAGGCTGACCAGGGTCTTGCCTGGCGCGTTGTCTTTGATCACTGCACTCATTGTTGTTTTCTCCGCGCGCTCAGGCGTTTGTTTCGGTGCGCCGGCGCAAGGCGGCGGCAATGAACATCACAAGCAGCGACAAGCCGATCAGCAGGGTCGAGGCCACGGCGATGACCGGGCTGAGGTCCTGGCGCAGGGTGGTCCACATCTTCACTGGCAGGGTCTGCAGGTCGGGGCTGGCCATCATCACACTCAGCACCACTTCATCCCACGACACCAGGAAGGCGAACAGGCCGCCGGCGATCATCCCCGGGCGAATGGCCGGGAAGGTGACCTTGAAGATGGCCTGCAGGCGCGAAGCACCGCAGATCACCGCGGCATCCTCGATCGATTGGTCGAACAGTTTCAGCGAGTTGATGATCGAGATGATGGTGAAGGGCAGGGCAACGATCACATGGCTGACCACGAAGGCGAACAGCGTGCCGGTGTAGCCGAGCTTGAGGAACAGGGCGTACACCGCCACGGCGATGATCACCAGTGGCACGATCATCGGCATGGTGAACAGCCCGTACAGCAGCTCGCGGCCCGGGAAGCGGCCACGCACCAGGGCGAATGCGCTGGGCAGGCCCAGCAGCACGGCGGCAATGGTGGTGAGCACGGCCACCTTGAGGCTGGCCAGCGCGGCGTCCATCCACTCCGGGTTGGAGAAGAACTGGCCGTACCACTTGAAGGTCCAGCCCGGTGGCGGGAACACCAGCCACTGGGACGAGCCGAACGACAGCAACACGATGAACACCACCGGCAGCAGCAGGAAGGCCGCAATGACCCCGGTGGTCAGGTACAGGCCCGTGCGCAGCGGGCGGCCCATGGCATTGGGAGACAGGAGCATGGTGGTTTACCTCGCGTTGCCAACCGGGGATTCCGGCTGCAGCTTCAGGTACAGGTAGAAGAGCACCAGGGTGATCACCACCAGCAGTGCGGCGGCGGCGCTGGCCAGGCCCCAATTGAGGAACGATTGCACCTGCTGGATGATGAATTCGGGCAGCATCATGTTCTGCGCCCCGCCCAGCAGCGCCGGGGTGACGTAGTAACCGAGCGACATCACGAACACCATCAGCGCCCCGGAGAAAAGCCCCGAACGGCACAGCGGCAGAAACACCTTCCAGAAGTTGGTCCACGGGCTGGCGCCGCAGATGGAACCGGCCTGCAGCACCATCGGGTCGATGGCGTGCATGGTCGCCTGCAGCGGCAGCACGATGAACGGGATCATGATGTAGCTCATGCCGATCACCACGCCGGTGAGGTTGTGCACCATTTCCAGCGGGGCATCGATGATGCCCATGGCCATCAACGCCTTGTTGATCACCCCCGAACTTTGCAGCAGCACCAGCCACGAGTAGGTGCGTGCCAGCAGGCTGGTCCACATCGACAGCAGCACGATGTTCAGCAACCAGCGGCCCCAGCCTTTTGGCACCAGCGTGATCGCCCAGGCCAGCGGAAAGCCCAGCAGCACGCTGATCAGGGTCACCACACCGGCCACCGAGAAGGTGTTGAACAGCACCCGTGCGTAGGCCGAGTTGGCGAACAACTGCTCGTAGTTGCCCAGCCCCGGCGTTGGCTCCAGCACCCCGCGCAGCAACAGGCCGACCAGCGGGGCGAAGAAGAACAGGCCAAGGAACAGCAGGGCCGGCAGCAGGTTGCGGCTGCCCTTCCAGCGCTGGCTCAGACTGGCGCGGCGGGGTGTTGTACCCGAGGCGCCGGTGCCCGTGGGGGCACCTTGCGCGTTATGCAGGGCGTTGATGGCGACTTTCATTTGACCAACCACTCATTCCAGCGGGCCGCGATGGCCTGGCCGTTCTTGGCCCAGTAGGCGAAGTCCAGGGTGACCTGGTCCTGGGCGTAGGCAGTGGGCAGGTTCGGTGCGAGGTCTTTGTTCAGCTTGGCCACGCTGTCGACGTTCACTGGCGCGTAGGCGGTCTTGTTGGCGAACTCGGCCTGGCCTTCGGCGCTGCTGGCGTTGGCCAGGAACTTCATGGCCGCGTCCTTGTTCTTGGCGCCTTTGGGAATGACCAGGAAGTCGGCCATGACCAGGTTCTGTTTCCAGCTCACGCCCACTGGTGCGCCATCTTGCTGCAGGGCGTAGACGCGGCCGTTCCAGAACTGGCCGAGCGAAGCCTCACCCGAGGCCAGCAGCTGTTGCGACTGGGCGCCGCCGCCCCACCAGACGATGTCTTTCTTGATGGTGTCGAGTTTCTTGAAGGCGCGGTCCAGGTCCAGCGGGTACAGCTTGTCGGGCGCTACGCCGTCGGCCAGCAGGGCCAGTTCCAGCACGCCAGGGCTCGGCCATTTGTACAGGGCGCGTTTGCCGGGGTAGGTCTTGGTGTCGAACAGCGCGGTCCAGTCCACAGGCTTGTTGGCACCGAGCTTGCCTTCGTTGTAGCCCAGCACGAAGGAGAAGAAGAACGAGCCAACGCCGTGGTCGGAAACGAAACGCGGGTCGATCTTGTCACGTTTGATCTGGTTGAAATCGAGGGGTTCCAGCAGGCCTTCGCTGGCGGCACGCAGGGCAAAGTCGGCTTCGACATCGACCACGTCCCACTGCACGTTGCCGCTTTCGACCATGGCCTTGAGCTTGCCGTAGTCGGTGGGGCCGTCCTGGACGACTTTGATGTCGGTGGCTTTGGTGAAGGGGACGGCCCACGCTTCTTTCTGGGCGTCCTGGGTGGTACCGCCCCAGCTGACGAAATTCAGGCTGTCAGCGGCCACGGCGGCTTGACAGGCCAGGGTCAGCAGGCTGGCGGACAGCACTGCGGTTACACGTTTGCTCAACAGCATGGTTACGCCCTCGTTGCTTTTGTTATTCGAGGCGGGGCTTGTGATGCGCCCGCCAACAGTGTTCGGGGAGCAGCTAAAACAAAGTGTCTGGGTGGCCGTTTGTAATTGTAGGTGCCGGCCTGCAGATTCAAGGTCTACGGGATATCATATTATGGTATTCCAAACTTTTGGCAAGAGGTATGAGGCGACCGGCCATCACTCCGCCCGTTCAGAAACGCTGCGGGGCCCCGCAGGGCCCCGCCAAATCAGATGCTTATGTGTTTTCAGCCGAGCATCCCGGGCTCGAACGGAATGCTCTGCACCACCTCCAGTTCATACCCCGCCAGCCCGGCATACTTCAGCGGAGGCCCCAGATGGCGCAGCTTGCCCACGCCCAGGTCCTGCAGAATCTGTGCTCCGGTGCCCACTTCGGAGTACACCTTCGATTGCCCGCGCTGATAAGGGCGCACCGGCTGGGTCAACTGCGGCACGCGCTCCAGCAGGGCTTGGGAGGATTCATGGTTGGCCAGGATCACCACTACGCCAGCCCCTTCCTCGGCCACCTTCTGCAAGGCCGCCCATAACGTCCAGTTGGCTGGCCCGGCGTATTCGGCACCTACCAGGTCGCGCAGCGGGTCGATCACATGCACCCGCACCAAGGTCGGCAGCTCGCGGCGGATATCACCCATGACCATGGCCATGTGCACGCCGCCTTCGATGCGGTCTTCATAGGTGACCAGGCGGAAGGTGCCATGCACGGTCGGCAGCTCGCGTTCACCGATGCGCTTGATGGTTTGCTCGGTGCTCAGGCGGTAGTGGATCAGGTCGGCGATGGTGCCGATCTTGATGCCATGCTGCGCGGCGAACACTTCAAGGTCCGGGCGGCGGGCCATGGTGCCGTCGTCGTTGAGCACTTCGACAATCACCGAGGCCGGGCTGAAGCCGGCCAGGCGGGCCAGGTCGCAGCCGGCTTCGGTGTGGCCGGCACGGGTCAGCACGCCGCCTTCGCGGGCGCGCAGGGGGAAAATGTGGCCGGGTTGCACCAGGTCTTCGGGGCGGGCATCACGGGCCATGGCCGCGGCCACGGTGCGTGCCCGGTCGGCGGCGGAAATGCCGGTAGTGACGCCAGTGGCCGCTTCGATCGACACGGTAAACGCTGTGCTGAACACGCTGCCATTGGCCGGCACCATCTGCTCCAGGCCCAAGCGCTGGCAGTGTTCGTCGGTCAGGGTCAGGCAGATCAGGCCACGTGCTTCACGGGCCATGAAGTTGATGGCCTGGGCGTCGCAACGCTCGGCGGCGATCAGCAGGTCGCCTTCGTTTTCCCGGTCCTCGTCATCCACCAGCAGGACCATCTTGCCTTGCCGGTAGTCCTCGAGAAGTTCCTCGATGGTGTTGAAAGCCATGTTGCACGCTCACTGTGGTGGGGGTGATTTTTATGGTATACCATCATACACAAATATCGCCGTTACAGGAGAGCAGCGCATGAAGGCCTATTGGATCGCCCATGTGGACGTGACCGACCCCGAGCAATACCAGCAGTACACCCAGCGCGCCCCGGCTGTCTTCAAGGCGTTCGGCGGCCGCTTCCTGGCCCGTGGCGGGCGCAGCGAGGCGATGGAAGGGCGGCCTACCCCTCAGCGTAGCGTGGTGATCGAGTTCGATTCGTACGAGCAGGCAGTGGCGTGCTACCGGTCTGAGCTGTATCAGGAGGCCTGCAGCCATCGTCAGGGCGTGGCGAAGGCAGAGGTGATCATTGTCGAAGGGTTTGAACCCTGAGTTTGGGCTGATGGCCCTTTCGCGGGTAAACCCGCTCCCACAGGTACACCACAGATTTCGAATTCTGTGGTGTACCTGTGGGAGCGGGTTTACCCGCGAAAGGGCCGGTCCTGTTTATGGCATACCTGGCAATTCATGCGGACGCAGGTCAAACACCAGCACCTCGGCATCTACCCCATTGCCCAGCTCAAGTACCTGTTCCTGCCTGACCCGCACGCCATCCCCTTCATTCAGCAGTTGCCCATTGAGCTCGATGCTGCCCCGGGCCACATGCACATAGGCATGGCGGTTTTCCGGCAAGGTCAGCGTGGCGCGTTCGTCACCGTCGAACAAACCGGCATACACCCGCGCATTCTGCCTGACCTGCAACGACCCCTCGGCACCGTCCGGCGAGATGATCAGGCGTAGCTTGCCGCGCTTTTCCTCGGCGCTGAAATGCTGTTGCTGGTAACGCGGTGTTGCGCCTTGCACGTTCGGCACGATCCAGATCTGCAGAAAGTGCACCGGCTGCGTCTGGCTGTGGTTGAACTCGCTATGGGCCACGCCGTGGCCTGCGCTCATCAGTTGTACATCGCCCGGGCGTATCACCGAGCCGGTACCCAGCGTGTCCTTGTGCTCCAGCGCGCCTTCCAGCACGTAGCTGAAAATTTCCATGTCGCGGTGAGGGTGTTGACCAAAGCCCTTGCCGGCGATGACGCGGTCGTCGTTGATCACCAGCAGGTCGGAGAAACCTTGCTCGTCCGGGTTGCGGTAATGGCCGAACGAGAAGGTGTGGAAGGACTTCAACCAGCCATGGAAGGCCAGGCCACGGTCTTGGGCGTTGCGTAGGGTGAGCATGGTGATTCTCCTTGAAAGCCGGGGCCGGGAGGGCTGCCGTGCTGTTGATGGGAGGATCTTACTGTCACTATTGCGATATAAAAATTAGCTAGAACAAGTATTACTGTATTGTTTTTAGTGACAATTGTAGGACGACTCTTACGGTCTTTTTTTCAGCGGTTGTAGGATTGGTCTCGACTGAACGGTGTGCGGTTTGAGGGGGGCATTTTAATGCTAGCTTCTGGGTTTTAAGGTCTCAGGAGATTGTGTGACTATGTCTGCTAGTCACCAGGAACGGCATTTCTGGCGCTGGGTGGTCGCGATAATGCTTGCCCCAATCGTCTTTTGGTATGTCGCTACACCCTGGGTAAGTTTTCATTTTTCTGACAAGGGCCAGGGGCGTCTTGGATATATCTTGAATGTTCAAGATGACATTTCAAAAGGTGAGATATACCCAGGCGAAACCACCGGCGGCCCCGGTCACATCTTCCCGAACGACCAATTTTTCATGCAGCTAGATTGGAACAACCGTGGAAAGTGGCACTGCATTCGGGCCAAACCCAAGTGGCCCAGGATCGATATCTACATCGGGGCGGACGGTGCCATAGATAGCCGCACCGATGGCAGATTCATTGAAGCCTGCGGGCCATTTCCGCAATAGAAGCAAAAGACCCGCCTAGGCGGGTCTTTTGCTTATCGACTCACTGCAGATGCACTTTAAGTTCGGTACCCGCCTGCCTCATCGCCGCCTTCACCGCCGGCACCTGGCTCAACGGGTTCAACAGCCCATAGTCATGAATCATCCCGTTGTAGCGCACCGAAGTCACGGTCACGCCGGCCGCATTCAGCTTGCGGGCATACGCTTCACCCTCATCGCGCAGCACATCGAATTCGGCGGTCTGCACCAGTGCTGGCGGCAACCCTTTCAGCTGTTCACTGCTGGCCCGCAGCGGCGAGGCGTAGATTTGGTCCCGTGCCTTGGCATCGGTGGTGTAGTTGTCCCAGAACCATTTCATCATCCCGGTGGTCAGGAAGTGCCCTTCGGCAAACTGTTTGTACGATGCCGTCTCGAAGCTGGCATCGGTCACCGGCCACAGCAGCAGCTGGAAGCGCAGGGCAGGGGTGCCGGCTTCTTTGGCCTTGAGTGCTACCACCGCAGCCATGTTACCGCCCACGCTGTTGCCGGCTACGGCCAGACGTTTGCCGTCAACGCCGATTTCCTTGCCATGCTCGGCCACCCAGCGGGTGGCGGCATAGGCCTGGTTGATCGCCGTCGGGTAGTGCGCTTCTGGCGAGGGGGTGTAGTCCACATAAACCGCCACCGCGCCGGAGCCGACCACCAGGTCGCGGATCAGTCGCTGGTGGGTCGGGAAGTCACCGAGTACCCAGCCGCCACCGTGGAAGAACATGAACACCGGCAGGTCGCCCTTGACGTTGGCCGGGCGCACCACTTGCAGCTTGATCGACTCGCCGTTTGCCTGGATGGTGCGCTCCTTTACCTCGATACCGGAGAGGTCGACTTTGACCGAAGCCTGGGCGCCGGTGAGCACTGCGCGGGCGTCTTTCGGGCTGAGTTGCTCCAGTGGCTTGCCGCCGCCTTGCTCCAGGGCTTGGAGGAAGGCCTGGGTGTGTTGCTCGACACCTGGGCTGCCAGCGGCGAAGGCGCTGGAGACGGACAGGGCCAGAAGGGAAGCGGTGAGGGCTTTGTGGACAATGTTCATGAGCGAATCCTTTTCTATGCAAGTGTTGGTAATGGGCGTCTTGCCTGGCCTGCTGGGCCATCGCTGCGACCTGTGCGTAGATTAGGGAGATGCGCTGATGGGAAAAAGCCGCTATAAAGCGTTTGACTGTCACCAAGAGCGAGACAATGAACCCTTACGAAGACATGCGGATCTTTGCCCAGGTCATGGAAGCCGGCAGTTTCACCGCCGCCGCCGACCGCCTGGGGATGTCCAAGCAATCGGTCAGCCGGCGCCTGATGCAGCTTGAAGAGCGTCTTGGCGTGCGCCTGCTGAACCGCTCTACCCGGCGGCTGGACGCCACGCCGCTGGGCCAGCACTACTACCAGTCGGCCCTGCGCCTGCTGGGTGAAGTGCAGCAGGTGGAGCACGACATCAGCGGCCAGGCCCAGGCTTTGCGTGGCACCTTGCGCCTGAGCGCGCCACTGTCGTTTGCCATGGCGCACCTGGGTTGCCTGCTGACCGAGTTCCTGCAATTGCACCCTCTGGTGGATGTGGAGGTAGACCTGAGTGACCGGGCCGTCGACCTGATCGGCGAGGGTTACGACCTGGCTCTGCGCATTGGCGCGCTGGAGGATTCCAGCCTGATTGCGCGGCGCATTGCCAGTGTCGAGCGGGTGTACTGTGCGAGCCCGGATTACCTGCAAGCGCGGGGCGTGCCGACAGCACCGGATGAACTGGCAGGGCACGACTGCCTGCCTTATGGGCATTCGCGTCAGGTGCAGTGGCAGTTTCGCCAGGGCAGCAAAGCGCAGGCGATTCAGGTGGCCGGGCGAATGCGTGCCAACAACGGTGAGTTGCTCCGGGATGCAGCCATCGCCGGGATGGGGGTGACGTATCTGCCGACCTTCATCGTGGGGCAGGCGGTGGCGGCCGGGCGGCTGTTGAGTGTGCTGGAAGACTGGACGCCACCGGCATTGCAGCTATCGGCGGTGTATCCGCAACACCGTCAGGTGGCCCGGCCGGTACAGGGGTTTGTCGATTTTCTGCGTGAGCGGCTGGTGCAACTGTAGGCTTGCGTCAGCACCGGTCCAGCAGCGGTGCCCGACGCGCCTGCGGTGCGGCCCAGAGCAATTGGGCCACGCCGATGGTCCGCTCCTCGAAACCGCCCTGGCAATAGCACAGGTAGAACTCCCACAAGCGCTGGAAGGTATCGTCATACCCCAGCGCCATCAGCTCCGCACGCGCCGACCGCAGGTTGTCGCGCCAGTGGCGCAGGGTGCGCGCATAGTCCTGGCCAAAGTCTTCCAGGTGCACAAGGTTCAGGGCGGTCTGGCGGCTGGCGGTATCCAGCAGCACGCTCAGCGAGGGCAAGGCGCCGCCGGGGAAAATGTAGCGCTGGATGAAATCCACTGAACGCCTGGCCTGGGCGTAGCGCTGGTCGCGGATGGTAATGGCCTGCACCAGCATCAGCCCGTCGTCCTTGAGCAGCGAAGCGCATTGGCGAAAGTACGTGGGCAAGTAGCGGTGGCCGACGGCTTCGATCATCTCGATCGACACCAGCTTGTCGAAACGCCCACGCAGGTCGCGGTAGTCTTCGTGCAGCACGGTGATGCGCTGCTCCAGGCCCAGGGCCTTTACCCGCTGCAGAGTGTGGGCGTGCTGCGCCGCCGAGAGGGTGGTGGTGGTGACCCGGCAGCCATACTGCCGGGCGGCGTGGATGGCCAGGCTGCCCCACCCGCTGCCGATTTCCAGCAAGTGGTCCTCGGGCTTGAGCTCGAGCTTTTGGCAAATGCGCTGCAGCTTGTTGGTCTGGGCTTGTTCCAGCGTTTGCGCCGGGCTGTCGAACTGCGCGGCGGAGTACATCATGGTGGGGTCGAGCAGGCGCTCGAACAGGTCGTTGCCCAGGTCGTAGTGCGCCAGGATATTGCGCCGTGCGCCGCGCCGGCTGTTGCGGTTCAGGCGGTGCAGCAGGCGCAGAGCCGGACGCGCCAGGCGTGCCAGGCCGCCCTCCATGGCATCCAGCACATCCAGATTGGCCACGAACAGACGGGTGACTGCGGCAAGGTCCGGGCTGCGCCAGTAACCGTGGATATAGCCTTCCCCGGCACCAATCGAGCCATTGCCGGCGACCAGGCCCCAAGCCGCCTCGTCTACGACCTCGACTTCTGCATACAGCCGGCTGGCGACGTCGCCGAATGTCCATTGCTGGCCTTGGCTGATCAGGCGCAAATTGCCATGGCGCAACTGGCGCAATTGTGCGAGCACTGCATGTTTGGCCAGGCTGCCGAGCAGTGGGGCAATGCTGGTCGATTTGCTAACGCTCAAGGTCGGTTCGGGCATGGTCGGGCTCCTCGCATGTGGGTTGGCCGAGTGCCAGATCGTGCTGGCTGGCAATGTGGTCGTGCACGGGCGTGCGCTTGAGCAGCAGGCGCAGTGCCTGCCAGTAAATGCCGGTGAGGGTGCGCAGGCTCATCCAGGGGAAGGTGAGGATGTGCCGCTGCAAGCCGGCGCGGTCCAGCGGCTGGCGTAGCAGCGCCAGGTCGGCTTCGAACACCTTGTACCCGGCGCGCCAGTTTTCCATGTGGATGCGCACCCGCTGTGCATCGAGGACGAAGCGCAGGCGGTACTCCATGTCCAGCGGCATGAACGGCGAAACATGAAAGGCCTTGGCCACGGAAAAGGGTTGCGCCAGGCCACCCTCAACCGGCAGCACATAGTGGAAGCGTTCACGCCATGGGGTGTTGCGTACCTCCAGCAGCACGGCTATCAGCTGGCCCTGTTGGTCATGGCAGAAGTAGGTGCTCACCGGGTTGAAGGACAACCCCCAGCAGCGCGGTTGGGTAAGCAGGTGCACGGCGCCTTCGGGCACCTGGCCAATGGCTTGGCCGACCAGTTGCCGGGCGGCTTCGGCCAAGGGTTTACCTTGGCGGGTCAGCGCTGGCAGGTAGTCGGTTTCGCGCCAGCACAGGGGCGCCAGCCGTGAGCGCCCAAGCCAGCGACACAGGCTCAGCAGCTGCTGTTGTTCGTTCAGGTCCAGGTAGAACATGCCAACCCGATAGCGAAACGCATGCGGCCTTGGGCTCAGGCGCTTGTGGCTGACCCACCCTTGGCACAGGCTGCTGTTCACAGCTGTTCTCCAAAATGCCGGGCCACGCACAGCGCGCTCAGCACACCGTCTTCGTGAAAGCCGTTGGCCCAGTAAGCGCCGCAGTAATAGCTGTGCAATGGCCCTTGCAGTTCGTGTTGGCGGGCCTGTGCCGCCAGCGCGGCCAGGCTGTATTGCGGGTGCGCGTAGTCGAAGCGGGCGAGTACCTGTGTCGGGTCCACAAGTGCCGTCTGGTTGAGGCTGACGCAAAACGTGGCCGGTGCCTGGATGCCCTGGAGGATGTTCATGTTGTAGGTCAGTGCGGCGGTCGCCTGCGCGTTGTCGCCCAGGCGGTAGTTCCAGCTGGCCCATGCTTTACGCCGTTGGGGCAGCAGGCGCGAGTCGGTGTGCAGCACCACATCGTTGCTGGCGTAGCGGATGGCCCCCAGTATGGCGCGTTCTGCTTCGCTGGGCGGTGCCAGCAGGGCCAGGGCCTGGTCGCTGTGGCAGGCGAACACGACTTTGTCGAAGCGTTCGCTGCTGCCTGGCCAGGTAACCGTGACGCCGCTTACGTCACGTTTTACCTGTTGTACCGGGCAGCCCAGGCGAATCCGCTCGGCAAACGGTTTGCACAGGGGCGTGAGGTAGGCGCGCGAGCCCCCTTCGATCACCTGCCATTGCGGGCGATGGTTGACCGACAGCAAACCGTGGTTTTGACAGAAGCGCACGAAGAACTGCAAGGGGAAGTCCAGCATGCCGGTGGGTGACATCGACCAGATAGCCGCCCCCATCGGCACGATGTAATGGTCGATGAAACGCCGGCCATAGCCTTGGGCTTGCAGGTAGTCGCCAAGGGTGGTGGTGCCATCGATGCGCTGCCGAGCCAGGTCGGCTGGCGCCTGCCGGTTGAAGCGCAGCACATCGCGCAGCATGCCCCAGAAGCCCGCAGACAACAGGTTGCGCCGTTGGGCGAACAGGGTGTCCAGGTCGTGGCCGTTGTACTCGAACCCCGTGCGCGGGTCATGCACCGAAAAGCTCATTTCCGTCGGCCGCCAGGCGACGCCCAACTGCGTGAGCAGGCGGATGAAGTGCGGGTAGGTCCAGTCGTTGAACACGATGAAGCCGGTATCGACGGCATAGTGTTGGCCCTGCCAGTGCACATCCACGGTATGGGTATGCCCGCCAACCCGCTGCGCTGCCTCGAACACCGTGACCTCGTTTCGGCGTGACAGCAGGTGGGCGCAGGTGAGGCCGGCAATGCCGGTGCCGATGATCGCGATGCGCATGGGTCAGCCCTGTGAGGGACGCGCCAGATGGCGGCCCAGCCTGAGGCGCAGGCGTGCCGGCAATGCGCCGAGCAACCGCAGCACCAGGGTGAAGGTGGCAGGGAAGACAATCTCCAGTGGGCGACGCGGCAGGCGCGTGATGATGTGGTCGGCGGCGCGTTCGACGCGCCACAGTTGGGGCATGGGGAAATCATTGCGGCGTGTCAGGGGCGTGTCGACGAAACCGGGGCTGACCAGGGTGACGTCGATGCCTTCGGCAGCCAGGTCGATGCGCAGGGATTCGACCAGGTAGCGCAAGGCTGCCTTGGACGCGCCATAGGCCCCTGCGCGTGGCAAGGCCAGCCAGCTGACCGAGCTGCCCATGACCACCAGGTGCGGCTGCCGGCCACGGCGCAGCAAGGGCAGGGCGGCGGCCAGGCAAAGGCTGGTACCGGTCAGGTTGGTGCGCATTACCCGCTCGACCAGCGCCGGGTCGAAGTGCCCCGGTTCCAGGTATTCGCAGGTGCCGGCATTGAGAATGACCTGGTCCAGTGCGCCCCAGGCCTGCTCGATCTGCCCGGCCATCTGCGCCACATCCCCTGGCTGGTCGACATCGCCCACCGTCAGCAATACCTGGCCCGGAAACTGTGCGGCCAGTGCGGCCAGCTTGTCCGCCCGGCGTGCCCCCAACGCCACCTGGTGGCCTTGCTCCAGCAATTGCAACGCCATGGCTGCGCCGATGCCGCTGCTGGCGCCGGTCAGCCAGCAACGGCTCATGCCAGCCTGCCTTTGAGCCAGCGAATCACGCTGCCCATGACGGGCACATGCTCGTAAAGCAGGGCGCCGGCATCGAAGTAATCCTGGTGAAAATGCACCCGCTCCTGCCAGCGCAGGTGGCTGCAACCCTGCAGGCTGATCAGTTGCCCGCGGGCGAGTTGCGGGTGGCGGTAGTGCAAGGTCCAGCGGATGTAGCCATGGCCCGGCGCCAGTTCGTCGGTGCCTTCGAACCGGTAATGCACGTCAGGCACCTTCGCGTACAACTGGGCGAAATAGGCCCGCAGTGCGCGAAGACCTGTGAGCTGGTGCAGTGGGTCGCGGAACGCGACATCCTCGCTGTACAGGTCGTTCAGCAGGTCGAGGTTATGCGAATCGAGCGTGGCAAAGCGTTCGGCGAAGTACTGGAGGTAGGTGGACATGCACAATACCTGTACAAAACTAAGCTGTTGTACAAGGTATAGTGCAGGTCACTGTATAAAGCTATACAAAAGAAATGTTTTGTACAGTTTTTCGGGTGGCTACAGGTTCAGACTGCTATCAACCCGGTAATGCGCCCAACTCGATCAGCCCGCCATCGAACTCATCCATCGCATCCAGCACCGCCTCACGGAAATACGCCAACGACGCCCGATCGAACAGCAACTGCAAGGCCGGCTGCTCATCACTCCCCACATTCACCACGATCACATTGATCCGCGCCGCAGAGGTTTGCGCCACGGCACCGATGGGAAATGCCTGCAAACGCAGGTCGACTCCGCACAACTTGGCCATTACCGCGCTGCCATGCGCCCCCGACAGCTGCAACCAGGCATGGCTGTCCTGGCGCGGCAGCAGGTAGTTACGCTGGGCATCCTGCGTCCACTCGGCCTCTGTGGTGGCCACCCGCGTGCCTTCGTCAGCCAGGCTGCCCAGCAGCAGGTATTCGGTGTGCGACAACCGCGCTACCCAGCCGCCGTCGTCCTGGCGCACGGCCTGGTTCGGCTGCTGCGGCAACCGGTAGCCACGTTGCTGCAGGTAGGCGGCGCTGTCGACGCCGCGAAAGCCGACCCGCGCCACCTCGGTCAGGTCGGTCAACGCGCAGGCGTGCAACAGCTCGGCCCGCGGGCTGCGAAGGATAAACGCTTTGGCTTGCAAACTGGTCATGGTTCAGAGCTCCTGGCGCAGGTTGTCGGGGTCGTGGAACGGCAGTTGCACCACCTTGGCATGCACCATCGCGCCGCCCTCCACGCGGATCGGGATGTGCATGCCGGGGGTGGCCTGGTGGGCGCCGGCATAGGCCAGGCCGATGATCTGCCCCAGGGTTTGCGAGTACTCGCAGGAGGTGACGTTGCCGCTGATGTCCGGTCCGTCCAGCACCAGGTGCCCCTCCAGCGGCTGTGGGCTGCCTTTGGGCAGGGTGAAGCCGACCAGCTTGCGCTTGAGCGGCTGTGCTTCGAGGATTTCGATGGAGCGCTTGCCGACGAAGAACGGCTTCTTGCGGCCAATGGCCCACTGCATGTCGATCTCTGCGGGGTGGGTCATGCCGTCGGTGTCCTGGCTGATGATCACATGGCCTTTTTCCAGGCGCAGCAGGCGTTGGGTCTCGACGCCGAACGGGCGAATGCCCAGGCCCGCGCCGGCCTGCATCAGGGCGTCCCACAGGCGCTCGGCATGGCGCGCCGGCACATGCACTTCATAACCCAGCTCACCGACGAAACCGACCCGCAGGATGCGCGCCGGGATGCCGGCCACCTTGCCCTGCCGTACGCCCAGGTACGGGAAGGCCTCGGCCGACAGCGCGACATCGTCACACAACTTGGCCAGCACCTGACGCGACAGCGGCCCGGCCAGGTTGACGGCAGCCAGGGCGGCGGTGACGTTGGTGATGTCCACGTCCAGGCGCCACTGCGCATTCCACTTCAGCATCTGCTGATAGATGCGGTCGACGCCGCTGGTGGTGGCGGTGACATAGAAGTGCTGCTCGCCCAGGCGCGCACAAACGCCATCGTCGATCACCACACCGTGTTCGCTGGTCATCAGTGCGTAGCGGGTGCGGCCGATGGCCAGTTTGGCAAAGCCGAAGGTGTACAGGCGTTCCAGCAGTTCGGCGGCGTCCGGGCCGCGTACGTCCAGGCCACCCAGGGTAGACACGTCGATCAGGCCGACCTTCTCGCGCACATGGCGGGCTTCTTCCTGCATGCAGCGCTCGCGGTCTTCGGGTTTGCCGTAATAAGCCGGGCGCTGCCAGATACCGGCCGGCATCATCTTCGCCCCGGCTTGCAGGTGACGGCGGTGCATGGGCGTTTGCCGATAGGGGTCGAAGGCACGGCCGGCGACATGTGCCAGCTTTTCTGCCTGGAACGGTGGGCGGGCGGTAGTCACTCCGGTTTCGCTGATGCTGCGGCCGGTGGCCTGGGCCACCAGACGCGCCGTGGGTAGCGCCGAGTGGCGGCCTTGGGACGGGCCCATGCCGACCGTGGAAAAACGTTTGACCAGTTGCACGTCACGGTAGCCGCTGCGGGTAGCGTTGACGATGTCGCGCACTTGCAGGTCTTCGTCGAAGTCGACGAAATCCTTGCCTTTGGGGTGGGGGAAAATCGGCCAAGGGAAATTGACCTTGGCTTCGGCGCTGAACACCGACTGCGCCGGTGCTTGCAGGCCCAGCGCAGTTGCCGCGTCGGCGGCCCCGCGTGTGGCATCGGCCAGCACGTTGGCCAGCGCGTGGCGACCGTTTACCGAGCCGGCGATATCCAGCCCGGCCGGCAAATGGCTGATGGCGAATTCGTCGCGGTTGACGTCATAGGCCAGCTTGCCACCGGCCTGGCACAGCAACTGGTACACCGGCATGTAGCCCGCCGACATGCACAGCAGGTCGCACGCCAGGCGCAGCCCGTGCGGGCCGACCTTGCCCTGGCCGGTGATCGGGCGAATGTCCACGCCACTGACATGGCGCATGCCCGCTTCATGCAGGGCTTCATACACGGTGCTGCCCAGGTGCACGGGGATATCGCGGCGCTTCAGCTCGGCAGCCAGTGCGGCATCGGCCGGCGCGGCGCGCATGTCGACCACGGCGGCTACGGCCACGCCTTGCTCCTGCAGGTCGAGGGCGGCCAGGTAGCCGTCATCGTGGCCGGTGAGAATGACCGCGCGCTGGCCCGGTTTGACCGCGTACAGCTTCATCAGCCGCTGGGCAGCGCTGGTCAGCATCACGCCCGGCAGGTCGTTGTTGCGAAACACCACCGGCTGGTCGAACGAGCCGGCTGCCACCAGGCAACGGGTGGCGCGCACCTTGTATAGCCGCTTGTGCTGAATTACCGGCAGGTAGTTGTCGGTGAACCAGCCGTTGCAGGTGGCCTCCAGCAGCACCTGGATGTTCGGGTGGCCCTCGACGGCGGCCAGCAGTTCCTGGCGCAGGCTGGCGGCGCGGGTGCCGGCGATGTCGAAGCGGGCGTAGGTGAGCGAGCCGCCCAGCACCGGTTGTTGTTCGATCAGCAGCACTTTGGCCCCGGCGTTGGCTGCGTCCAGGGCCGCACGCAGGCCAGCCGGGCCGGCGCCGATAACGGCCACGTCAACGAACAGATAGGCCTTGTCGTAATACTGCGGCTTGAAGCCAAGGTCGAGCACACCCAGGCCGGCTTTCTTGCGGATCAGCGGCTCCCACACTTTCCACATGCCTTTGGGCTTGTAGAACGAGCGGTAGTAGAAGCCCACCGGCATGAAGCGCGAGAACTTGCCCAGGTAGGCGTCGCGGTCATGCTGCAGGCTGCCGTTGAAGTTCTGCCCTTCGACCACCTGGCCGTCGCGGGCAGCTTCCAGGTCGGCCAGCACGTTGGGTTCTTCGGGCAACTGCACCAGGGTGTTGGCATCTTGCCCGGCCATGCTCAGCGGGCCGCGTGGGCGATGGTATTTGAACGAGCGCGACAGCAGCCAGCGGCCATTGCCAAGCAGGGCGCTGGCAATGGTGTCACCGGCAAAACCCTCGCAGGCCTGGCCGTCGAACTGGAAGCGCACAGGCCGCTCGCGGTCGATCAGCAGGCCCATGGGTGCGGGGAGGCGGGTGTGGCTGTTCATCCGGCAATCTCCGGGGTGGCGGCGGGGGTGAAGTCGACGCGGCGGTCGAACAGTGCTTTCGGGTCGAAGGTGCGCAGCACCTGGTCGCTAACCGTGTGACGCTCGGCCAGGAACCAGTAGCTGGAGGCGTTGTGCAGCCACCACTCGGTCACCACCCCGGCCAGGTTGTCGCTGTTGAACACATAGTCGGCCCACTCGGCATCGCTGCAACTGGCCGGGTCGGGCATGTGCTTGAACTCGCCGCCGTAGGTGAACTCGCTGATGTTGCGCGGGCCGTTCAAGGGGCAGGTCAGGATCTTCATCGTCGTGTGCTCCTAGTGGCTGGCCGCAGTGGCGCCCATTTCGTTCACTTGCTGGAAGCGGCTGAAGCGCTCCAGGGCGAAGGGCGCGATCATTTCGGGTACTTTGCCGCCGCTGGCGACCAGCTCGGCCATGGTCTTGCCGCAGATGGGCGTGGCCTTGAAGCCCCAGGTGCCCCAACCAGCGTCCAGGTAGTAGTTGTCGACCGGCGACAGGCCCATGATCGGGCTGTAGTCCGGGGTCATGTCGGTCATCCCGGCCCACTGGCGCATCAGCTTGGCGTTGGCCATGAACGGGAACATCTCGATGGCGTGGGCCAGCAGGCTTTCCTTGAGGTCGAGGGTGGAGCGGGTGTTGTACAGCGGATAAGGGTCGGAGCCGCCGCCAAAGACGATTTCGCCCCGGCTGGTCTGCTGTACATAACAATGCAGCGCCGACGAACTGACCAGCGGGTCGAGAAACGGTTTGAACGGCTGGGTGACCATGGCTTGCAACGGGTAGGTGTGGATCGGCGCACGGATGCCGGCCTTGGCCATCAGCACCGAACTGGCACCGGCCACGGCCTGGACCACGCAGCCGCATTGCACGGTGCCACGGTTGGTCTTCACCGCTTCGATGCGGCCATTGCGTATCAGCAGGTCCTGCACTTCGGTCAGTTGGTGGATTTCCACACCCCGCTTGGCCGCCTGCTTGGCGTAGCCCCAGGCCACCGCGTCGTGGCGTGCAGTGGCGCCGTCGATGTGCCACAGGCCAGCCAGCACCGGGAGGTGGCCGGGGTCGAGGTTGAGGCTGGGCACCAGTTCACGAATCTGTTGGCGGTCGATCATTTCGGTACGGCCGCCGAAGTGCTTGTTGACCTCGGCGCGCTGGCGGAAGGCGCGTACGGTAGCGTCGGTATGCGCCAGCGTGAGCTGGCCGCGCTCGGAATACATGATGTTGAAGTCGAACTCGTTCGACAGGTTCTGGAACATGCGCACCGATTCTGCGTAGAAGCGCACGCCCTCGCTGGTGAGGTAGTTGGAGCGGATCACCGCCGTGTTGCGTGCGGTATTGCCGCCGCCCAGGTAGGCCTTTTCCAGCACGGCGACATTGGTGATGCCGTGGTACCTGGCCAGGTAGTAGGCGATAGCCAGGCCGTGGCCGCCGCCGCCGATGATCACCACGTCATAGCGCGGTTTGAGTTCGCACGGTGGCGGCAGGTCGACCTCCACCGGGTAGTCGGCGCTCAGGCCGTATTTCAGCAGGGCGAAAGGCATGCGGTGCGCTCCTGGTGGGCGGCCTGTTGCTGCAGGTCGAGGGCGAGCAGGGTGTTTTTCATCAAATAGGCGATGGTCATCGGGCCGACGCCGCCTGGGACTGGGGTGATGCCGGCGACCTGGGGCAGGGCGGCGGCGAAGTCGACATCGCCGACCAGGCGGCTGTGGCCGCCTTCTTCGATGCGGTTGATGCCGACGTCGATCACCACCGCGCCGGGCTTCAGCCAGTCGGCACCGATCAGCTTCGGTTTGCCTACCGCGGCCACGAGGATGTCGGCCTGGCGGCACAGCGCCGGCAGGTCCTGGCTGCGCGAATGCACCACGGTCACCGTGCAGTCGGCCTGCAGCAGCAGGGCAGCCATGGGTTTGCCGACGATGTTCGAGCGGCCCACCACCACCGCATGCTTGCCGCGCAGCTCGCCACAGGCGTCGCGCAACAGGCGCATGCAGCCACTGGGCGTGCACGGGGTAAGCACATCGCGGCCCTGGGCCAAACCACCGACGTTTTCGCTGTGAAAGCCGTCCACGTCCTTCAGCGGGTCGATGGCCTGCAACACGCGGTGCGCGTCGATGTGCGCGGGCAGCGGCAGTTGCACGAGGATGCCGTTTACCGCGCTGTCGCGGTTGAGACGGTCGATCAGGGTCAGCAGCTCGGCCAGGGTGGTGTCGGCGGGCAGCCGATGTTCCAGCGAACGAATGCCTACTTCGTCGGCGCGCAGCACCTTGTTGCGCACATACACCTGGCTGGCGGCGTCGGCACCTACCAGTACCACCGCCAGGCCTGGTTGAACGCCGCCCTGGCACAGCTCCTGCACCTGCTCGCGCACCTCGGCCAGCACCCGCGCTGCGGTGGCCCTGCCGTCGATCAGCTTGACGCTGGGGATGGCGTTCATTTGAAGATCACCGTGCGGTCGTGGTTAAGGAATACCCGGTGTTCAAGGTGGTATTTCACGGCGCGGGACAGGGCGATGGTTTCGGTGTCACGGCCGATGGCAACCAGGTCGTCCGGTGCGTAGGCGTGGTCCACGCGCTGCACTTCCTGCTCGATGATCGGGCCTTCGTCCAGCTCGCTGGTCACGTAGTGGGCGGTGGCGCCGATCAGCTTGACCCCGCGCTGGTAGGCCTGGTGGTAGGGCTTGGCGCCTTTGAAACCGGGCAGGAACGAGTGATGGATGTTGATCGCCCGGCCTGACAGTTGGCGGCACAGGTCGTCGGACAGAATTTGCATGTAGCGCGCCAGCACCACCAGTTCGGTGCCGGTGTCTTCGACAATGCGCAACAGTGCGGCTTCCTGTTCGGCCTTGGTTTCCTTGGTAACGGGCAGGTAGACGAAGCGGATGCCCTGGCGCTCGGCCATGGGGCGCAGGTCCAGGTGGTTGGACACCACGGCGGTGATCTGCATGTCGAGCTCGCCCTTGGCATGCCGGTACAGCAGGTCGGACAGGCAGTGGTCGAACTTGCTCACCATCAGCAGCACGCGCATCGGCCGGGCGCTGCTGTGCAGGCTCCACTGCATGTCGAAGCGCTGGGCCACGTCGGCAAAGCCCGCCTCCAGCTGCGGTGTGTCCCCTGTGGTGCCGGTGTTGTAGCGGAACACTGCGCGCATGAAAAAGCGCCCGTTGTCCTCGTCGTCGAACTGCGCCATCTCGCTGATGTAGCAACCGTGCTCGGCCAGGTAAGTGGTCACCGCAGCGACGATGCCGGACACGGCCGGGCAACTGACGCGCAGGATGAAGTGATCGGGAGCGGGGTGCATGTCGGGTAGGCCTCGTGATGGAGTGGGGCAGGTCGGGCACAAGGGCAAAAGAAGCTTCGCGAGCAGGCGAAGTAGTGTTTCTTGGTAGGAATATAAATTTCCTTTAGGCGATTTATAGGCGAAGTGAGGGGTGGCGGTCCAGGGGTTTGTGAAATTTTTTATCCTGGCAGGAAAGTTTTTTGAGGGCGCTTTGTAGGGCTATGCTTGCTCCATGACTACGCCACCCCCCTTGCGCCAACCATGCCCCCCTGGTGCCTGCGACTGCGGCCGCGAACATCTGGGCGAGCATCCGCAGGCCGCACAGCGCATCCTGCTACTGACCCGTCAGGAAGAGAAACGCCTGCTCGATCGCCTGGAAAACCTCAAGGACCTGGAGGACCTGCAACGCCTGCAGCAACGGATGTACGACAATCTCGGCATCCGTGTGCACATCGCCCCCGGGTTCAACGAAGTGCGCACCATGCGTGGGATTGTCATCGAGCTGGATGACCAGCCAGGGCTGTGCCGCAGGACCCGGCAATCGATCCCGGCGGCAATCCGGCGCGGGCTGGAGCGTAACCCGCAGGTGGCCTTCCGGTTGCTCGATACTCATGACTTGCTGCGGGATACCTGACGGTCAATCTGGTGTGAGCGCTCTGTCGCCCCTGTAGCTGCGGGTTATTGCCCAGGAAATGTCTGGAAACGTGCCAAAGAGACGGATCCTACAACCGTTTAGGAAGCGCCAGACTCTTTGAAGAATTGATTCCCCGATAGTGTTCCTGTCTTCAGCACGCTGGAAGACAAGGACCCCTTCATGCCTGGCCCAACCGATACCCCTCTGTTGCTTGCTCGCTATTTCGAAGCGCACTGGTGCTGCCTGATCGATTCCCTTCGAAAAATCGGGAGGCGCTTATGACCCTCAGTCAACGTATCGCCATTGCGACAGCCGAAGCCGGGCTCCCTTCTGACCAGTGCATGGCCTGTGAACGGCAAGGTCTGCCGATCCTGCCCCTGCGCCGCGCCCTGGTGCCGGATACCCGCCCGCAGGGCCTCACCACTGTGGCCGGCAGCCTGCATGTCTCGGCGAAGCTGGGCGTGCGCACCTTGCGCATGGGCTACCTGTACGTGCTGCTCGACCAGCAGGTCTGGCATGCCTACGAAGTGAGCGAGCAGGGCCATCTGCGCCGCTTCAACCCCTACGAACCGTCAGAGGGCCTGCCTGCATCGCTGCCCGAGAAGTGCGTGAATGAAAACCACGACATTCCCTCGTCCTTCCTCAACATCGACACCGACCGCTATGGCAGCGCCTGGCTGGCCTTCTCCAGCGACCCTTGGCCGGTAAGTGTGCTGGATGCCTACAAGAAGGGCCAGGCGCCTGCCCATCGCTTCGAAGGGGTAGACCTGACTCAGGCGCGTCACAACCCCGAGTTGCTGGGCATCGCCATGACGCCCGACAATTTGCAGGTCGACAAGGAGGTTCTCGAATACGCGCAGTATGGGTGCTCGCCGTTCGACAGTGCGCATGGCTTCCATACCCGCTGGCTGCGCCGGTTTGCCTTGAAGGGATACCTGGTCAACGCGATGAACCGGCACAAGCTGGAGAACGGTGTGCTGGCGGTGGTGCTCGACGATACCGTGGGCTTGATTCAGGAGTTCAACCATCAGCGGCTGAGCTGGGTTGTGAAGCGCCAGGTCTGGCGCGAGGACCCCATGCGGGCCTACCAGCTGCAGACCTCGCAAATCCTGCAAGTCATTCGCGCCACACACCGGGAGTGGGCGGCGCAGAAGGTGCCGTCGTTGGAGCCCGTGACCGGCGACGGACCACCGGTGTTCATCGACCCGACGGTGGAGCGTCAGCGGTTGGTAGAGCGGGCGCAGTTGGAGAGTGACGAGCGGCTGGAGGAACGCTACGACGAAGCGAAACGGGCAACGTTCCAGGCCGAGTATGACCAGCAGGAAGTCGAGTTTCAGGGTTACATCGACAAGAACGCGCGTGCTTATGTTGCGCTGTTCGATACGCCCATGTTCAAGGTGGCCGAGCAGTACGACTACGACGGCGATCATCGTGAGTCCGGCGTGGCCTATGCCAAGACCATGGCCCTGTGCCTGGGCGGTGGTATTACCGAAGCCGTGGCACCCGATGCGTCTCCCGCCGCCGGCACCAGCGAAACGCTCTGGCTGAAATGGCTACAGGACCCTGACAGTCCACCTTACCGCGCGTTGCTGATGCGCGACCGTGCGTTGTTGGCCGGGTTGCTGCCCAGCTTTTCCGCCACCGACGTGATCAACTGGAATGACAGCGACAAATTCTACGGCATGCTGAGCAAGGTCATCGGCAGCGATGACGCCGGTTTGCGCATGCGCAATACCCTCAAGCAGGCCATTGCCGAAACCCAGGGTGCCCTCAACGCCGCCAGCCAGCGCCTGGCACCCTGCTTGTCGTCCGGTATTCAGAACGCTGTGCGGCACCTGAACAGCGCGACGCAGTATCTCTACAACGGCGTGCACCTGATCGAGCTGGAAGTGAAGATGAAGCTGGGCGAGTACTACGCCCTGCAGAGTGCCCACTTGCGCGAGTTGCAGCACAAGGCCAATGCCTCGATTGCCGAGGCCAGGGACCGGATGCATCGCAATATCGATGACTTCGACCTCCATTCAACCAAGGCCTGGAACAAGGTGCGGCCGATCATGCAGCACGGGCTGATGAGCCTTGCCGTGCTCGACCCACGGTTTACCCACACCATGATCAGCGTAACGGTGTGGGTGGAGGGTACGGCTGAAGAAGTGCGTGGCCGGCTGCTTGAGGGAGCCAACATGAAGGTGACCCAGGCGAGCAGTGCGGCACAGATTGCCTTGGTGGATATCTCGGTGGCGGCAGGGACGCTGGAGACCAATGCCCGCAAGGTGTTGCAGGGTATGCGCATTACTTCCAAGCAAGCGGCGCAGTTGGTGCGGACTGGCTTTAGCGGATTGCGGGGTGTGGCAAGCAGTTGGGAAGTGTTGCTCGCGATAGGCGGATTGTATTTGCAACACGACAGCCTGAGCAGAAACCAGGAAAAGGTGGAGGTAGAGATTGGGCCAAGGGCGCATGAGGCCAAGCTGGCGTTGCAAGGTTCGCTGCTGGGGATATTGGGCGGGCAGATTGAGTTGGCCGGACTGGCAATGCGATCCAGTGCCACCTACATAAAGGCGCCCTGGTCCCAAGGCACGGCAGCAGTTGGAGTGGCGCTGGTTAAGTTCGGCGCCCTATTCAGTTCAATAGCCGGGATTTTTGATACTGCACAAGCGATATCTGCCGCCAAGCGAGCTTCTGCAGCGGGAGACAGTTTAGCGTTATCGCAATATCGATGGTCCGTTGCGCTCCTCGGATTGGGTACATTAGCTTTTGCGGGGGCGGTGTTCAATCCATTATTCATAGGCCCTTTAGGTATAGCTGTAATACTGACGCTGAGCGCATACGCTTTAAGCAAACGAGCAGAAGAAAATGAATCAACTGCGCTGGAGCGCTGGGTGAGACGCTGTTGCTTTGGGAAGGGTGATGAAAATCCGATTGTACGTTGGAATGCTCCTGAGTATGCAGATCTTTCATTCGCAGAGCTTAACGCTGCTACGCTTGGTGTTCAGGCAAGGCTTCATTTCGAGGCGAATCTCTTGAATAAACCTGGTGCACCAAGGATTGGTGGATTGGTTAGCCTGGAGAGGGAACAGAAACTAAAATTTCAAGTTATATTGCCACAGCACAGGCATGATGTCTCGGCGTACCGATGGAGCCTGATCGTTCATCGTGGCCGTGATGGGGAATTTCCAGAATACTTTGGTGGAGAGACGTTAATCTCTGAAGATTACCATGCTCATCACATAGAACCACTTTCTAAACATGCCGTATTCTCTACTTTTGCTCCGCCGCCTCATCCTGATTATAAAAGAGATATTGCTGTTGTAAAGAAAGCGCAGAAGTCAATTTTTGGGGGTGGCGAAATTCAATGGTTGGATATAGCAGGGGTTGTGGAACTAAATCCAACCATAGGCGCGCACAGTATAGTGGCAGCCACACTGGTTGTGATGTACTGGCCGGACAGGTCAATTGAAAGTGCATATGTAGAGATATGTGACAGGAGGGAGAGTGAGTAAATTTCAGGCTAGAGTGTTATGGGGGCGATCGCTAGGCTGGAGCCACGACCTACCACAAATTAATGAAACTCCAATGCTCCCATACGGAACGGAAAGCATTAAGCCTTCGCCCAATAACTTTAACAATATCTATTTGGAGCTGCCTCGGTCTAGTTTTGGCTTGCGGGGTGTAGTGGCGTTATTCAGTATTCCGATTTTAATACCATGTGTCATTCTGGTTTTATACGTGTACTGGACTTATTTGGTTGATGGACTGTCGCGTGACTGGGTGTTTGATCTTTTTGCGATGTTGATGTCTGCAATCGGGCTGTGGGCCAGTATTTTTTATATAAAACTGGACCTGACGCTTCCACGGGATGAACCAATCCGCTTCAATCGTCTACGCCGAAAAATCTATTTCTATCAATACAGATCCCATTACATCTATCTGTTCAGCCGCAAACGCTGGGGCGTCCAGCCGGTCGCCCATAACTGGGACGACGTCACCGCCGAGGTCTACCGCGTCTACGCCCCCGGCCACGGGGGCCTGATCGAAAACGTCATGCTGTCAGTCCGTAATCCCGAAACCAATGAAGTCATTGACCGTGTCTTCTTCACGCATACCTTGGATCAAGGCAAGGCTTACTGGGCTATCGCCCGGCTCTTCATGCAGCAAGGCCCTGAGGCCCTACCCAAATTCGTGCACCCACCCCGCGACTGGAACGATGACGATGGCCTGAGCCACATGCATTGCCTGGCGCCAAAGGTTCAATGGCCAGCGGACATAGACCGCGAATCCCGTACTGCACCCTCTGAAGAAGGTGCAGTGGATGGCACCCGCTAGAATCGCTCGCACAGGGCCTCTGCAAAAAAAATGGCTACGGTGGATTCACCCCTTCTTCAGCCTGTAGGCCAGGGCAGGGCGGGTCATGCCGAGCAGGCGGGCGGCTTCGGAAACGTTCTGCCCACAGCGCTGCATGGCCTCTTGCATCAGTACCGCCTCGACGGCGTCCAGGCCTGTACCGCTGTCGAGAATCTGCGCCACCCAGCCGGGCGAAGCCTGGTCACTGCCCGCCACCAGCCGGCCATCGCTGCCCAAGCCAATGCTGTCGGTAGCCGGCGGCGAATGGGGAAACAGCGCGTCCAGGCCGATACTCTGGTTCTCATCGGTGATGATCACCCCGCGCTCCATGAGGTTTTCCAGTTCGCGGATGTTGCCCGGCCAGTCGTATTGCAGGCATACCTGCATCGCCCGGTCGCTGAGCCCACGGGTTTTCTTGCCGTAGCTGTGGTGCAGGCGGCCAAGGAAGTGCTCGATCAGCAGCGGGATGTCTTCGCGCCGCTCGCGCAGTGCCGGGATGTGCACCGGAAACACGTTCAGGCGGTAGAACAGGTCGGCCCGGAAGCGCCCATCCTTCACGGCCTGTTCGAGGTTTTCGTGGGTGGCGGCGATCACCCGTACATCCACCGGCCGCGTGCGGCTGTCACCCACGCGCTCCAGTTCGCCTTCCTGCAGCACACGCAACAGGCTGGCCTGGGCGCGCGGGGTGAGCTCGACGATCTCGTCCAGGAACAGTGTGCCGCCGTTGGCCCGTTCGAAGCGGCCCATGCGTGCCTGCAGGGCGCCGGTGTAGGCGCCTTTCTCGACGCCGAACAGCTCGGCTTCGATCAGGTCCGGCGGTATGGTCGCGCAGTTCAGCGCCACGAACGCGGCGCCAGCACGCTCGCTGCGCAGGTGCAGGCTGCGGGCGATCACTTCCTTGCCAACCCCGGTTTCGCCCAGCAACAGCACCGATGCCTTGCCAGGGGCAACTTTGTCGGTGAGCGCGCAGCAGCGCCGGTATACCGCCGACTGGCCGATGCCGTAGAACTGCCCCGACTCGTACTGCAGGCGCTGGCGCAGGTTGGCCACCTGCACCTGCAGCGACTGCAGTTCGTCGATCACCGGGTCGCTCTGGAAGTAGCGCAGGAAGGTGTCGGCATCCTCCCATTGCTCCACCGGCTTGCCGATGATGCGGCATTCGCTGCCACCGCAGCCACGGCAACTGACCTCCTTGTACAGCACCTGGCGGCCGAGGAAGAACGAGCTGTAGCTGATGGCGTAACCGAGCAGCATCCAGCACACCGGCTGCTCGGAATGCAGGGCTTCGGACTGGCAGTTTTCCACCTCGAAGGAGTCTTGCCATTCGATGTCGGCGTAGAAGTGGCCGTTGTCCAGGTCGATTTCCAGCTGCTGCGGGCGCACTTTGACCATGCCTTTGAGCGAATGCAGTTGCGGGCCGATGAAGAACATGTCCACCGGGTTGCCATTGGGCCGCAGCTTGCGCGCCAGCTCGGCGTCCTTCAGCCCCGACTGGTAGCCCAGGCGCAGGAAGAAGCCCTTGGCCCGCTCTACGCCGAGCATTTCGATCAGCTCGCGGCGCATGCTGGCCATGGTCGCGGCCTGCACCAGCAGCATGCGCTGCTCGTCCAGCCAGATCTTGCCTTCGGTGCCTTCAAACCGTACCCGTTCGGTCAGGTCTTTCAGCGCCGGCGCAGGTTCTGGCGCCCTGTACTGGGTAATCATTCGCTTGCGCCCCTTGTTTGTAGTTGTATGGGGAATCGGCGTGCACCCGCTCAGGCAAGGCGGGTTTGCTGGTCACGCCGGGACGACCGCAGTCTGCAGGCAAGGCCCGGGTCGTTCTCTTTTCTAAACCGCCTGAAAGCGGCGCAAAAGTCAATCGCCGGTGACGTTTGCCATTTGCTCAAACGGCGCAGGTGCGATTGAGCAAATGATCAAACGGGCAGCCTGCAACGTGCGCATAGCGCTGCCTCAAGCTAACGCTTAAGAAAAATAAAATCTTTTAAAAACAATTGGTTGGGTTTCATTTTTGGCGCTTTCAAAGCGCCTGGCACAGCCGTTGCTCTAGCCCTTGGCACGTCCAACCGGAGCACCCGTGCATGACTCAAACCACCACCACCTTCGAGCAAATGCCGCGCTACGTCCGCGTACGTAGCGAGCCGGACGCCGCCTTCGTCGAGTTCGACTTTGCCATCGGTTACCCGGACCTGTTCGTCGAACTGGTCCTGCCGCGCACGGCCTTCGCCAGCTTCTGCGCCAGCAACCGGGTGCGCCACATGGACGCTGCGATGGCCGCTGCCGTCGATGCCGACATGCGCAAGTGGCGCTATGGCGAAAGCCGCGACGCGGACGATTGAAGCGCCGCCTGCCGGCGCATTGCATCCCCACAACAACAAGTACAGGACGCCTTGCATGAGTATCGAGATCAAGACGGCCACGGTCGAGCCGATCCGCCAGACCTTCAGCCACACCCGCCGCCGTTTCGGTGACAAGCCGGCCAGCCGCTACCAGGAAGCCAGCTTCGACATCGAGGCCGCCACCAACTTCCACTACCGCCCGCTGTGGCAGCCGGACAAGCTGCTCAACGACCCCAGCCGTACCGCCGTGCAGATGGCTGACTGGTACGCCGTCAGCGACCCGCGCCAGTACTACTACGGCGCCTACGTGCAAGCCCGGGCACGCATGCAGGAAAACGCCGAGCACAGTTTTGCCTTCTGCGAAAAGCGTGAGCTGCTGGCCAGCCTGCCGGTCGAAACCCGTGCTTTGGTCGCGCGCCTGCTGCTGCCGCTGCGTCACGCCGAACTGGGCGCCAACATGAACAACAGCGGCATCGCTGCTGACGCCTTCGGCACCAGCGTCACCCAGATGCACATGTTCCACGCCATGGACCGGCTGGCCATTGCCCAGTACCTGTCACGCATCGGCCTGCTGCTGGAAGACGACGGCCTGGCGCTGTTGGCCGAAGCCAGGCAGCGCTGGCTGGACGAGCCGGCCTGGCAAGGGCTGCGCCGCTATGTGGAGGACAGCCTGGTGGTGCGTGACTGGTTCGAGCTGAGCCTGGCGCAGAACCTGGTCAGCGACGGCCTGCTGTATCCGCTGTTGTTCGAGCACTTCGATGCGCAGCTGGTGGCCATTGGGGCAGGGCAGCTGGGCATGCTCACCGAGTTCATGCGCCTGTGGTTTGCCGAAAGCCAGCGCTGGGTCGATGCGCTGGTCAAAACCGCCGCAGCCGAAAGCCCATACAACCGTGAGTTGATCGAAGGCTGGGTATGTGAATGGCGCAGCCGTGCCGTGCAAGCGCTGCTACCGCTGGCCGAGGCCGGCCCAGGCCGTGACGCGCTGGATGCTTGTGACAGCGCCTTTGGCGCACGCCTGAAAAAACTGGGCCTCAGTGGAGACGCCGCATGACTTCCCTCGTGTACATCGCCTTTCAGGACAACGACAGCGCCCGCTACATCGTCGAGGCCATCACCCAGGACAACCCGCATGCCCAGGTGCAGCACCAGCCGGCGATGATCCGCGTGCAGGCCGAAGGGCGCCTGGAGATTCACCGCGCCACGGTGGAAGAAAAGATCGGCCGTGAATGGGACGTGCAGGAAATGCTGATCGACGTGATCACCCTCGGCGGCAACGTCGAGGAAGACGAAGACTGCTTCGCCCTGCACTGGAACTGATCCGCACAACGACAAGAACAAGGGAGACCACCATGGCCGCCAAACGCCTCAACCAGAAAGACAAGTACCGCTGCCTGACCCGCGACCTGGGCTGGGAACCGAGTTACCAGAGCAAAGACGCCATCTACCCCTACGAGCGGTTCGAGGGCATCAAGATCACTGACTGGGACAAGTGGGAAGACCCGTTCCGCCTGACCATGGACGCCTACTGGAAGTACCAGGCCGAGAAAGAGAAGAAGCTGTACGCCATCTTCGATGCCTTCGCCCAGAACAACGGCCACCAGAACATCTCTGACGCCCGCTACGTCAACGCCCTGAAACTGTTCCTGAGCGGCGTCACTCCGCTGGAGTACCAGGCCTACCAGGGCTTCGCCCGTGTCGGCCGGCACTTTGGTGGCGCCGGCGCACGGGTGGCCTGCCAGATGCAGGCCATCGACGAACTGCGCCACGTGCAGACCCAGGTGCACGCCATGAGCCACTACAACAAGCACTTCAACGGCCTGCACGACTTCGCCCACATGCACGACCGGGTGTGGTTCCTGTCGGTGCCCAAGTCGTTCTTCGAGGATGCGCGCACAGCCGGCCCGTTCGAGTTCCTCACCGCCATCTCGTTCTCGTTCGAGTATGTGCTGACCAACTTGCTGTTCGTGCCGTTCATGTCGGGTGCCGCGTTCAACGGCGACATGGCCACGGTCACCTTCGGCTTCTCGGCGCAGTCCGACGAAGCCCGGCACATGACCCTGGGCCTGGAGGTGATCAAGTTCCTGCTGGAGCAACACGAGGACAACGTGCCCATCGTGCAGCGCTGGATCGACAAGTGGTTCTGGCGCGGTTACCGGCTGCTGACCCTGGTAGGGATGATGATGGACTACATGCTGCCCAACAAGGTGATGTCCTGGGCCGAAGCCTGGGAGGTGTACTTCGAGCAGGCCGGTGGCGCGCTGTTCAAGGACCTGGAGCGCTACGGTATCCGCCCGCCGAAGTACGTCGAGCAGACCACCATCGGCAAGGAGCATATCAGCCACCAGGCCTGGTCGATCTTCTACCAGTACAGCCAGGCCACCAACTTCCACACCTGGATCCCCACCGACGAGGAGCTGGACTGGCTGTCGGCCAAGTACCCGGACACCTTCGACCGCTACTACCGGCCGCGCTACGAGCATTGGCGCGAGCTGCAGGCGCGCGGTGAGCGCTTTTACAACCCGACGCTGCCGATGCTGTGCCAGATCTGCCAGATCCCGCTGGCCTTCACCGAGCCGGATGCGCCCACGCAACTGAGCCACCGCAGCCTGGTGCATGAGGGCGAGCGCTACCACTTCTGCTCCGATGGCTGCTGCGACATCTTCGCCTTCGAGCCGGACAAGTACGTGCAGGCCTGGCTGCCGGTGCATCAGATCCTGCAGGGCAACTGCGGTGGCGGCGATGTCGAGGCGGTGGTGCGCGACTACTACAACATCGACCCCGGGCAGGACAACTTCGAGTACCAGGGTTCGCCCGAACAGCAGCGCTGGCAGGCCTTGCAAGGCACCGGGCGCAAGGCCGGCTGAGCCACCGAACCACCAGGGCGCCGTTGACGCGCCCTGGCCCTACAAGAACAAGAGGAACAACACCATGCCCGTGACCGCCATCGGCACCTACACTGCCCAGCCCCTGGACCGCCAGGCCAACTTCCACGGCGCCCAGCTGGTGTACCTGTGCTGGGAAAACCACCTGCTGTTCTGCGCTCCGTTCACCCTGCCGGTGGACCCGGCGCTGCCCTTTGCCGCTTTCATCGAGCAGGTGGTCAAGCCGGCCATTGCCCTGCACCCGGATGCTGCCCAGGTGGACTTCGCCACTGCACGGTGGCGCCTGGATGAGCAGCCCTTCACGCCCGACCTGGCCCGAGGACTGGCAGCCAACGGCATCACCCACAAAAGCCTGCTGCACCTGCACACCCCCGGCCTTGAAGGCCTGGGCGGCAGCCACAACTGAGGAATGCCGCCATGAGCTATCAAGTCACCATCGAACCCACTGGCGAACAGATTGAAGTAGAGGAGGGGCAGACCATCCTCGAAGCAGCCTTGCGCCAAGGCGTGTGGTTGCCGTTTGCCTGTGGCCACGGCACCTGCGCCACCTGCAAGTGCCAAGTACTGGAAGGCGAGGTCGACCTCGGTGCCGCTTCGTCCTTCGCCCTGATGGACATGGAACGCGACGAGGGCAAGGTGCTGGCTTGTTGCGCCATCCCGCAGAGCGACCTGGTCATCGAGGCCGACATCGACGTCGACCCGGACTTCGCCGGCCTGCCGGTGCAGGACTACCACGCCGTAGTCACTCGGCTGGTCGAACTGTCACCGACCATTCGCGGCGTGCACCTGAAACTCGACCGGCCGATGGCCTTCCAGGCCGGGCAGTATGTGAACCTGCAACTGCCTGGCATTGAAGGCAGTCGCGCATTTTCCCTGGCCAACCCGCCCCAGCAGGCGGACGAGGTGGAACTGCATGTGCGCCTGGTGGAAGGCGGCGTGGCCACCGGGTACATTCACCAGCAGCTCAAGGTGGGCGACGCGCTGGCGCTGTCCGGCCCGTACGGGCAGTTTTTCGTGCGCAGCTCCCAACCGGGCGACCTGATTTTCATCGCTGGCGGCTCGGGGCTTTCCAGCCCGCAATCGATGATTCTCGACTTGCTGGCGCGTGGTGATACCCGCCGCATCACCCTGTTCCAGGGCGCCCGTACCCGTGCCGAGCTGTACAACCGCGAACTGTTCGAAGCGCTGGCTGCCCGCCATGCCAACTTCAGCTATGTGCCAGCCCTCAGCCAGGCTGCCGAAGACGCACAGTGGCAGGGTGTGCGCGGTTACGTGCACGACGCCGCCAGGCAGCATTTCGAGGGCCGCTTCAACGGCCACAAAGCCTACCTGTGCGGCCCGCCACCGATGATCGACGCGGCCATCACCTGCCTGATGCAGGGCCGCCTGTTCGAGCGTGACATCTTCATGGAGCGCTTCTACAGCGCCGCTGATGGGGCCTCTGAAGGCCAGCGTTCGGCGCTGTTCAAACGCATCTGACCCTTTGACGCCTGGCTCCCTGGCCACAGGGGGCTGGCGTGCACCCGACCGATAACAACAAAAAAGGTTGACCCGATGACCCCGACCCTTGCAAACCTGCTGCGCCTTGCCGTGTGCGCCTCGTTGTTCGGCGCTGCCAACCTGTCCCATGCAACCGAAGGCGGCGGCACGTCCTACCCGCTCGGTGCCGAAAACTACATGTCCGGCGCCATGCCACCACCGGGTTTTTATGGCCAGCTGTTCGTCAACCACTACGAAGCCGACAACCTGCGTGGCAACGACGGGCGCAAACTGCCGGTGGACTTTCGTGTACGCGCCAATGCCATTGTGCCGCGGTTGATCTGGGTAAGCGATTACACCGTGCTGGGTGGCAGCCTGGCGTTGCATGCCATCGTGCCGTTGGTAGACCTGAAGGTATCGCTCAACGGCCAGTCGCAGCATAACAGCGGCCTGGGCGACGTGATCTTCGGCCCGGCGCTGGGCTTTCACCACAGTGACAAGTTCCACAGCATCCTGGCCTTCGACATGATTGCCCCCACCGGGCGCTACGACAAGAACGACCTGGCCAACCCCGGGCGCAATTACTGGGTGTTCGAGCCGGTGTACGCAATGAGCTACATCGACCCGGCCGGGCTCAACCTGGATGCCAAGGTGATGTACGACTTCAACCGGCGCAACCCGGCCACCGATTACCGTTCGGGGCAGGAGTTTCATGTGGACTATGCCGTGGGATGGGGGCTTGGCAATGGCTGGGTGCTGGGGGTAGGGGGGTATTACTACCGGCAGACGACTGACGACCGCCAGGACGGTGAGCGTATCGAAGACAACAAGGGGCGCAGCTTTGCCATCGGCCCGTCGATCAAGTACAGCGGCAAGGATGGCTGGTTCGTGACGGCGAAGTGGTCGAAGGAAACCGAAGTGCGCAACCGCGCCCAGGGTGATGCCTACTGGTTGAAGCTGACCTTGCCATTCTGAAAGGGGGCTGCTGCGCAGCCCATCGCCGGCAAGCCAGCTCTCATCAAACAAAATGCAACCCACTGTTTTTTAAGCACTCAGGCAGCCACCAGTTGGTACCCCAGTTTCCGGGCTTTGCGAAGCAAAGCCCGGACCTGTCGGTCTTGGCTCCTGGCTTCGAATTCCTCAAGACCTTTTTCGACATAAGCCTGTTTCTTGGTTAGCAGGTTGTACACCAGTCGTGCCAACTGGTGGGCAGTGGCTTTGATGGCGCAGCTGGTATCCATTCGAGTCAGCCTGGCTCGGTGCGATGCACCAATGAAACCCTTGTCATTACGAGCATTGGATGCAGCCTGCTTGAGTGCTTGAGCTG
>NZ_QKMQ01000014.1:0-153862 GCF_003208145.1 Pseudomonas sp. RV120224-01b | reverse complement strand
CCCAAGCTAGTCATCCACTCAGATCAAGGGTGGCATTATCAGCAGGCTCAATACCGTCACAAACTTGCCGCACGAGGTGTGAAGCAGAGCATGTCCCGCAAAGGCAATTGCCTGGATAATGCGGCGATGGAAAGCTTCTTCGGCACGCTCAAGTCGGAGTTTTTCTACCTGAATCGCTTTGAGAGTGTCGAGGAACTAAAAGCGGGACTGGATGAGTACATTCACTACTACAACCATGACCGCATCAGGCTGAAACTCAATGGCCTGAGCCCTGTGAGCTACAGGACTCAGACCACTGGCTAAAACTGTCCAACTTTTGGGGGGCAGTCCACCCTGTGGGAGCGGCCTTGTGTCGCGAAAGGGCTGCAAAGCAGCCCCAGAAAAATCAATGCGGTGCGTGGAACTGCGAAGCCAACTCGCGCAACAGGTTCTCGGCCTCGAGCACCTTGTTCACCACATCCTCCGCCTTGTCCCGGGTAATCCCCAGGCGCTCCAGCAACGCGTCCGGGATCTCCTCCATCGGCCCCGAACCAATGCCTCGCGAGCGCAGCAAACGGGTGGCCAGGCACACCAGGTTGGGGAATGCCGAGTACTCGCCGTCGTAGGCCGGGTCGTGCTGGAAACGCAGCGCGGTCGACAGCTCTTCCGGCATGTCCCATAGCTTCATCAGCCAGGCGCCGATCTGTTCGCGGCTGATGCCCAGCAGGTGCTGTTCCACGTAGGTGTGGTTAAGGTGCGGGTTCACCTCCAGGTGGCGGCAAATCAGCGAGAAGTGTGGTGGGAACACATGTGCCAGCAGCAGGTAGCCGAAGTTGTGCAGCAGCCCGGCCAGGTAGGTAAGCCCGGCCTCGGGGCGTTCTGCCCTCGGCATGGCACGGGTCAGGCCTTCGATGATTGCAGCGGTGTAGATCGACTGCTGCCAGTACGGTGTGGCCTGCTGCGGGTGGTCTTTAGGCAGACTCAAGGTCTTGCCCAGCGCCAGGCCCAGGGCCAGGTTGATCACCAGGTCGAAGCCCAGCACGCGCACGATGGCATCTTCCACCGAGCGGATCTTGCCGGGTGAGGCGTAGTACGGCGATGCCGCCCAGCTCACCACCTGGGCCGCCAGCGCCGGGTCGGTTTCGACCACACCGGTGATGTCATCGATGCTGGCGTTGGGGTCTACCCGCAGCTTGATGATCTTTTGCGCGGTATCGGCCAGCGGTGGGATCTCGATGGTTTCTTCCAGGCGCTTCTGGATGCGTCGGGCCGTGAAGGCCTGCACGGCATTGGTGATTTCCCGGGTGTCGTCATCGGGGCGGTCGAGGTTGGGGCTGATGGCCTCGACTTCCTGGCCGAAGCTGCTGGCGCTGGCTTTGGCCAGCATGCGCTTGAAGTGCGCGCGTTCGATTTCCAGCAGCAGGCCGGTTTCGCCCGACTGGATATAGACGGTTTCGGCGTCGAGCAGGCTCTTCTCGTACTGGCACGGTGAGCTGGTCAGCGCCGGAATGCCTGGCAGGGCCTTGAGCTGGTGTTTGTCGAGCATCTGCTTCAAGCGCGGCACCGACACGGCGGTGAGCTTGCGCCCGGTCAGTTCGGCCAGGCGGTTGAGGTCCAGCAGTTGGCTCTGCGGGAACAGCACCATGAGGGCGCCGACCTCGTCGTCGAGAAGCACTGCCTGCACCCGCGAAGCCGCAGGAAGGTGCGGGTGCTCGGCCACCTCGCGGTAGGCGACGCCGACCTTGTCGAGCAGCAGCCTGATGACAGAGGGTGCGTGTGGGGTTGCGGTGTCCAGGGCAACTTCAGTCATGGTCCGTATCCACTGATTCTTTTAAACGCGAAGTATAACCAGCCTGCGAGCAAATCTGGATCCATTCTGGGACTGGCGTCACACTTGGCCATATTGCTGGCCATGACGCAGCCAGCGGTCGAGCAACGGGCTGACGTGTTCCGGCCAGCGCGCGATCAGGGCCTGGGCGGCGTCGCGCACCGCTGGCAACAGGTCGGCGTCACGCATCAGGTCGGCGACCTTGAACTGTAGCAGGCCGGTCTGGCGGGTCCCCAGCATCTCGCCCGGGCCGCGCAGCTCCAGGTCCTTTTCGGCGATGATGAAGCCGTCGTTGGTCTCGCGCATGATCCCCAGGCGCTCGCGGCCGATCTGCGACAGTGGCGGGTGGTACAGCAGCACGCAATGGCTCACGGCACTGCCCCGGCCAACCCGGCCGCGCAGCTGGTGCAACTGGGCCAGGCCAAGGCGCTCGGGGTTCTCGATGATCATCAGGCTGGCGTTGGGCACGTCCACGCCTACCTCGATGACCGTGGTCGCAACCAGCAACTGCAATTCACCGGCCTTGAACTGCGCCATGATCTCGGCTTTCTCCGCAGGCTTCATGCGACCGTGGATCAGGCCCACACGCAGTTCACCCAAGGCGCTGCCAAGTTCTTCATAGGTGCTTTCGGTCGCCTGGCAGGTGAGTTCTTCGGACTCTTCGATCAGCGTGCATACCCAGTAAGCCTGGCGGCCCTCGGCGCAGGCGGCGCGCACCCGCTCGACGACCTCGAAGCGACGGCTGTCGGCCACCAGCACCGTGTTTACCGGCGTACGCCCGGGCGGCAGTTCGTCCAGTACCGAGGTGTCCAGATCGGCGTAGGCGCTCATGGCCAGGGTGCGCGGAATAGGCGTGGCGGTCATGATCAACTGGTGCGGGCACAGCTCGCCGGCCACGCCCTTCTTGCGCAGGGCCAGGCGTTGCTGCACGCCAAATCGGTGCTGTTCGTCGATGATCGCCAGGGCCAGGTGCTTGAACTTCACCTCTTCCTGAAACAGCGCGTGGGTGCCGACCACCATCGGTGCGCCGTTGGCGATCTGCTCCAGGGAAGCTGCCCGGGCCTTGCCCTTGAGCTTGCCGGCCAGCCAGGCCACTTCGATGCCCAGTGGTTCGAGCCAGCGCTTGAAGGTGATGTAGTGCTGTTCGGCGAGGATCTCGGTGGGTGCCATCAAGGCCACCTGATAGCCGGCTTCCAACGCCTGCAGCGCGGCCAGCGCGGCGACCACGGTCTTGCCTGCCCCCACATCGCCCTGCACCAGGCGCATCATCGGCTCGTGCTGGCTGAGGTCGTAGGCAATTTCGTTGGCCACCCGCTGCTGCGCGCCGGTCGGCTGGAAGCCCAGGTTGGCCAGGTACTGCGCTTGCAGGCGTTTGGCCTTGGGCAGTACCGGTGCGCGCAGGCTACGCAGGCTTTCACGCAGGCGTTGCTGCGACAGCTGGTGGGTCAGCAGTTCTTCGAAGGCCAGGCGGTGCTGGGCCCAGTGCTGGCCTTCGGCGAGCTCGTCGAGGTCGGCATCGGCCGGCGGGTTGTGCAGGTAGCGGATGGCATCGTCCAGCGGCGCCAGTTGGTAGTCCCGGGCCAGCTCGTCAGGCAGCCAATCAGGCAGGCTGCGCGGGCCAAGCAGGCCCAGACTCTGCTGGCACAACAGGCGCAGGCGTTGCTGGGTGAGGCCTTCGGTGGACGGGTAGATCGGTGTCAGAGTCTGCTCGACCGGGGGCGGCGGTTCGTCGCCATTCAGTGCGCGGTACTCCGGGTGGTAGATTTCCAGGCCCGAAGCGCCGGGGCGGGCTTCGCCGTAGCAGCGCAAGTGGGTGCCGCGCTTCAGGCCTTCTTTCTGTGCGTTGCTGAAGTGGTAGAAGCGCAGGCTCAGCACGCCACTGCCATCTCCCAGTCGCACCACCAGGCTACGTCGCTTGCCCATGGTCACGTCGGCGCCGCTGACCACGCCCTCGATCACGGCATCCTGGCCGGGGCGCAATTGGCCAATCGGCACCACGCGGGTGCGGTCCTGGTAGCGCAGGGGCAGGTGGAACAGCACATCCTGCAGGTTCTCCAGGCCGACCTTGGCGAGTTTTTCCGCCATGGCCTCGCCAACGCCCTTGAGTACCGTGACCGGGACCTTCGACAGCTCACTCATGACTCAGGCCGGTTGTTCCGCAGGGGCTTTGGCGACCGAGCACAGGCGGATCGAGTCGGCGAGGATCTCGATGGCCTTCGGCCGCGGGAAGCTGGCACGCCAGGCGATGGCCACGGTGCGGAACGGCGCCGGCGCCGTCAGCGGGCGGACCTCGATGATGCCAGGGGCGTAGTGGTGGCTGTGCACCGCCGACAGCGGCAGGATCGAAACGCCAAGGCCCGATGCCACCATATGGCGGATGGTTTCCAGCGAGCTGGACTCGACCGTGGTGTGCTTGGAGCCTTCGCCGCCCTTGTTCAGGGTCGGGCAGGCTTCCAGTACCTGGTCGCGGAAGCAGTGGCCCTCACCCAGCAGCAACAGGCTCTTGTCATTGAGCATGGCGGTGTCGATGGTCTTTTTCGCCGTCCACGGGTGGTCGGCCGGCATCAGGGCGCAGAACGGCTCATCGTACAGCGGCAGGGTCAGCACGTCGGCTTCGTTGAATGGCAGGGCGATGATCACCGCGTCCAGTTCGCCATTGCGCAGCTTTTCGCGCAGTACGTGGGTGAAGTTTTCTTCGATGTACAGCGGCATCTGCGGCGCTACGCGGTGCAGTTGCGGAATCAGGTGCGGGAACAGGTAGGGGCCGACGGTGTAGATGGCGCCGACTTTGAGCGGGGCGGTCAGCTGGTTCTTGCCGGCCTGAGCCAGTTCGCGAATGCCTTGGGCCTGCTCCAGTACCTTCTGCGCCTGGGCGACGATGCTTTCGCCGACCGGGGTCAGGCGCACCGCGCTCTTGCTGCGTTCGAAGATCAGAACGCCAAGCTCATCCTCGAGCTTCTTCACACCGACCGACAGGGTCGGCTGGCTCACGTGGCAGCGTTCGGCGGCATGGCCGAAGTGCTGTTCCTGGGCGAGTGTGACGATGTAGCGTAATTCTGTGAGGGTCATAACGTGCGTCCATGAAGTTGCGGGCCCAGCATAGCGGCTGCAATCGATAGACGCACGTTATCAGACTTGCCGATTTGTGACAGAAACAAAAGTCTCAGCGGCGGTCCAGCGAGTAGACGAACGGTGCCACGACTTCAATCGTGCCATTGTTCAGCAACTCGGGTGGCGGCTTGGGTACCGTGCCGGCCCGACGGATCATTTCCAGGGTCGCCCGGTCCAGTGCGGCACTGCCCGAACCACCAGCCATGGCGTACGACACGACCTTGCCTTCGGCATCCACCACGAAGCGCAAGCGGTTGATACCCTGCAGGCCGCGACGACGCGCGTCTTCCGGGTAACGCTTGTACTTGGCCAGGTGCCGCAGCAGGTCACTCTGCCAGGTTGGCAGGGCGTTGCTGTTGGACGCAATGCTCGGCGCCGGTGCCGCGGATTTCTGCGGTGGCGTGTTGCTGGGCGGTGCGTCTACCGTTTGCTCGGTTGGCGGTGCTTCCGTCGGCGGCTCAGGCTTTTTCTCAGGCTTGGGCGGCTGGGGCTTGGCCTTCGGCTTGGGCGGCTTGTGCACGGCGATCTTGGGTTTGGGCGCTTCCACCAGCTTCGGCAGCGGCAATTCTTCAACCGGTGCCGGTGGCTGTGGAGCCGCTTTCGGTGGCGGTGGTGGCGCAGGCTCCGGCAACGGTGCCAGCTCGACCATCATCGCTGCCGGGGGCAGTTCGATGGCCTGAGGCACCGACCAGTTGAGCGTCAGCAGCACAGCGACCACGTGCACGCCCAGCACGATCAGCAGGCTGCCACCGTAGCGCGCCATGTTTGAGCGCGGTTTCGTCATTTCTTGGCTGCCGTCTCGAGACCTACCAGACCGACCTTGAGGTAGCCGGCCGCGCGCATGTTGTTCATCACTTCCATCAGGTCACCGTAATCCACGCCTTTGTCAGCCTGGAAGAAGATGGTGGTTTCCTTGTCACCCTTGGTCTTGGCATCGAGCATCGGGCCAAGCTGGTCGGGTGCAGCAACCTGATCGTCGCCGACGTACAGCTTCTGGTCGGCCTTGACGCTGACGAACACCGGTTTCTCGGGCCTCGGCGCCGGTTTGGCGGTCGAGGCCGGCAGGTCGACCTTGATGTCGACCGTGGCCAAGGGGGCTGCGACCATGAAGATGATCAGCAGCACCAGCATCACGTCGATGAACGGCGTAACGTTGATTTCGTGGTTTTCGGCGAGGTCGTCGCCACCTTCGTTGAGATGCAGGCCCATGGCTTACCCCACTTTCACCATGTGCGGGGCGGCGCGATCGCTGCCCTGGTGGTCCAGGTCACGGCTGACCAGCAGCAGTACCTGAGCGGAGGCGTCGGACACCTGGGCCTTGTAGCCAGCGATGGAGCGGGCGAAGACGTTGTAGATGACCACAGCCGGGATTGCAGCGACCAGGCCCAGGGCGGTGGCCAGCAGGGCTTCGGCGATACCGGGAGCAACCACGGCCAGGTTGGTGGTCTGGGTCTTGGCGATGCCGATGAAGCTGTTCATGATGCCCCATACAGTACCGAACAGACCTACGAACGGCGCAGTGGAGCCGATGGTGGCCAGGACGCCGGTGCCGCTACTCATGGTACGGCCGCTGGCATGCACCAGGCGCTCCAGACGGAAGCTGACGCGCTCCTTGATGCCTTCTTTTTCGCGGGCGTTGGCCGACAGGCGCATCTCTTCGAGGGCGTCGTGAACCAACGTGTGGGCCAGGGTGCCTTCCTTGTTGGAGACTTCGCTGGCTTCTTTCAGGGTGGTGGACTTCTTCAGCTGGGCGATCTCACCACGCAGGCGACGTTTGGCGCCCATCAGTTCGAAGCCTTTGGCAATCCAGATGGTCCAGGTGATGATGGAGGCGATAGCCAGGCCGATCATGACGATCTTCACCACGATGTCGGCGTTTTTGTACATGCCCCACGGGGACAGGTCGTGGGCCATGCCCAGGGACGTGTCTTCAACCAGTGCATCGGTAGCGGGATCAACCACTACCTGCGAATCTGCCGGGGCGGCAGCTTGTGCTTCGCCAGCGGGAGCCTGGCCTTCCACTGCCGGTGCCGCCGGGGCAGCTTGAGTAGCCGGAGCAGCCGGAGCGGAAGCAGCGGCTGGTGTAGCGGCATTGGCGGTTGGCTCATCGGCCATGGCCACCGGGGCCAGCACCAGGCTGAGTGTCAGCGCGGCGATGGCGCGCCAGGCGCGCGACGGGGTTGGCGAAGCGGAAGGTTGAGTACGTGTCATGCTGGCCGGACCTGATGAAGAAAAAGTGGACGTTCTCCAAGGCCTCGAGATAGGCCGAGAACAAATTGGTCGCCATTATTGCAAGTAATTCTTGTTAACAAAAGTAATCTTGTTGCTTTTTTCGCCTATGGTCTAGCCGCCCATCGTGTAGCGTGGCCGGGCTGATCAATTGGTCTAGGGAGTTTTGTGATGTCAGACCTATCCGTGATGGTGGTGGGATGTGGTGATGTAGGCGGGCGTTTTGCCAAACAGATGCTGGCCAAAGGCTGGCAGGTAAGCGGCCTGCGCCGTTCTGTCGGGCAACTGCCTGCGGGTATTGCACCGGTTGCCGCCGACCTTGCCGAACCGTCGATTCCGCAAGCCTGGCCGCAGGGTTCGCTGGACTACCTGGTGTACTGCGTGGCGGCCAGCCAGCACGACGAGGCGGGTTACCAGTCGGCCTACGTCGACGGCTTGCGCCATGTGCTGGCGTGGCTGGCCGAGCGAGGCCAGCGCCCGCGTCGCCTGCTGTTTGTATCGAGCAGCAGCGTGTATGCCCAAAAAGACGGTGAATGGATCGAAGAAGGTGCGGCCACCGAGCCTGAAGGTTATTCAGGGCGGGTGATGCTGGAGGCCGAGCAGCTGGCGCTGGCCAGCGGCATTCCGGCAAGCGTGGTGCGCCTGACCGGCATCTATGGCCCAGGCCGCGAGTGGCTGCTGAGCCAGGTGCGCCAGGGTTACCGCGTCGCCGAGGAGCCGCCGCTGTATGGCAACCGTATTCATGCCGAGGATGCTGCCTGCCTGTTGGCGCACCTGCTGCAGGCCGATGCCGACGGCAAGGCGCTGGACGACTGTTACATTGGCGTCGATGACGACCCGGCTCCGCTGGCCGATGTGGTGGCCTGGCTGCGAGCATACATGGGGGTTACCGAGTGGTCCGATGAGCAGCGGGTGCGGCGTACTGGCAGCAAGCGCTGCAGCAATGCCCGGGCGCGGGCGTTGGGCTGGGTGCCGGAATATCCGAGTTACAAGGAAGGGTATGCCGCAATCCTTGAGGGTAAAAACCAACCCTGATTTCACGCGGCACTGTGGGAGCGGCCTTGTGTCGCGAAAGGGCCGCACAGCGGCCCCAGGATTTCAGCATTGCCGCCAAGATTGTTGGGGCTGCTTCGCAGCCCTTTCGCGACACAAGGCCGCTCCCACAGGGACCGCGTTCGGATTTAGTTCTGCTCCAGCACCCACTGGCGCTTGCCCGCCGCCAGCTCCGGCATGTCATCCGGCTGCGCACGGTTCACCGCCTGGAAAATCTCCAGCTTGCCGCCATCACGCTTGATGATGAACGGTGCGCCACGCTGGTTACGCTCCAGCCACAGGCTGTCATTGCTGCCGCCCATGGTCGCGCAATCGCCCGCCAGGCACAGGGCGAAACGGTCTGGCCCTGGCAGGCCGGTGACGTTGCCGGTGTCGCTGAAGCGCACGCTGGCACCTTTGCCCTGGCCTTCGGTGATCTTCCAGTCGCCGCCCAGGTAGGCCTGGTACAGCGCCTTCTCGAAGCTGCTACCCAGCGGGGCATTGGCGGTAGCCGGTGCCTTGGCGCGTACGAAGGTCTGCTTGGCTCCGCTTTGATCAACGGTCAGCAGTTCATCGCCATCAAGCGACAACTGCTCGGTCTGGCCACCTTCGAAGCTGGCCTGCCACTGCTTGTCGTTGGCGCTCAACTGGCCGTCAGCGGCCTCGAAACCATTGCTGTAGCTGGCCTGCTGGCTGGCAACGTCGAGTTTCCACTCGAACACCGGGCCGTGCTCGTTCAGCGCCTGGCGCAGGCTGCTGCCCTTGACGGCCGCAGTGATGGCGTCCTGGTTGATCCAGGTGCCGTTGAAGTCTTCGGGTTTGTGGCTGGCGCAGCCGCCCAGAAGCAGGGCTGCCAGTGCGAGGGGCAGTGCTTGACGCATGAGGGAATAACCTTGCAGAAGAGGGAGGGGTGACGGGCAGGGTGCCCGTCACCGGGGGCATCATTCGATGACCAGGATGGCGTCCATTTCGACCTGGGAGCCTTTCGGCAGCGCGGCAACGCCGATGGCGGCGCGGGCCGGGTATGGCTGCTCGAAGTAGCGGCCCATCACCTCGTTGACCTTGGCGAAGTGGCTCAGGTCGGTGAGGAAGATGTTCAGCTTGACGATGTCCTTGAACGAACCGCCAGCGGCTTCAGCCACGGCCTTGAGGTTTTCGAACACTTGCACGGTCTGGGCTTCGAAGCCTTCCACCAGCTCCATGGTCTTCGGGTCCAGCGGGATCTGGCCCGACATGTACACGGTGTTGCCGGCCTTGATCGCCTGCGAGTAGGTGCCGATGGCGGCAGGGGCCTTGTCGCTGTTGATGACGGTCTTGCTCATGATGACTCCTTGCGGTTGGCGGACTACGTACGCATGCGGGTGATGCGGACCACACCGGTCAGGGTACGCAGCTTCTTGATCACACGCGCCAGGTGCACGCGGTCGTGCACGCTGACCACCAGTTGGACCACGCTGATACGGCCGTCGCGTTCGTCCATGCTGATCTTCTCGATGTTGCCGTCGGCGGCGTTGACGCTGCTGGCCAGCAGGGCGATCAGGCCGCGCTGGTGCTCCAGTTCGACACGCAGTTCGACATTGAACTCGCCCGTGATGTCCTTGGCCCAGGAGAGTTGCACGCACTTCTCCGGGTTGTGGCGGATTTCACTGATGTTGCGGCAGTTCTCAAGGTGCACGACCATGCCTTTGCCAGCCGACAGGTGGCCGACGATCGGGTCACCCGGGATCGGCGTACAGCACTTGGCGTAGCTCAGCACCAGGCCTTCGGTACCACGGATCGCCAGCGGGCCTTCCGGCGCTGGCAACTGCTCGCCTTCGGCCGACAGCAGGCGACGTGCAACCACGTAGGCCATGCGGTTGCCCAGGCCGATGTCTTCGAGCAGGTCTTCGATGAGTTCCAGGCGGTACTCGGCGAGAATCGACTGGATGCGTTCCTGGGGGATTTTCTCCAGGCTGCTGTCGAAACCGGTGAGCACCTTGTTCAGCAGGCGTTCGCCCAGGCTGATGGACTCGGACCGGCGCTGCTGCTTGAGGGCGTGGCGGATGTGCGTGCGCGCCTTGCCGGTGACCACAAAGTTGAGCCAGGCCGGGTTCGGCCGTGCGCCCGGTGCGCTGACGATTTCCACCGTCGAGCCGCTTTGCAGCGGCTCGGACAGCGGCGCCAGGCGGCGGTTGATGCGGCAGGCGATGCAGCTGTTGCCCACGTCGGTGTGCACCGCGTAGGCGAAGTCGACGGCCGTGGAGCCTTTGGGCAGCTCCATGATGCGGCCTTTGGGCGTGAACACGTAGACCTCGTCCGGGAACAGGTCGATCTTCACGCTCTCGATGAATTCCAGCGAGTTGCCGGCACGTTGCTGCAGTTCGAGGATGCCCTTGACCCACTGGCGGGCACGGGCGTGGCTGCCCTTGGGCTGCTCGTCGTCGTTGGACTTGTACAGCCAGTGCGCGGCAATGCCGTTGTTGGCCATCTCTTCCATCTCGCGGGTGCGGATCTGGATTTCGATGGGCACGCCGTGCATGCCGAACAGCGTGGTGTGCAACGACTGGTAGCCGTTGGCCTTGGGGATCGCGATGTAGTCCTTGAAGCGACCGGGCAGCGGCTTGTACAGGTTGTGCACGGCGCCGAGCACGCGGTAGCAGGTGTCGACCTTGTCGACGATGATGCGGAAGGCGTACACGTCCATGATCTCGTTGAAGGCGCGGCGCTTGCCACGCATCTTCTTGTAGATGCCATAGAGGTGTTTCTGCCGGCCGCTGACCTCGCCCTCGATGCCGTCGGCGGCCAGGCAGTTGGCCAGCGAGTGCTCGATCTTGGCGACGATCTCTTTACGGTTGCCGCGTGCGCTTTTCACCGCCCGGTGAATCAGCGACGAGCGCATCGGGTGCATGGCCTTGAAGCCCAGGTCCTCGAACTCCACGCGCACGGTGTGCATGCCCAGGCGGTTGGCGATGGGGGCATAGATTTCGAGGGTTTCCTTGGCGATGCGCCGGCGCTTTTCGCCAGACAGCACTTCCAGGGTGCGCATGTTGTGCAGGCGGTCGGCCAGCTTGACCAGGATCACGCGGATATCGCGAGCCATGGCCATGGCCATCTTCTGGAAGTTTTCGGCCTGAGCCTCGGCCTTGGTTTCGAAGTTCATCTGGGTCAGTTTGCTGACCCCATCGACCAGTTCGGCCACGGTCTCGCCAAATTGCTGGCTGAGGGCTTCCTTGGCGATGCCGGTGTCTTCGATCACATCGTGCAGCATGGCCGCCATCAGGCTCTGATGGTCCATGTGCATGTCGGCGAGGATGCTGGCCACGGCCAGCGGGTGGGTCACGTAGGGCTCGCCGCTGCGGCGGCGCTGCCCGTCGTGGGCCTGTTCGGCGTAGAAATAGGCGCGGCGGACCAGGTTGACCTGTTCGGGGCCAAGATAGGTCGACAGCCGTTCGGCCAAGGCTTCTATACCCGGCATGGGTTCACCTCCTGCGGAGGAAGAGGGCCTTGCGCCGTGCGACGTCGACCTGGCATCAATCAGACAGCCTCGTTGTTCTCGTCCTCGAACGCGGCGAACACCGGATCCTCGGTGACGATCTCTTCAGCGGCGATGAACTCGTTGGTGACGATGCCTTCGGCGATTTCACGCAGGGCAACAACGGTTGGCTTGTCGTTTTCCCACGCAACGCGTGGCTCTTTGCCGCCGGTCGCCAGCTGGCGAGCGCGCTTGGTCGAGAGCATGACCAGCTCAAAGCGGTTATCCACGTGTTCCAGGCAGTCTTCAACAGTTACGCGGGCCATGGTCTTCCTCAGTAGCAAATGCGGTGGGCGTGCAGCCCAGTAATGGGCAGGCGGACTCGATAGTTTAAAAAATCACCAGCCAATAGGGAAGCGCTGTTTTGTCGGGTGGATCGGTGTGGAATTCTTCGCGGGCACGCCCGCTCCCACAAGTCCTGCACATTTCTCACCGCCGCCGCTATACCTGTGGGAGCGGGCAAGCCCGCGAAAGGGCCGGAACAGACACCCTCACTGCTTGATCCTGACGATAACCTCAGAGCATCGCGCCACGCAACCGCGGCGTCAGCTCTTCGAACAGCGTCTGCACCGAGCGCAATGCCCGGCAGTCCGGCCGGGTCAATAGCCACAGTTGGGTGTCGCAGCCGGCCAGCGGCCCACTCAACGCATCCACGCCGGGCAAGGCATGCACCATATAGTCCGGCAACGCCGCCACGCCCAGGCCGGCGGTGACCAGCTGGGCGATGGTCGACATGCTGCTGCACTGGTAGCGCGGGCTTACCCCAGGGTGCTGCTGGTTGCGCCAGACCACTGTAGGGTGGTCCACCATCGAGTCATCGGGGGCGATCCACGGCACGTTGGCGGGCGACTCGGCCAGGCGCTCGCGCCACTGTGGCTGGCCGCAGACGACATAGGAGGTAGAACCCAGGTTGCGGCCCACCAGGTGCTCCGGTGGCGTGTTGGTCAGGCGCAGGGCGATGTCGGCATCGCGTCGGCTGAGGTTGGCAAACGTGTTGGAGGTGCCCATCTCCAGCGATAGCGCCGGGTAGTTGGGCATGAACTCGGCCAGCGCCGGCAGCAACAGGCTGTGCATCACCGCCTCGGTACAGGTCAGCCGCACCGTGCCGCTTACCACCTGCTCGCCACTGGTCATGGCAATGCGCGCCGCCTCCAGCGCCTGTTCGGCACGTTCGGCCTGCTCGGCCAGCGCCTGAGCGGTGTCGGTCGGCAGGTAGCCCTTGCGGCTCTTGACGAACAAGGCGGTGCCTAGCGCCGACTCCAGCCGGCGGATCGAGCGGAATACTGTCGAAACATCGACTTTCAGCAGCTCGGCGGCCTTGGCCAGCGAGCGGCCCCGCTCCAGTGCCAGGACCAGGGAGAGGTCGGCGTGGGTAATCTGATATTGCATTGGTGCACGCTCTGCTTGCCGAATTGCCAATGTCTGTTGCATCAGGGCCATTTTATAGTGAAACGGCCCCCCGGAATCAATGCGCCCGGTCGGGTAACCAGTCCCCACGATGGGAAAGTGAAAAGAACAACAGCTGCAACCATCGTCGCCCGTGAGGCGCCAGCCGTATCCCACATCGCCGCAGCACATCAAAGGATGTACACCATGACGTCGGTAACCCCGTGCGCCAGTTCTTCCAGCGAGATGAATGACTTCCTCCAGGCCCATCCGGACACGCAGTATGTCGACCTGCTGATCTCCGACATGAATGGCGTGGTACGTGGCAAGCGCATCGAGCGGGCCAGCCTGCACAAGGTGTACGAGAAGGGCATCAACCTGCCCGCATCGCTGTTCGCCCTGGACATCAATGGCTCCACCGTCGAGAGCACCGGCCTTGGCCTGGACATCGGCGATGCCGACCGCATCTGCTTCCCGATCCCGGGCACGTTGTCGGACGAGCCGTGGCAGAAGCGCCCCACTGCCCAGTTGCTGATGACCATGCACGAGCTGGATGGCCAGCCGTTCTTCGCCGACCCGCGCGAAGTGCTGCGCCAGGTGGTGAGCAAGTTCGACGACCTGGGCCTGGATATCTGCGCGGCGTTCGAGCTGGAGTTCTACCTGATCGACCAGGACAACCTCAACGGTCGCCCGCAGCCGCCGCGTTCGCCCATTTCCGGCAAACGCCCGCAGTCGACCCAGGTGTACCTGATCGACGACCTCGATGAATACGCCGACTGCCTGCAGGACATGCTCGAAGCCGCCAAGGAGCAAGGCCTGCCCGCCGACGCCATCGTCAAGGAAAGCGCCCCGGCGCAGTTCGAAGTCAACCTGCACCACGTGGCCGACCCGCTCAAGGCCTGTGACTACGCGATCCTGCTCAAGCGCCTGATCAAGAACGTGGCCTACGACCATGAAATGGACACCACGTTCATGGCCAAGCCCTACCCGGGCCAGGCAGGCAACGGCCTGCACGTACACATTTCGTTGCTGGACAAGAAAACCGGCAAGAACATCTTTGCCAGCGATGACCCGTTGCAAAGCGACACGCTGCGCCACGCCATCGGTGGTGTGCTGGAAACCATGCCGGCGTCGATGGCGTTCCTGTGCCCGAACATCAACTCCTATCGCCGTTTCGGCGCGCAGTTCTACGTGCCCAATGCGCCAAGCTGGGGCCTGGATAACCGCACCGTGGCCGTACGCGTGCCCACCGACAGCAGCGACAACGTGCGCCTGGAGCACCGTGTGGCCGGCGCCGACGCCAACCCGTACCTGATGCTGGCGGCCATCCTGGCCGGCGTGCATCACGGCCTGACCAACAAGGTCGAGCCGGAGGCGCCGATCGAAGGCAACTCCTACGAACAGCTGGAGCAAAGCCTGCCGAACAACCTGCGCGATGCCCTGCGCGCGCTGGACGACAGCGAAGTCCTCAACCAATACATCAGCCCGGACTACATCGACATCTTCGTGGCCTGCAAGGAAAGCGAACTGGCCGAGTTCGAAGTGTCGATTTCCGACCTTGAGTACAACTGGTACCTGCACACGGTGTAAGCCCATGAGCGCAACTGCGGTCCCCTTGATCGGTGTCAGCGCCTGCCGCCAGCAGGTGGGGAAGAACTCGTCGCACACGGTAGGCGATAAGTATGTCGAGGCGGCCGGCTTTGCCGGCTTGCCGCTGATCTTGCCGGCCCGCGACGGGGGCAGCGACACACAGGCGCTGCTGGCCCGTCTGCACGGCATTGTTTTTACAGGCTCGCCTTCAAATATCGAACCGCATCATTACAATGGCGCCCCCAGCGTGGCGGGTACCCGGCACGACCTGGCGCGTGATCGGCTGACCTTGCCACTGCTGCAGGCGGCGATTGCCGCCGGTGTGCCGGTGTTCTGCATTTGCCGTGGCTATCAGGAACTGAACGTGGCCCTTGGCGGCAGCCTGCACCAACGCGTGCAGGAGCTGCCTGGCTACCTTGATCATCGCGAACCTGAGGACGCACCCCTGGAGGTGCAATACGGCCCTCGTCACCCGGTCGGCATCGAGCCTGGCGGGTTGTTCGAGCGCCTGGGCCTGGCGGCGCAGTTCGAGGTCAACTCGCTGCACAGCCAGGGCATCGACCGCCTTGCCCCAGGCTTGCGCGTCGAGGCACGGGCCCCGGATGGCCTGATCGAAGCAGTGTCCATGCCCGATGCGCCGGGCTTTGTGCTCGGTGTGCAGTGGCACCCGGAGTGGCGCTTCAACGAAAACCCGGTCTCGCTGCGCCTGTTTCAGGCGTTTCGCGAGGCCTGCATTGCCTATGCAGCACGGGAGGGCGCACGGCAGGAATGATTCTGACGTCAGCCGAAGGTCTCGGATGACTTGTCCCCGACAGCAAGCTTTCAATGAGTGAAAGCGGGCCTTGTACGCAAGGCCTGTGAAAACAATTCCAAAATTTACGGCAAATACTCATGAGCAATTACACAGAAGCCGGCCGCCCACCCGACGTGGCAGCCGACGCGGGCAACACTCAGCGCAGCAAAGGCCTGGCCAAGGGCCGTTTGGGCTTGCTGGCCAGCGTGGTGCTGGGCATTTCCACCATCGCCCCGGTCTACACCCTGACCGGCGCCCTTGGCCCGACCGTGCGCGAGGTCGGTGCCCACCTGCCAGCCGTGTTCATCGTCGGCTTCCTGCCGATGTTGCTGGTGGCCCTGGGTTACCGCGAGCTGAACTCGGCAGAACCGGACAGCGGTACATCGTTCACCTGGTCGGCACGTGCCTTCGGCCCGATGATCGGCTGGATTGGCGGCTGGGGGTTGGTGGTTGCCACCACCATCGTGCTGTCGAACCTGGCAGGGGTGGCAGTCGACTTCTTCTACCTGTTCCTGGGCCAGATCACCGGCAAGCATGAGCTGGCGGCGTTGGCCGATAACCTGTTGATCAACATCATTACCTGTTGCGTGTTCATCGCCCTGGCGGTGTGGATCTGCTGTCGCGGCATCGCCACCACCATGACCGTGCAGTACGGCCTGGTGGCCTTGCAGTTGGTGGTGCTGATCGGCTTTGCCGTCGCCGCCTTCGGCGGTACCACGGCGCCGCCACCGCTGGCGTTCGATTTCGCCTGGTTCAACCCGTTCGGTGTCGAGTCGTTCTCGGCCTTTGCCGCCGGGCTGTCGCTGTCGATCTTCATCTTCTGGGGCTGGGACACGTGCCTGACCGTCAGCGAAGAGTCGGTGGGTAGCGAAGAGGTGCCGGGCAAGGCCGCCACCTGGACGGTGATGCTGATCCTTGGCCTGTACCTGTTCACCGCCATCGCCACCCTGCAGTTTGCCGGAATCAGCGAAACGGGCCTGGGCCTGAACAACCCGCGCATCCAGGAGAACGTCTTTGCCCACCTGGCCGGCCCGGTCATGGGGCCGCTGGCGATCCTGATGTCCATCGCGGTGCTGGCCAGCACGGCGGCATCGCTGCAGTCGACCTTCGTGGCGCCGGCGCGCACCCTCTTGGCGATGGGTTACTACGGCGCGGTACCGCAGAAGTTCGCCACAGTCTGCCCGCGTTCGCAGACCCCGCGTTATGCCACTATTTGTGCGGGCCTGGCAGCAGGTCTGTTCTACGTGACCATGCGTAGCCTGAGCGAGAACGTGCTGGCAGATACCATCACCGCGCTGGGCATGATGATCTGCTTCTATTATTCGCTGACCGCATTTGCCTGCGTCTGGTATTTCCGTGGCAGCCTGTTCGACAGCCTGCGCCACTTCATCATGCGCGGCCTGTGCCCGCTGGTGGGTGGGGTGATCCTGTCGGTGATCTTCGTACGGACTGCCATCGACAGCGCCTCGCCGGACTTCGGCAGTGGTTCGCATGTGGGCGGGCTGGGGCTGGTGTTCGTGATTGCCGCGATCATCTCGGTGCTGGGCATCGGGCTGATGATGCTGTCGCGCATGCGCGCGCCGGCTTACTTCCTGGGGGCTACCCTGCGTCAGCAGGCTACCCTGCCTTTGCAGGAATAAAGCTGGGGGCGCTTCGCGCCCCTATCGCGACACAAGGCCGCTCCCACAAAGGCACGGCGTACGCCAGCAAATGTGGGAGCGGCCTTGTGTCGCGATAGGGCTGCAAAGCAGCCCCGTGCGGTGTATCAGGAAAGCAGTTCTTTCAGCAGCTCGCTGTTGCGCTCTTGCTGCTTCTTCAGTACCAACCGATTCGAGCGGAACACCGCCTTCAAATCCTCCAGCGCCACGTCGAAGTCATCATTGATGATCACGTAGTCATACTCGTCGTAGTGCACCATCTCGCTGACCGCTTCTTTCATGCGCCCGGCAATGATTTCTTCGCTGTCCTGCCCACGGCCGTCCAGACGGTGGCGTAGCGCCTCCTGGCTTGGCGGCAGGATGAACACCGACAATGCCTGTGGCATCAGCTTGCGCACCTGCTGGGCGCCTTGCCAGTCGATTTCCAGGATCAGGTCGTAGCCCTGATCCAGCGTCTGCTGCAGCGCGCTGCGCGAGGTGCCGTAGAAGTTGCCGAACACTTCGGCATGCTCCAGGAAGTCGCCCTGCGCGATCAGCGCCTTGAATTCTTCGTGGACCACGAAGTGGTAGTTCACCCCGTGTTCCTCGCCCGGGCGCATGGCGCGGGTGGTGTGCGAGACCGAAACGCGGATCTGCCGGTCGTCCTTGGTCAGGGCCGTTACCAGGCTGGTCTTGCCGGCGCCCGAAGGGGCCGAAACGATGTAGAGGGTGCCGCTGCTGTGGTTCATGGTCGGGGTGGCCTTACTCGATGTTCTGTACTTGTTCACGCATCTGTTCGATCAATACCTTCAGGTTGACCGCCGCTTGCGTGCTGCGTGGGTCGAAGGCCTTGGAGCCGAGGGTGTTGGCTTCGCGGTTGAGTTCCTGCATCAGGAAGTCCAGGCGACGCCCTGCGGCGCCGCCACCCTTGAGTACCCGGCGCACTTCAGTGACGTGGGTGCTGAGGCGGTCGAGCTCCTCAGCCACGTCGCTCTTCTGCGCCAGCAGCACCATCTCTTGTTCCAGGCGCTGTGGGTCGAGCTCGGCTTGCATGTCGCCGAAACGGTCGAGGATCTTCTGCCGCTGCGCCGCCAGCATCTGCGGCACCAGGGCGCGCAAGGTGGTGACTTCGCTGGACATGTTGTCCAGGCGCTCGTTGATCAGCCGGGCCAGTTCCTGGCCTTCGCGCAGGCGGCCGGCCTTGAGTTCGGCCAGGGCTTCGTCGAACAGCGCCATGGCTTCGGCGTTCAGTGCCTGCGGGTCGCTGGTGTCGGCCACCAGCACACCTGGCCACGACAGCACTTCCAGCGGGTTCAGGGGGGCAGGCTGCTTGATCAGGCCGGCCACTTCCTCGGCGGCGGCAACCAGTTGCGCGGCGCGCTCGCGGTCTACCTTCAGCGGCTTGCCGTTGCTGTCTTCGTTGAGGCGCAAGGTGCATTCCACCTTGCCCCGCGACAAGCCCTGGCGCAGGCCTTCACGCACGGCGCCTTCGAGGTCGCGCAGGGCCTCTGGCAGGCGCAGGTGCGGCTCCAGGTAACGGTGGTTGACCGAACGCAGCTCCCAGATCAGGGTGCCTTGGCTGCCGGCGCGCTCGACACGAGCAAAAGCGGTCATGCTGTGCACCATGGGGAGTACCTCGCTTAGTTGAATGAACGGTGGGAGCCTCTCGGCTGCAAGGCGCAGGATTGTAGCGCAGTGGGGCCGTGGCGCCCAATCCACCTATGTTACCGACGGGCGGCCGCGCCAGTAGGAAAAGGCGACGGGCTGTGGCGGGTACGACAATAGGCATGTCTTCCCCGGGCTGCGGGCTCTATAATGCTCGGCAGATTCAAAGTCCCAGTACAGGTATCCCAGATGAAACGTCCAAGTGGTCGCGCCGCCGATCAGCTCCGCTCGATCCGCATCACCCGCAACTACACCAAGCACGCCGAAGGGTCGGTACTGGTCGAGTTCGGTGACACCAAGGTCATCTGCACGGTCAGCGTTGAAAACGGTGTGCCGCGCTTCCTGAAAGGCCAGGGCCAAGGCTGGCTGACCGCCGAATACGGCATGCTGCCGCGTTCTACCGGTGAGCGTAACCAGCGCGAAGCCAGCCGTGGCAAACAGGGTGGTCGCACCCTGGAAATCCAGCGCCTGATCGGCCGCTCGCTGCGCGCCGCACTGGACATGAGCAAGCTGGGCGACATCACCCTGTACGTCGACTGCGACGTGATCCAGGCCGATGGCGGTACCCGTACCGCGTCCATCACCGGTGCCATGGTCGCCCTGTGCGACGCGCTGGCGGTGATCAAGAAGCGCGGTGGCCTGAAGGCCGGCAACCCGCTCAAGCACATGATCGCTGCCGTGTCGGTGGGCATGTACCAGGGCGAAGCCGTGCTCGACCTGGACTACCTGGAAGACTCCGCTGCCGAAACCGACCTGAACGTGGTGATGACCAGCGCCGGTGGCTTTATCGAGGTGCAGGGCACTGCCGAAGGTGCGCCGTTCCAGCCTGAAGACTTCAACGCCATGCTGGCGCTGGCGCAGAAGGGCATGACCGAAATCTTCGAGCTGCAGCAGGCCGCACTGGCCGACTGACTGATTCCGTAGATACGAAAAAGCCGACAGTGATGTCGGCTTTTTCGTATCTGAGCAGCGCTTAGATGGTCAACGTCCAGTCATAGTCCACGATCAGCGGCGCATGCTGGGAGAAGCGCGGCTGACGCGGCAGGCGGGCGTTGCGCACGAAACGGCGCAGGCCTGGCGTGAGGATCTGGTAGTCGAACCGGTAGCCCAGGTTGAGCATCTCGGCCTGCTCGTTGTCCGGCCACCAGCTGTACTGGTCGCCTTCACGGCTGACTTCGCGCAGGGCATCGACGTAACCCATCTCGCCAGTGATCGCATCCATCCAGGCGCGCTCCGGCGCCAGGAAGCCCGGCGATTGCTGGCTGTCACGCCAGTTCTTGATGTCGAGCTTCTGCTGCGCCACGTAGAACGAGCCGCAATAGATGTACTCGCGACGCTTGCGACGCTGCTTGTCCAGGTACTTGGCGAAGTCGTCCATCAACTTGAACTTCTGGTTCAAGTCTTCGTCGCCGTTCATGCCCGAAGGCAGCAGCAGGCTGGCAATACTGACTTTGTCGAAATCTGCTTGCAGGTAACGCCCGTAGCGGTCGGCTGTCTCGAAGCCCAGGCCGGTGATGACTGCCTTGGGCTGCATGCGCGAATAAAGGGCCACACCACCTTGGGCAGGCACCTCCGCGTCGCAGGCATAAAGGAAATAGCCATCGAGCTGGAAAGCTGGGTCGTCGAGTTCAAAGGCCGAGGCGCGGGTATCCTGAAGGCAGATGACGTCGGCATTCTGGGCTTGCAGCCAGCTGAGCAAACCACGCTCGGCCGCAGCCTGAATGCCATTTACGTTCACACTGATGATCCGCATAAATGGCCCCAAAAATCTCGTGCGTGTATGATACCCGAGCTCAACCCATTTAGCTAAATCCGTGGTGTCCGGGACTATTCATGCAGCCGTATCAGCGCGACTTTATCCGTTTTGCCATCGATCGCGGGGTACTGCGTTTCGGTGAATTCACCCTGAAATCGGGGCGTACCAGCCCGTATTTCTTCAATGCCGGCCTGTTCAACACCGGTTCTGCATTGGCCGAACTGGGGCGGTGCTATGCCGCAGCCATCGTCGACAGCAAGATCCCGTTCGACGTGCTGTTCGGCCCGGCCTACAAGGGTATTCCGTTGGCGGCGACCACTGCCGTGGCCCTGGCGGACCAGCATAAGCTCGACGTGCCATGGTGCTTCAACCGCAAGGAAGCCAAGGACCACGGCGAAGGCGGCAGCCTGGTTGGCGCACCGCTGGCCGGTGATGTGCTGATCATCGACGACGTGATCACCGCCGGTACTGCCATCCGCGAAGTCATGCAGATCATCAACGCCCAGCAGGCCAAGGCCGCTGGCGTGCTGATCGCGCTGAACCGCGAAGAGCGTGGCAATGGCGAGCTGTCGGCGATCCAGGAAGTGGAACGCGACTTCGGTATCCCGGTGGTCAGCATCGTTTCGCTGACCCAGGTGCTGGAGTTCCTGGCCGATGACCCGCAGCTGAAGCAGCATCTGCCGGCTGTCGAGGCTTACCGGGCGCAATACGGGATCTGATCCTGGCCTGGAAATGAAAAAGGCGACCTTCTTGTGAAGGTCGCCTTTTTTGTCGCCTGTTTCGGCCGATCAGCGCTGCTTGCGGTTGGTAATCAGGGTACCCACGCCGCTGTCGGTGAAGATTTCCAGCAGCACAGCATTCGGCACACGGCCGTCGATGATGTGCGAGCTGTTCACGCCGCCCTGCACCGCATCCAGTGCGCACTTGATCTTCGGCAGCATGCCGCCGTAGATGGTGCCGTCAGCGATCAGTTCGTTGACCTGTTCGGTGGTCAGGCCGGTCAGAACCTGACCTTGCTTGTCCATCAGACCGGCGATGTTGGTCAGCAGCATCAGCTTCTCGGCCTTCAGCGCCTCGGCTACCTTGCCTGCTACCAGGTCGGCGTTGATGTTGTACGACTCACCGTTGGCACCCACGCCGATCGGCGCGATGACCGGGATGAAGTCACCCTTCACCAGCATGTTCAGCAGGTCGGTGTTCACGCTCACCACTTCGCCCACGTGGCCGATGTCGATGATTTCCGGAGTGGTCATCTCGGGCGTCTGGCGGCTGACGGTCAGCTTGCGGGCGCGGATCAGTTCCGCGTCCTTGCCGGTCAGGCCGATGGCGCTGCCGCCGTGGCGGTTGATCAGGTTGACGATGTCCTTGTTGACCTGGCCACCCAGCACCATCTCCACCACGTCCATGGTCGCCGAGTCGGTAACGCGCATGCCGTCGATGAAGTGGCTTTCGATCGACAGGCGCTTGAGCAGGTCGCCGATCTGCGGGCCACCACCGTGGACCACCACCGGGTTGATGCCTACAGCCTTCATCAGCACGATGTCACGGGCGAAGCCGGTTTTGAGCTCCTCGCTCTCCATCGCGTTGCCGCCGTACTTGATCACCAGGGTCTTGCCGACAAAGCGGCGGATGTAAGGCAGTGCTTCGGACAAAACCTCGGCTACATGGGAAGCGGCATCGCGATCGAGGGTCATGCAGGGCTCCTGTAAGGAACAGATAGTCGGTCAGAACGGCAGTTGCAGCTCAGGGGCAACCCGCAGCAACTGGGTACGGAAAACATCCTTGATACGTTGCAATTCGGCGTCGCTGTCGGCCTCGAAGCGCAGCACCAGCACCGGGGTGGTGTTGGAGGCGCGAACCAGGCCCCAGCCGTGGGCGTAGTCCACCCGCACACCGTCGATGGTGGTCAGGTTGGCTTCGCCCCAGTCGGCGTCGCGTTGCAGTGCATCAATGATGCTGAATTTACCCTCGTCGGTCACATCAATATTGATTTCCGGCGTGGAAATATCGTTCGGGAAGGCGGCAAACAGGTTTTCGGCGCTTTGCCCGGCCTGGCTGAGGATCTCCAGCAGGCGTGCGGCACTGTAGATGCCGTCGTCGAAACCGTACCAGCGTTCCTTGATGAAGATGTGACCGCTCATCTCGCCGGCCAGCAGCGAGCCTGTCTGTTTCATCTTCTTCTTGATCAACGAATGACCGGTCTTCCACATCAGTGCGCGGCCGCCGTGTTGCTCGATCAGCGGGGTCAGGCGGCGGGTGCATTTGACGTCGAAGATGATTTCGGCGCCCGGGTTGCGTGCCAGCACGTCCTGGGCGAACAGCATCAGCAGGCGGTCGGGGTAGACGATGCTGCCGGTATTGGTCACTACGCCGACGCGGTCGCCATCGCCGTCGAAGGCCAGGCCGATGTCGGCGCCGGTTTCCTTGACCTTGGCGATCAGGTCTTCAAGGTTTTCCGGCTTGCCCGGGTCCGGGTGGTGGTTGGGGAAGTTGCCGTCTACTTCGCAGAACAGCGGGATCACTTCACAACCCAGGGCTTCGATCAGTTGCGGTGCAATCACGCCAGCGGCACCGTTGCCGCAGTCCACCACCACCTTGAGCTTTTTCGCCAGCTTCACGTCATCGACGATCTGCTGGAAGTAGCGGTCAAGGATCTCGACCTTTTCCACGCGGCCTTCGGCCAAGGTCAGGTCGTTGGTTTTCAGACGGGTGAGCAGGGCCTGGATCTGTTCGTTGGCCAGCGTGTCGCCAGCGATGACGATCTTGAAGCCGTTGTAGTCCGACGGGTTGTGGCTGCCCGTCAGCATCACGCCCGACTTGCCTGCCAGCACGTTGGCCGCGTAGTACAGGGCCGGGGTGGGCACCAGGCCGACGTCGCTGACATGGCAGCCGGCATCGACCAGGCCCTTGATCAGCTGTTCGACCAGCATCGGGCCGGACAGTCGGCCATCACGGCCGACCGAAACCTGCGGTTCGCCCTGGGCCAGGCTTTGCGCACCGATGGCGCGGCCGATCCAGTAGGCGGTTTCGGCGTGAAGGGTTTTGCCGACCACGCCGCGGATGTCATACGCGCGGAAAATGCTGTCGGGCAATGCGGCGGGGACCAGGTGGGCCATGTCGTTCATCTCTGGAAGCTCCATTAGTCAAAGGCTTTCTGGGCAGGCGCAAACTGAACGCTTGGACGGTGGTTTCGCCAGAGAGTTCGCCATCCTTGGCCTGAACGGTCATTTGCCGGCTCAGTGGCTGCCGGAGTGACCGAAGCCGCCAGCACCACGCTGGCTTTCATCGAAGGCTTCGACGATGTCGAAATGGGCCTGTACCACCGGCACCAGCACCAGCTGGGCGATACGCTCGCCAACGGCGATGGTGAACGGCGTGTTGCCGCGGTTCCAGCACGACACCATCAGCTCGCCCTGGTAATCCGAGTCGATCAGGCCGACCAGGTTGCCCAGCACGATGCCGTGCTTATGGCCCAGGCCCGAGCGCGGCAGGATTACCGCCGCCAGGCCCGGGTCGCCGATGTAGATCGACAGGCCGGTAGGAATCAGCAGGGTCTGGCCTGGCTCAAGGACAGTGTCCTCCTTGAGCAGGGCGCGCAGGTCCAGGCCGGCGGAGCCAGGGGTGGCGTAGGTCGGCAGGGGGAATTCGGTACCCAGGCGTGGGTCGAGGATCTTGGCTTGAAGAGCGTGCATGTAACTTATTGAACCTGGTTGAGCCGTTCGGCGATGAAGGCGACCAGTTGCCGGGCGATTTTGCCCTTGCTGGTCTGTGCGAAAAGGGTCTGGTGCTGCTGGCGGTCGATCACGGTCAAGGCGTTTTCTTCGCTGTTGAAGCCGATGCTGGGGTTGGCCACATCATTGGCGACGATCAGGTCGAGGTTCTTGTCCTTGAGCTTGCGCGTGGCGTAATCGAGCAGGTGTTCGGTTTCGGCAGCGAAGCCGACGCTGAACGGGCGGTCGCTGCGGCCAGCAATGGTGGCAAGGATATCGGGATTGCGCACCATCTGCAGCAGCATGCCGTCGCCGGTCGTAGGATCTTTCTTCAGTTTTTGTGTGGCAACCACTTCCGGGCGGTAGTCCGCGACCGCTGCGGAGGCGATGAACAGGTCGCACGGCATGGCCGCTTCACAGGCCGCAAGCATGTCCCGCGCGCTGACCACGTCGATACGGCTGACCCGGTCGGGGGTTGGCAGGTGCACCGGGCCAGTGACGAGGGTCACCCGAGCCCCGGCTTCGGCAGCCGCTTCGGCCAGGGCGAAGCCCATCTTGCCGGAGCTATGATTGGTGATGTAGCGCACCGGGTCGATGTTTTCCTGGGTCGGCCCGGCGGTGATCAATACGTGTTTGCCGGTGAGTGCCTGGCGCTTGAAGCTTTCTGCGGCGCACCAGGCCAGGTCGGTGGCTTCGAGCATGCGGCCCAGGCCCACGTCACCACAGGCCTGGCTACCGGAGGCCGGGCCGAACACCTGGATGCCACGGCTCTTGAGCAGTTCAAGGTTGGCCTGGGTGGCCGGGTCGCGCCACATGGCCTGGTTCATGGCCGGGGCCACGGCGACGGTGGCATCGGTGGCCAGCACCAGGGTGGTCAGCAGGTCGTCGGCCATGCCTTGGGCCATACGCGCCATGAGGTCGGCGGTGGCCGGGGCGATCAGCACCAGGTCGGCCCACTTGGCCAGTTCGATATGGCCCATGGCTGCTTCGGCGGCCGGGTCGAGCAGGTCCATGTGCACCGGGTGGCCCGACAGCGCCTGCAGGGTCAGCGGGGTGATGAACTCGGCACCACCGCGGGTCATGACGACGCGCACCTGCGCGCCGTGCTCCAGGAGTCGGCGAATCAGCTCGGCGCTTTTGTAGGCGGCAATGCCGCCACCTACGCCGAGAACGATGCGCTTGCGATACAGCCGCTGCATAGGCTTGCCTTTTTCCAGTGAGAGCGGGCGGCGACGTTCGAAAATGCCTGCGGCAGAACGTCGCATGTACGAGGCGAAATAGATTAACACAGGGTCGAAATGGGCCGCAGCAAGGGCAGGGGGCGGGGATGAATATCAGGGAGTGGCCGGCTGAAGAGCGGCCGAGGGAGAAGTTGTTGCAGCGTGGGGCGGCGGCACTCACGGATGCCGAATTGCTTGCCGTGCTGCTGGGCTCGGGGGTGGCCGGGCGCAACGTACTGGACCTTGCGCGGGGGCTGCTGGTGCGTTTTGGCGGGCTGAGGCAGTTTCTGGAGGCCGATCGCGACGCGGTGCTACGCGAGCCGGGCATCGGGGCCGTGAAGTATGCGCAGTTACAGTCGCTGCTGGAGATCGGCCGGCGTTATCTGGATGAAAACATCAAGCGCGCAGAGGCTCTGGACGGGCCAGCGGCGGTGCGGCGTTACCTCAAGGCCATGCTCCGGCATGAGGCCAGTGAGGTGTTCGGGTGCCTGTTTCTGGACACCAAGCACCGGCCGTTGGCGTTCGAGATCCTGTTCAGGGGCACGATAGACCGGGCGAGTGTTTACCCGCGGGAGGTGGTGCGGCGAGCTTTGCTGCATAACGCGGCGGCGTTGATCCTGTGTCACAACCACCCTTCGGGGAGCAGTGAGCCGAGCCAGGATGACGTGCATTTGACCCTGTCGCTGAAGCGGGGGCTGGGGCTGATCGATGTGCGGGTGCTGGATCACATCATCATCGGTGACGGGGAGCCGTTGTCGATGGTTGAGCAGGGATGGATTGTGGCTTAGGCCATTGTGCTGTCTGTGCTGGCCTCTTCGCGGGCTTGCCCGCTCCCACAGGTATCGCACCCACCTTAAGCGTTGTGCAGTTCCTGTGGGAGCGGGCGAGCCCGCGAAGAGGCCAGTGCAGGCTTATTTGGTCACCGACACCTTGCTGAAATCCAGCCGGCCGAACGGGTTCACCTGGTACCCCTTAACCCCTTGGCGCAGCAGGGTAGCCGCCGTCGGATGCGCCAGTGGCACCCACAACGCCTGCTGCTGGATCAGCGCTTGCGCCTGCTGGTACAGCCGGCTGCGTACGCTCTGATCGTTGGTGGTGCGTCCGGCGCTGATCAACTGGTCCAGGCGGTTGTCGCAGAAACGCGCGAAGTTGGTCCCCGACTCGACCGCCGCACAGGAAAACTGCGGGCTGAGGAAGTTGTCCGGGTCGCCGTTGTCACCCGCCCAGCCCATGAACAGCAGGTCATGCTCACCGGCCTTGGCACGGCGAATCAGCTCGCCCCACTCGATCACGCGGATTTCAGCCTTGATGCCGATTTTGGCCAGGTCAGCCTGCAGCATCTGCGCGCCGAGGCTGGGGTTGGGGTTGAGCAGGCTGCCCGACGGGCGGGTCCAGATCGTGGTGCTGAAGCCTTCACCCAAGCCAGCCTTGGTCAGCAGCGCCTTGGCTTTCTTCAGGTCCAGCGGGTAGCCGGGCAGGTCCTTGGCGTAGCTCCAGGTGTTGGGCGGGTAGGGGCCGTTGGCGGCCACCGCGGAATCTTCGAACACGGCCTTGAGATAGGCCTGCTTGTCGAAAGCCAGGTTGATGGCCTGGCGCACTTCCGGTTTGTCCAGCGGCGGGTGCTGGCTGTTGATGGCGACGAAGGCGGTCATGAACGCCGGAGTGCTGGCCACCTTGAGGTTGCCGTCCTTGCCCGCTTCGGCAATGTCCAGTGGCTTGGGTGACAGGGCGACCTGGCACTCGCCGCGCTTGAGCTTCTGCAGGCGCACGTTGGCGTCGGTGGTGATGGCGAAGATCAACGGGTCGACCGCCGGCTTGCCGGCGAAGTAGTCCGGGTTGGCGCGGTAGCGCACCACGGCGTCCTTCTGGAAGCGCTGGAACACGAAAGGCCCGGTGCCGATCGGCTGGCTGTTGAGCTTCTCCGGCGTGCCGGCCTTCAGCAGCTTGTCGGCATATTCGGCGGAATAGATCGAGGCGAAGCCCATGCTCAGGGTGGCCAGGAAGGTGGCGTCCGGGTGGCTGAGGGTGAAGCGCACGGTGTTCGGCGTCGGTGCCTCGATCGCCTTGATCAGGCTGCCCAGCTGCAGCGATTGGGCATGCGGGTAGCCGCCCGGTGCAGTCTTGTGCCAGGCATGGGCCGGGTAGAGCATGCGCTGGAAGCTGAACAGCACGTCGTCGGTATTCAGTTCGCGGCTTGGCTTGAAGTAGGCCGTGCTGTGGAACTTCACGTCATCGCGCAGGGTGAAGTCATACACCAGGCCGTCGGCCGATACCGTCCAGCTGGCCGCCAGGCTCGGCACCACCTTGCCTTGTGCCGCGTCGAACTCCACCAGGCGGTTCATCAGCACGTCAGCCGTGGCGTTGGTGGTGGTCAGCGAGTTGTACTGCACCACGTCGAAGCCTTCGGGGCTGGCCTCGCTGCAAACGCTCAGCGGGGCGGCCTGGGTAGCGCCGGCAGCGAACAGGGCGCCGGCGGCGAACAGAGAGTTGAACAATAAGGAAAGGGCGGCTACACGCATGGTGGCTCCTTGGCTGTCAGTGGCCCATCTGCCAGTGCAGTCTGGAAAAGGCTTACCCTAGTGCGCCCGCCGGCAAATGACCACACCCTTTTTTACAAATCTGGCGACGAGCGGTCGACGGCTGGCGGGGCCTGCCGCTATGCTGGCCCGGCGCGTTCTGGCTTGCGGTAATGTGCATCTACTGTTGTTGCAGCCAAGTCTTTCTGGTATAAAGCAGCGCTCTTTTCTAGGGGCTCGGCCTGTCGCATCAGCGGATCCGGTCGATAAGACCTCCAGAATCACGGCGCCCAGGCGCCAAAGACTGAGAGATTAAGCGGCCAACCCATGCCGGGTTGGGCATGTGGTTTTAGAGGGCTGAGTCATGTCGAGAGTCTGTCAAGTTACTGGTAAGGGTCCAGTAACCGGGAACAACATTTCCCACGCAAACAACAAAACCCGTCGTCGTTTCCTGCCGAACCTGCAGCACCACCGTTTCTGGGTTGAATCCGAGAAGCGTTTCGTGCGTCTGCGCGTTTCCGCCAAAGGCATGCGTATCATCGACAAGCGCGGCATCGACGCCGTTCTGGTTGACATCCGTAAAGCTGGCGCCAAGGTTTAAGGGAGAACATCATGCGTGAATTGATCCGTCTGGTTTCGAGTGCCGGTACCGGCCACTTCTACACCACCGACAAGAACAAGCGCACCACCCCGGACAAAATCGAGATCAAGAAATATGATCCGGTTGTTCGCAAGCACGTGGTGTACAAGGAAGCCAAGATCAAGTAATTGATCGGCGACCTGAAAAAAACCCGCATCCGAAAGGACGCGGGTTTTTTTATGCCTGCATTACGCTCAGTTGAAGTCGAAACCCTGGATCAGCAGGTCGGTGCCGGCCTTGATCTGGATGCGCTCGACGTCGTACTCGCGGGTGCACATCTCGTCGGGGCCGACTACCCGGGTGCGGCCGGTGAGGGAGCAGATGGTGTCTTTGATTGCCGGCGCGTAGGGGGTGCCGACCAGGTGGGCGAGGGTTTTCAGAACGTCTTCATTGGTCATGGTGATCTTCCTGTTGAAGTTGGATGGCCCGACATGGGCAGGACCATCCTCACGCACGCCAGCAGGCTGCCTGCACTACATAGTTACTTCTGTTCGAACATCACATAGATCTTGCGGCACGGTTCCAGCACCTCCCAGGTACCTTTGAAACCGGCCGGAATCACGAACCGATCGCCGGCACGCAGGGTTTTCGCCCCGCCGTCCTGGTCGCGCAGCACCGAAACGCCCTGGACGATTTCGCAGTATTCGTGTTCGGTGTAGTTCACCGTCCACTGGCCCACCTCACCTTCCCACACGCCTGCGGCAAACTGCCCGCACGGGCTGGAATAGTGGTTGTAGACAGCCTGGTCCGGCTCGCCCTTGAGGATTTTTTCCGCCGCCGGGCGGTAGCGTTCGGCCTCGGTGATGACCTGCGCGAAGTCGATGATGCTGTCTATTCTCATGGTGCGGCTCCTGTTTTTGTTTAATAAAATGAACATCAGTAGGCTTTTGAGCCTTGCGTGTCAAATATATTGATAGTTTACACCGGCTGGTTTAGGGTATCGCTTGCCCGTGTGCGCGCGTCGCCCGGCCAGAATTCTGACAACGCCTGTGAGTCCTCAGTGCGGCGTTGCACCTAAACAAGAGGAGGAGTTTCGTATGACCACCCTGACCCGTGCGGACTGGGAACAACGTGCCCAGCAACTGAAGATCGAAGGCCGCGCCTTCATCAACGGCGAATACACCGATGCCGCATCCGGTGAAACCTTCGAGTGCCTGAGCCCGGTCGACGGACGCTTCCTGGCCAAGGTTGCCAGCTGCGACCTGGCCGATGCCAACCGCGCTGTGGAAAACGCCCGCGCCACGTTCAACGCTGGCGTGTGGTCGCAGCTGGCCCCGGCCAAGCGCAAGGCCAAGCTGATCCGCTTCGCCGACCTGCTGCGCAAGAACGTTGAAGAGCTGGCGCTGCTGGAAACCCTGGACATGGGCAAGCCGATCGGCGACTCCTCCAGCATCGACATCCCGGGTGCGGCGCAAGCCATTCACTGGACCGCCGAAGCCATCGACAAGGTCTACGACGAAGTCGCCCCGACCCCGCACGACCAGCTTGGCCTGGTTACCCGTGAGCCAGTGGGTGTGGTCGGTGCCATCGTACCGTGGAACTTCCCGCTGCTGATGGCCTGCTGGAAACTCGGCCCGGCGCTGGCTACCGGTAACTCGGTGGTGCTCAAGCCGTCCGAAAAATCGCCGCTGACCGCCATCCGTATCGCCCAGCTGGCGATCGAAGCCGGTATCCCGGCAGGTGTGCTGAACGTGCTGCCAGGCTACGGCCACACCGTGGGCAAGGCCCTGGCCCTACACATGGACGTCGACACCCTGGTGTTCACTGGTTCGACCAAGATCGCCAAGCAGCTGATGGTGTACGCGGGCGAATCGAACATGAAGCGCATCTGGCTGGAAGCCGGCGGCAAGAGCCCGAACATCGTCTTCGCCGATGCGCCAGACCTGCAAGCAGCTGCCGAAGCGGCTGCCAGCGCTATCGCCTTCAACCAGGGCGAAGTGTGCACCGCAGGTTCGCGCCTGCTGGTCGAGCGTTCGATCAAGGACAAGTTCCTGCCGATGGTGGTCGAGGCCCTGAAAGGCTGGAAACCAGGCAACCCGCTGGACCCGGCGACCACCGTTGGTGCTCTGGTCGATACCCAGCAGATGAACACCGTGCTGTCGTACATCGAAGCCGGCCACCAGGACGGCGCCAAGCTGCTGGCTGGCGGCAAGCGCACCCTGGAAGAGACGGGCGGCACCTACGTGGAGCCGACCATCTTCGACGGCGTGACCAATGCCATGAAGATTGCCCAGGAAGAAATCTTCGGCCCGGTGCTGTCGGTAATCGCCTTCGACACCGCCGAAGAAGCCATCGCCATTGCCAACGACACGCCATATGGCCTGGCGGCGGGCATCTGGACCTCGGACATTTCCAAAGCCCACAAGACCGCCCGTGCCGTGCGCGCAGGTAGCGTCTGGGTCAACCAGTACGACGGCGGCGACATGACCGCGCCGTTCGGTGGTTTCAAGCAGTCGGGCAACGGCCGTGACAAGTCGCTGCATGCACTGGAGAAATACACCGAGCTGAAGGCGACCTGGATCAAGCTGTAATCGCCGGGGCCGCTATGCGGCCCGATCGCCGGCAAGCCAGGCTCCCACAAGTTACTCGCAGCCCTTGAGGCCTGTGCTGTACCTGTGGGAGCTGGCTTGCCGGCGATGGGCTGCACAGCAGCCCCAACAATAGCCGGGTCGGCTCACGCTGCCCCGGCTTCGTCGTTTCTGTTGTTCAAGAATTTTGCCCGGGAGGCTGTAATGCGTTGGGGTACCTACTTCGCCGTACTGGCATCGGTGCTGAGCGTCGGGCTGGCGCTCGGTGTGAGCATGCCGCTGGTATCCCTGCGCCTGGAAGCCTGGGGCTACGGCAGCTTCGCCATCGGCGTGATGGCCGCAATGCCAGCGCTGGGTGTTCTGGCCGGCGCCAGTATCGCCAGCCGCTTGGCCGGCTGGGTCGGCGTGCCTTCGGCCATGCGTTTGTGCCTGTGGGGCGGGGCGCTGTCGATCGGGTTGGTCGCGCTGCTGCCCAGCTACCCGCTGTGGCTGTTGCTGCGGCTGATGATCGGTATGTCCCTCACCGTGGTGTTCATCCTCGGCGAAAGCTGGATCAACCAGTTGGTAGTCGAGCAGTGGCGTGGCCGGCTGGTGGCCTTGTACGGCAGCAGCTATGCCCTGAGCCAGTTGGCCGGGCCGTTGGTGTTGGGTTTCCTCGGCTCGGATGACGACTTCGGCTTCTGGGCCGCGACCGGCCTGCTGCTGGCGGCACCGCTGGTGCTGTTGGGGCGTGGCGGAGCGCCGAGCACGGAGGCCTGCAGCGTTACCTTCCGCGACTTGTTCGCATTCTGCCGGCGCTTGCCTGTGATTGCCTGGGCCATCGCCCTGTTCGCCTCGTTCGAGGCGATGATCCTTACCTTGCTGCCGGTGTATTGCCTGCAGCAAGGCTTTACCACTGAAATCGCCCTGTTCATGGTCAGTACCGTGGTGGTTGGTGATGCAGTGCTGCAGCTGCCTATCGGCGCGCTGGCCGACCATATGTCGCGACGTGCATTGTTCACGGGGTGTGCGGTGACGCTGCTGGTGTCCAGCCTGGCGATTCCACTGCTGCTGCATACCCCGGTTGTGTGGCCGTTGTGGGTGCTGTTCGGGGCCAGTGCTGGTGGCTTGTTCACCCTGTCGCTGGTGCTGATCGGTGAGCGCTACCGCGATGATGAGCTGGTAAGGGCCAATGCCCATGTGGCGCAGCTCTGGGGTATCGGCTGCCTGCTCGGGCCGTTGCTGGCGGGGGCCGGCAGCCAGTGGATCAGCGGGCATGCATTGCTGCTGTTGATGGCGGCCGGGGCTGCCGGGCTGGTGGTATTGACCCAGCGGCGTGGGGCTTTTGAGTCGGTTTCTGCCTGATGGATTTTGGGGCCGCTGTGCGGCCCATCGCCGGCAAGCCAGCTCCCACAGGGACTGCGCAGCGCTCAAGGCTCATGGAGATCCTGTGGGAGCTGGCTTGCCGGCGATGAGGCCATTAGCTACAACATCTTCTCCAGGCCAACGGCCTTGCTGATCCAGGCATTGAAACGCCGCCACATCCCGCCCGGCTCAGAAGTCAGCATATGCCGCTGGCCATTGTCCTCGGTCGCCCAAACCAATTTGTCACCCACCAGTTTCACCTGGTAACTCAACGCAGGTGCCATACCTTGCTGGGCCAGTTCGCGGGTGTATTCGGCCAGCTCCGGGCTGTCCACCAGCACGCCTACCTCGGTGTTCCACAGCACTGAACGCGGGTCGAAGTTGAACGAGCCGATGAAGGTCTTGCGCCGGTCGAACACGATCGCCTTGGTGTGCAGGCTCGAATCCGAGCTGCTGCCGTGCAGGCTGAGGCGTGTGTGCACCGGCGCTCCCGGCTGGCGGCGCAGCTCGAACAGCTGCACGCCATGCTCAAGCAAGGCCCGCCGATAGGGCGCATAGCCACCATGCACCGCCGGCACGTCGGTGGCTTCCAGCGAGTTGGTCAGCAGCCTCACCGAAGCACCGGCGTCGGCGCGGCCGGTGAGGTAGAGCAGGCCCGGTTCGCCCGGCACGAAGTAGGCCGACATCAGGATCAACTCGCGGTGCACGTTGGCCAGGTCCGGCGCCAGTTGCTGGCTCAGCAACAGCTGTGGGTCGGGTTCGTCATCGGCCAGCACCTTGCTCGGTGCATCCCACAACGCCTGGGCGTGGGCCCAGATCAGCTCGTTGCGCCATACATCCAGGCGCGGCTGCGACTGGTAGGCCATCAGGCGGTCGTACAAGGCCTTGCGCCGGGTTCTGGCTTCGGCCAGCGACACCTCCAGGCGATGGCGGCTGGCGTGCAGGTCATTGGCATCCGGAGCACGCCAGAGGAAGTCGGTAATCGGCCGGCTCAGGGCGCTGTTCCAGTACTGGTCGAAACTGTGCCCAAGCTGTTCAGCCACCGGGCCTACACCCAGCAGGTCTATGTCGGTGAAGTTGAGGTTGGGCTCGGCATCGAAATACTCGTCACCCAGGTTGCGGCCGCCCACGATGGCCATGCTGTTGTCCACCAGGAACAGTTTGTTGTGCATGCGCCGGTGCTGGCGCGACAGGTTGAACAGCCGGCCCACGGCGCGCGTCACGCCCGTACTGCGGCCCAGGTGCAGCGGGTTGAACACGCGAATCTGGATGTTCGGGTGGGCATCCAGGGTGCCCATGATGGTGTCCAGGCCATCGCTGGTGGTGTCGTCCAGCAGGATGCGCACACGCACGCCACGGTCGGCGGCGCGTAGCAGTTCATGCACCAGTGCGCGGGTGCTGAGGCCGTCGTGGACGATGTAGTACTGCAGGTCGATGCTTGCCTGGGCGTTGCGGATCAGTTCGGCACGGGCGCGGAATGCCTCGTTGCTGTTGGGCAGCAGGCGAAAGCCCGAGCGCCCCCCGTAGGGCGCGGCCTGGCGCAGCACCGAGCGGCCGAAGGCCGAGTCGTTGGCGGGTAACGCCTGGCTGGTTTCGCGGGGCACACTGACGCTGGCGCAGCCGGTAAGGCCAAGCGACAGTACCAGCAGCAGAGGCAAGGCTCGCTGGAGTCTCAAGGGTGGATCGTCCTGTGCAGCAAGGGCTTTAGGGGGTTGGACCGTGGCGGGCGGCGCAAAGTTACGCGTCAGCGCTTTCTTCATCCAGTAGACGAAGGGCGGTTTCACCTACCTTGCGCACGGCAGCTTCGATCTGCGGCGTTGGCCGCGCGGCGAAGTTCATGCGCAGGCAGTGGCGGAACTTGCCCGAGGCCGAGAAGATACTGCCGACGGCAACCTGCACGCCCTGCTCCAGTAAAGCCCGGTTCAGGCGCAGCGTATCGAAATGTTCGGGCAATTCTACCCAGAGCATGAAGCCGCCCTGGGGCCGGCTGACCCGGGTGCCTGCCGGGAAGTAGCGGGTCACCCAGTCGCTCATCAGGTCGCGGCCTCGTTGGTACTGGCTGCGCATACGCCGGACGTGGGGTTGATAGTGCCCGGCGGCGATGAAGTCGGCGATGGCCAGTTGGGGCTGGCAGGCGGTGCTGCCGGTGCTGATGTATTTCATGTGCAGCACGCGCTCCAGATAGCGCCCAGGGGCCACCCAACCGACTCGCAGGCCAGGGGCGAGGGTTTTGGAGAACGAACTGCACAGCAGCACGCGGCCATCGTCGTCGAACGACTTGAGGGTGCGCGGGCGCGGGTAGGTGTAGGCCAGGTCGCCGTATACATCATCCTCCAGAATTGCCACGTCGTAGCGTTGGGCCAGGCTCAGCAAGGCCTTCTTGCGTGCCTCGGGCATGATGTAGCCAAGCGGGTTGTTGCAGCTGGGGGTGATCTGGATGAGCTTGATCGGCCACTGCTCCAGAGCCAGCTCCAGCGCCTCCAGGCTGATGCCGGTGACCGGGTCGGTGGGGATTTCCAGCGCTTTCATGCCCAGGCCCTTCAGGGTTTGCATGGCGCCGTGGAAGCTGGGGGAGTCGACGGCAACGATGTCGCCAGGCTCGCACACGGCGCGGATGCTGCACGACAGCGCCTCGTGGCAGCCGGTGGTGATCACCAGGTCGGCCGGGCCCAGGCGGCAACCGGAATCGAGCACCAGCCGGGCAACCTGCTCACGCAGGGCCAGGTTGCCGTGGATGTTGTCGTAGTACAGGCCTGGCATGTCCTGCCGTCGGCTCAACTGCGCCAGGCTGCGCAGCAGCGGCTTGAGGGTGGGGCTGTCGATGTCGGGCATGCCGCGGCCGAGCTGGACCACATCCTTGCGTGGGGTGCTGCGCACCAGTTCCAGCACCTGTTCCCACTGCGAGATATCCACCGGGCGTTGGGCCGGGCGGCTGACGGCTGGCAGGGCTGGCAGCAGGCGGTGGTCACTGACGAAGTAGCCGGACTTGGGCCGTGGCGAGACCATGCCGCTGTCTTCGAGCATGCGGTAGGCCTGCTGCACGGTGCTCAGGCTGACGCCATGCTCCACGCTCAGGGCGCGCACCGATGGCAGGCGCTGGCCGGGGCGGTACAGGCCCTGTTCGATGCGGGCGCCGAGCAGTTCGGCGAGGTTCAGGTAGAGGGTCACGGCATACTCCTGCGCTGCATTGGCATAGCGACCGGTACAGTTGGGTTGAAAATACAGCATTCAGTCGATCTTCAGCCAATTCTGTATGGGAATAATAAGGCTGTATTGGATCTGTATTGCCGGTGCTGCCGACGTGCATGCTTTCTCCACGGTATCAACTGAACGGGAGAATGCAGCGATGGGTGGCATGAGCGATGTGCGCTTGCAACTGTTGGCCAAGGAGCTGGAAGTCGGGCAGCAGGCCAAGGTATTCAACGCGCCGGAGGGTTTGGGGCGTTGGGGGCTGATGCTGCATCGCTGGCACACCCGCAGGGCGCTGCTGCAGTTGACGGATGAAGAGCTGCGCGATGTCGGGCTGAGCTGGGAGCAGGCGCGGACAGAAGGGCGTAAGCCCTTCTGGAAAGATTGAGGCCCTAGACCAGTTCTTTAAGCCGGTGCCACAGCATCCCCAACGCCAGCAGCGGCGAGCGCAGGTGCTTGCCGCCAGGGAAGGTGATGTGTGGCACCTTGGCAAACAGGTCGAAACGCCCGCTCTCCTGGCCGCTGATGGCCTCGCCCAGCAGGCGTGCGGCCAGGTGGGTGGCGTTGAGCCCATGGCCTGAATAGGCCTGGGCGTAATACACGTTCGGCTGGCTGGCCAGGCGGCCAACTTGTGGCAGGCGGTTGGCGCCGATGCCGATCATGCCACCCCACTGGTAGTCGATGCGCACGTCAGCCAGTTGCGGGAACACCTTGAGCATCTTGGGTCGCATGTAGGCGGCGATGTCCTTCGGGTCCCGGCCTGAATAGTGACAGGCACCGCCAAACAACAAGCGGTTGTCGGCGGACAGGCGGTAGTAGTCCAGGGCCACGCGCTGGTCACACACCGCCATGTTCTGTGGCAGCAGCGTGCGTGCGCGTTCTTCGCCCAGCGGCTCGGTAGCGATGATGTAGCTGCCCGCAGGCAGTACCTTGCCGCCCAATTCGCGGTTGAGGTCGTTGTGATAGGCATTGCAGCACAGCACCAAGGTCTTGGCGCGCACCCGGCCCTGGGCGGTATGCACCTGCACTTCGGGGCCGTAGTCGATGTGGGTAACCTCGGACTGTTCGAACAGCTTCACGCCCAGGCGGCTGGCCACGGCCGCTTCGCCCAGGGCCAGGTTCAGCGGGTGCAGGTGTCCGGAGCCCATGTCGACCAGCCCGCCCACATAGCAGTCGGCACCGACCACGCTGTGGATATCGTCCTTGCCGACCAGCCGCAGTTCATGCGCGTAGCCCAGGCTGCGCAGTTCTTCGGCGTCCTCGGCAAAACCCAGCAATTCGGCGGGTTTGTTGGCCAGGTCGCAGTAGCCCCAGGTCAGGTCACAGGCGATGGCATGCTTTTCCACCCGCTCGCGCACGATTTGCACGGCTTCCAGGCCCATCAGCTTCATGCTGCGCACGCCGTCCTCGCCAATTACCGGCAGGAACTGTTCCAGGCCATGACCAACCCCGCGGATCAACTGCCCGCCATTGCGCCCACTGGCACCCCAGCCCAGTTTGCGCGCCTCTAGCAGGATGACCGAGAAGCCACGCTCGACCAGCTCGATGGCAGTGTTCAGGCCCGAATAGCCGCCGCCGACGATGCAGACATCGGCGCTGTGGTCGCCTTGCAGGAAGGAGTGGTCAGGGTGAGGCGCGCTGCTGGCGGCGTAGTAGGAGGCGGCATGCTGCGCGCTGTGGATCATTGGGCTGGTCCTGAGGTTATCGACAAAGCATGGAGGATAAGCTCGGGACCAAGAGGGGGGCAACCAAGCGGCTATTCAGGTTTGTCTTGTTATCCCAACCGTCAACGGTAGAGATTGCGCTGGGTCGGGCGCATCCATAGTACCGGCGCCACGGATGTCGTAAAGCTGGTGAGCTGTAGCTACCGCAGCAAGAATCCCGTTGTCGGTTTGTGTGGGCAGCTTGTTTTTACTCATCCGTAACTGAGTGGTGGTTGCCTTCAAAGACGCAGCCGCCGGGAGTGCTCTGTTCTCGGCTTGAGCGTTTGCCCGCGTAAGCTCAACAAGTGAGTTGACCACCCTTGTTTTGCCATTGTGCATTTCCAGAACTTGCTCCCCATTCATTGGAGTTACGCGATACGGCTTTGTCTGATTGCCGTTGGATATCAGCGGCTCATTTGGATTGAACGGCGGCGGTGGCTCGCCCCAACCAAAGTACGTTGGTGGGGTTGGGCTTTCACCTGTGACTACTGCTCCGGGGGCGGCTGGTGAATAGGGAGGCAGCGTAGGCTGTGCCGGAGGCTGGTTACGGTTGCCTAGGAAAAATGAACGAATACGTCTTTGCGAAGCTTCCCGGAGGTCACTCAACCTGACTCGCCCCGACGGGTCCGAGTAGTTGACCGGATCGTTCGAGCAGTAAGCATGAGTATTGATCCCGCCTCTGAGGAACGGGCTTTGTGAGTCGGGGCTATGGAAACGCATCAATTCAGGACTGTAGCTGCGATGACCCGCCCCGAGTAGGTAGCAACCACTGGCAAGATCCAACCGCTCCCCGACGAATCCAATGCTCACTGAGATTGCAGTGGGCATATGGCCAAAAGGAGTAAATGCAAAAGAGTGGTGAGTTTTACTCGATCCGATCATTACGGGCGTTTGTCTTTGATCTAGAGCGACCAAGGCAACACCCGCGGTTTTCCTTTCGGCGAGAGGGAGGTCCAGTGCCTGAACGATGCGAAGCGTATCCTGGGTGCCTTTCAGCACAGCAAGCTTCTTTCGGCTGTAAAAGAGTAGAATGTGGTTCTTCATTCGCTAGGCTCGATTAGCTGGACTGGGTCGCTGTCTCGTCAGTGTGTGTAGCAAGTAGGTTTACCCACAACTGTCAGAACTACCAGGTCCGCTACCTTTACCGAGCACAAGCGCTATCCGGATAAAACAGCCATCTTCGCCATGTCCTGCAACCGCCACAAGATCCACTTCCTGCGCGAACTCATCCCCTCATTCGAGTGCGAACCCGGCTGCCATGACTGCTGCGGCCCGGTCACCACTTCGGCAGAAGAAATGGCACGCCTCCCGCGCAAGTCCCAGGCTGAACAGGACGCCGCCCTGGAGCGCCTGGATTGTGTGCACCTCGGCCCCAACGGCTGCACGGTGTATGAAGAACGGCCCATGATCTGCCGCCTGTTCGGCACCACGCCGCGCATGGCCTGCCCGCGTGGCCGTGGCCCTGAACCGATGATCGACCCTGCCGCCGAGCAACTGGTCCACCAGTTCATTGCCACCACCCGCCAGGTGCTGGTCTAGCCTCAGTCCGGAATCGGCAGGCAGAGGCTCTCCTTCACCTCTTCCATCACGATGTAGCTCTTCGATTCGCGCACATGCGGCAGTTTCAGCAGGATGTCGCCAAGCAGCTTGCGGTACGACGCCATCTCCGAAATACGCGCTTTCACCAGGTAGTCGAAGTCACCCGACACCAGGTGGCACTCCAATACATGGGGCAGCTTTAACACCGCGCGGCGGAACTCCTCGAAGGTGTCGCCCGACTTGTAGTCCAGGCTGATCTCCACGAATACCAGCAGGCTGCCCTTTAGGTGCTGCGGGTTCAGGCGGGCGTTGTAGCCCATGATGATGCCCTCGCGCTCCAGGCGGCGAACCCGCTCGGTGCAAGGGGTGGTGGAAAGCCCAACTTTCTCGCCCAGTTCGGTGAAGGAAATACGCCCGTCATTCTGCAGGATGCGCAGGATGTTACGGTCGATCTTGTCCAGTTCACGCTTGCTCTGGTGCTGGGTTCTCATAGGGGATGCCCCTCCGTGAAAGGCGATTTTGCCGAGAATTCTCGCCAATAATAGGCTTTTATATAGTGAATTGCACTGGTCTCAAATTCCTATACTGCGCCCATTCATGCCATTTCAATAAAAGTCTGCGGCGTGCCGCGTGTGAGGGATATAACGATGCGAGTTCTGGTACTTGGTAGCGGCGTAATCGGAACCGCCAGTGCCTACTACCTGGCCCGGCAAGGTTTCGAAGTGACGGTGGTCGACCGCCAGCCGGCGGTGGCCATGGAAACCAGTTTTGCCAACGCCGGTCAGATCTCGCCCGGCTATGCCTCGCCCTGGGCCGCACCTGGCGTGCCGCTGAAGGCCATCAAGTGGCTGCTGGAGCGCCACGCCCCCCTGGCCATCAAGCTCACCGGCGATGTCGACCAGTACCTGTGGATGGCACAGATGCTGCGCAACTGCACCGCCAGCCGTTACGCGGTGAACAAAGAGCGCATGGTGCGTCTGTCCGAGTACAGCCGTGACTGCCTCGACGAGCTGCGCGCTGAAACCGGCATCAATTACGAAAACCGCAGCCTGGGCACTACCCAGCTGTTCCGTACCCAGGCCCAGGTAGATGCTGCGGCCAAGGACATTGCCGTGCTCGAACAGTCTGGCGTACCTTACGAATTGCTCGACCGCGACGGCATTGCCCGCGTGGAACCTGCCCTGGCGGGTGTGAAAGACATCCTGGCCGGCGCCCTGCGCCTGCCTAACGACCAGACGGGTGACTGCCAGCTGTTCACCACCAAGCTCGCCGACATGGCGCTGAAGCTGGGCGTGGAGTTCCGCTTCGGCCAGGACATCCAGCGCCTGGACTTCGCTGGCGACCGCATCAACGGTGTGTGGATCGACGGCAAGCTGGAAACCGCCGACCGCTACGTGCTGGCGCTGGGCAGCTACTCGCCGCAGATGCTCAAGCCGCTGGGCATCAAAGCCCCGGTTTATCCGCTGAAAGGCTACTCGCTGACCGTGCCGATCACCAACGGTGACATGGCCCCGACCTCGACCATTCTCGACGAAACCTACAAGGTTGCGATCACCCGTTTCGACAACCGCATCCGCGTGGGTGGCATGGCTGAAATCGCCGGTTTTGACCTGTCGCTGAACCCGCGTCGGCGCGAAACGCTGGAGATGATCGTCAACGACCTTTATCCTCGCGGCGGTGACCTGAGCCAGGCCAGCTTCTGGACCGGCCTGCGCCCGGCGACCCCGGACGGTACGCCGATTGTGGGTGCGACCGCGTTCCGCAACCTGTTCCTGAACACCGGTCACGGTACTTTGGGCTGGACCATGGCGTGCGGCTCCGGTCGTCTGCTGGCCGACCTGATTGCGCGCAAGAAGCCGCAGATCAGTGCCGAAGGCCTGGACATTTCTCGTTATGGCAACAGCCCGGAAGTGGCCAAGCACGGGCAGACTGCGCCGGCTCACCAGCAGTAATTGCCTGCACCGGCCCTTTCGCGGGCTCGCCCGCTCCCACAGGTATTTCACAGGTTTTGAAAGCTGTGCAGTACTTGTGGGAGCGGGCGAGCCCGCGAAGAATCCAACACCGATTTCAACCCGAACCACCATAAGGCAGCCGCCATGCGTCCCGCCCGCGCCCTGATCGACCTCCAGGCCCTGCGCCACAACTACCGTCTGGCCCGTGAACTGACCGGTGCCAAAGCCCTCGCCGTGATCAAGGCCGACGCCTATGGCCATGGCGCCGTGCGTTGCGCCCTGGCCCTGGAGGCCGAAGCCGACGGTTTTGCCGTGGCCTGCATTGAAGAGGCGCTGGAACTGCGCGCCGCCGGTATCAAGGCCCCGGTATTGCTGCTGGAAGGCTTTTTCGAAGCCAGCGAACTGGCGCTGATCGCCGAGCACGACCTGTGGTGTGTGGTGCACTCGCTGTGGCAGCTGGAAGCCATCGAAAAGACCCAGGTCCACAAGCCGCTTACTGTCTGGTTGAAGCTCGACAGTGGCATGCATCGTGTCGGTCTGCACCCCAAGGATTACCACGAGGCTTACCAGCGCCTGCTGGCCAGTGGCAAGGTCTCTCGTATCGTGCTGATGAGCCACTTCGCCCGCGCCGACGAGCTGGATGCCGACGCCACCGCCCAGCAGATTGCCGTGTTCGAGGCTGCCCGCCAGGGCCTGGCCGCCGAATGCAGCCTGCGCAACTCCCCCGGCGTGCTGGGCTGGCCTCAAGCGCCCAGCGACTGGGTACGCCCAGGCCTGATGCTGTACGGCGCCACCCCGTTCGAAGTGGCCCAGGCCCAGGCCGAACGCCTGCAACCGGTCATGACCTTGCAATCGCGGGTCATCAGCGTGCGTGAGCTGCCTGCCGGCGAGCCGGTGGGCTATGGCGCCAAGTTCGTCAGCCCCCGGCCAACCCGGGTTGGCGTGGTTGCCATGGGCTATGCCGACGGCTACCCGCGCCAGGCGCCCAACGGCACCCCGGTACTGGTCGCCGGCCAGCGCACTCAGCTGATTGGCCGTGTATCGATGGACATGCTCAGCATCGACCTGACCGACGTGCCGCAAGCCACTGTCGGTAGCCCGGTCGAACTGTGGGGCAAGCAGGTGCTGGCCAGTGAAGTGGCCGCACACGCGGGCACCATTCCGTACCAGATCTTCTGCAACCTGAAGCGCGTGCCGCGGGACTACATCGGCGAATGACACGCTGAAGCGGACAGGTTGAGGGGCGGTGTGTTGTAAATACTGAACGGCATTGCCATGATATCGTTCACATTCACCCCCCTTTCCACCGTTTCAGGAGGCTCCAGCTTTGGACGTCGGCGAACGACTGCAAGCCATCCGCAAGCTCAAGGGCCTGTCCCAGCGTGAACTCGCCAAGCGTGCCGGCGTGACTAACAGCACCATCTCGATGATCGAGAAGAACAGTGTGAGCCCCTCGATCAGCTCGCTGCGCAAGGTCCTGAGCGGCATCCCCATGTCCATGGTCGAGTTCTTTTCGGTCGAGCTGGAACCTGAAAGCCCCACGCAGATTGTTTACAAGGCCCACGAGCTGATCGACATCTCGGACGGTGCGGTGACCATGAAGCTGGTCGGTAAATCGCACCCCAACCGCGCCATCGCCTTTCTCACCGAGGTGTACCCGCCGGGTGCCGACACCGGTGCCGAAATGCTCACCCACGACGGCGAGGAAACCGGCATCTTGCTGGAAGGCCGCCTGGAACTGGTGGTTGGCAACGAGATCTTCATCCTCGAAGAAGGCGACAGCTATTACTTCGAAAGCACCCGCCCGCACCGTTTTCGCAACCCCTTCGACCAGCCAGCGCGGTTGATCAGTGCAGCGACGCCTTCAAACTTTTGATCCAGCGCAGTGCATTGATTCGGCAATACCCCTTTCCTGTGTAGGGTCGTTTCACGGCCTCTGGGTTCCCGCTATACTTTTTAACGCTCGCCGTTCCGTGGCCGCGAGCGTGATTAGCCACCATGAGGGTGTTCGCGTGAACCAAATCAAGAAGATGCTGGCCGTACCAGCAGCCGTATTCGCCCTCTGGGCAATGAGCGCAACCGCTGCGACCAACGACGACATTGCCAAGCGCCTGGAGCCGGTAGGCCAGGTGTGTGTCCAGGGCCAGGAATGCAAAGGCATGGAAGTGGCTGCAGCGGCGGGGGGCGGGGGCGCCAAAACGCCGGATGACATCATCGCCAAGCACTGCAATGCCTGCCATGGCACCGGTCTGCTCGGCGCGCCGAAAATTGGCGACACCGCCGCGTGGAAAGAACGCGCCGACCACCAGGGCGGGCTGGATGGCATCCTGGCCAAGGCCATTACCGGCATCAACGCCATGCCGCCGAAAGGCACCTGCGCGGATTGCTCGGATGATGACCTGAAAGGGGCGATCAAGAAAATGTCTGGGCTGTAACACAGCTGAATTGCACGAGGCCCGCCGTTTATGGCGGGCTTTGTTTTTGTGGTGGCTGTACCGGCCCTTTCGCGGGCACGCCCGCTCCCACAAGTCCCCCACAGAACCTGAGGATTGTGGTTATCCTGTGGGAGCGGGCGCGTCCGCGAAAGGGCCAGCACAGGCAACCAACCCGCCAGTGCCATGTCCAACCCCTGAACCCATGGATGTCTCAGGAGGCCCCGATGCACCTCTGCGCTATCGACCAGGCTGTCGAGCAGGTCCTGTCCCGGCTGCCAGCCCATATCCATATGGGCCTGCCCTTGGGCCTGGGTAAACCCAACGCTTTCGTGAACGCCCTCTACGCCCGGGTGCGCGAACTGCCCGAGCGACAGCTGACCATTTACACCGCGTTGTCCCTCGGCCGCCCGCCACTGGGTGATGGCCTGCAACGGCGCTTTCTCGAACCCTTCGTCGAGCGCGTTTTCGCCGACTACGAAGACCTCACCTACCTCGCTGACCTGCGCAACGACAACCTGCCGCCGAACATCCGCGTGGAGCAGTTCTTCATGCAGCCCGGCAGCCTGCTGCACAGCGAGGCTGCCCAACAGGACTACATCAGCAGCAACTACAGCCACGCCGCCCGTGACATCAATGCCAAGGGCCTGAACCTGATTGCGCAACTGGTTGCCGCTACCCCGGAAAAGCCTGTCCACTTGAGCCTGGCCTGCAACCCCGACATCACCCTCGACCTGCTGCCGATGATCGCCAAGCGCCGTGCGGCCGGCGAAACCATCCTGATGCTTGGCCAGGTACATACCGAACTGCCGTACATGCCCGGCGATGCGGAACTGCCCAACGATGCGTTCGACCTGTTGATCGATGAAGCCGAGCAGCGCCGGTTGTTCTCCACGCCGAACATGCCGGTCAACACCCAGGACCACTGCATTGGTTTGCACGCCAGCACGCTGGTGCGTGACGGCGGCACCTTGCAGATCGGCATCGGTGCCATGGGCGATGCAGTCGCTGCAGCGTTGCTGGCGCGCCAGGGCGACAACGCGGGCTACCGGGCCTTGCTCGACGAGCTGGACATCGGCCCGTGGCAGGCGCTGATTGAGCGGGAAGGGGGGCTAAAGACTTTTGCCGAAGGCCTGTACGGCTGCAGCGAAATGTTCGTTAACGGCCTGTTGGTGCTGGCCGAAGCGGGCTTGCTACGGCGCTCGGCCGATGAGCAGGGGCCGGTGTTGCATGGTGGCTTTTTCCTCGGGCCTCAGGCGTTTTACCAGCGGCTGAGGGAGATGCCGCTTGAGCAGCGCGCACGGTTTGCCATGACCCGTATCAGCTTTATCAACGAGCTGTACGGGCAGGAAGAACTCAAGCGCTACCAGCGGCGCGATGCCCGCTTTATCAACACGGCGTTCGGCATGACGTTGCTCGGCGCCGGGGTGGCCGATCAGCTGGAAGATGGCCGTGTGCTCAGCGGCGTGGGTGGGCAGTACAACTTCGTCGCCCAGGCCCATGCACTGGAAGGCGGGCGCTCGATTTTGCTGCTGCGCAGCTGGCGTGAGTCGGGCGGGGAGGTGACCTCGAACCTGTTCTGGACCTATGGCCACTGCACCATCCCCCGACACCTGCGCGATATCGTGGTGACCGAGTACGGCATTGCCGACCTGCGTGGGCAGACCGACAGCGAGGTGATTGCGCGGTTGTTGGCGGTGTGTGATTCACGGTTCCAGCAGGGGCTGATCGAGCAGGCGAAAGAGGCCGGCAAGTTGCCCGGGGATTTTCAGCTGGATGCGCGGTTTACCGACAATACGCCACAGCGGCTGGAGGCGATCCGGGTGCGGCATGCGCGGTTGTTCCCGGAGTACCCGATGGGGACGGATTTTACGGCCGAAGAGCGGGACCTGCTGCGGGCGCTGACCTGGTTGAAGAGCAAGTTCAAGCTGAGCGAGGTACTGGAGCTGGGCAAGGCAGCGCTGGATGCGCCGGGGCCGGAGGGGTATGAAGGGCACCTGAAGCGGATGCAACTGGATCAGCCGCAAGGGCTGAAGGAAGAGCTTTATCAGCGGTTGTTGCTGGCGGGGCTGGCGGCTACCTGAAGATAGCCGGGGCTGCTTCGCAGCCCATCGCCGGCAAGCCAGCTCCCACAGGGATCTCACACAGGCCGAGCCTTGTATAGTCCCTGTGGGAGCTGGCTTGCCGGCGATGGGGCCGGTACAGGCTTACTCGATGAAGCTGACCACACCACCTTCCAGCGACTTCACCCGGGCCAGCGATTCAACGCGGTAGCCCTGGCTGTCCAGCTCGGCACGGCCGCCCTGGAACGACTTCTCGATCACGATACCCAGGCCGGCCACGGTGGCGCCGGCCTGCTTGATGATCGAGATCAGCGCCTGCGACGCCTTGCCGTTGGCCAGGAAGTCGTCAATCACCAGCACGCGGTCGCTGCTGTTGAGGTGGCGCGGCGAGATGGCCACGGTGTTTTCGGTCTGCTTGGTGAAGGAATACACCGAGGCGGTCAGCAGGTTCTCGGTCAGGGTCAGCGACTGGTGCTTGCGGGCAAAAATCACCGGCACGCCCAGCTTCAGGCCCGTCATCACCGCCGGGGCAATGCCCGAGGCTTCGATGGTGACGATCTTGGTCACGCCCGCGTCAGCGAACAGGCGGGCGAACTCGTCACCGATCAGCTGCATCAGCGCCGGATCGATCTGGTGGTTGAGAAACGCGTCGACTTTAAGAACCTGGTCGGAAAGCACGATGCCTTCTTCGCGAATCTTCTGATGCAGTGCTTCCACTTTGTTTTCCTCGATGTAGCAAAGGTGGCCGCAAATAGCGGCAAAGTTTAAGAGTAATGGTTGATCAGCGTTTGAGCATTGCCCGGATATCGGCCAGGGCGTTGTTGCCGCGTGCGGCCTTCACCTCGACCGGCGCATCGTCCAGGCCCTCCCAGGCCAGGTCGTCCGGTGGCAGTTCGTCGAGGAACCGGCTGGGCGTGCAGTCGATGATTTCACCGTACTGCTTGCGCTTGGCAGCGAAGGTGAAGGCCAGGGTCTGGCGTGCGCGGGTGATGCCCACGTAGGCCAGGCGGCGTTCCTCTTCGATGGTGTCGGCCTCGATGCTGGAGCGGTGCGGGAGGATTTCCTCTTCCATGCCCATGATGAACACGTAGGGGAACTCCAGGCCCTTGGAGGCGTGCAGGGTCATCATCTGCACACCTTCGGCGTTTTCTTCCTCTTCCTGCTGGCGCTCAAGCATGTCGCGCAGCACCAGCTTGCCGATGGCGTCCTCGATGGTCATGTCACCCTCTTCATCCTTCTCGAGGGTGTTCTTCAACGCTTCGACCAGGAACCAGACGTTGCTGATGCGGAACTCGGCAGCCTTGTCGCTGGCGGTCTGCTGGCGAATCCAGTTCTCGTAGTCGATGTCGCGGATCATCTCGTGCAGCGCGGCAATCGGGTCTTCCAGGGCAACCTTTTGGCGTACCCCGTCCAGCCAGTGCTTGAAGCGCTGCAAACGCTCGGTGTAGCGGGCATCCAGGTGCTCGCCCAGGCCCAGCTCCTCGCTGGCGGCGTACATGGAAATGCCGCGCTCGGTGGAATAGTTGCCGAGCTTTTCCAGGGTGGTGGAGCCGATTTCCCGGCGCGGTACGTTGATGACGCGCAGGTAGGCGTTGTCATCGTCCGGGTTCACCAGCAGGCGCAGGTACGCCATCAGGTCCTTGACCTCCTGGCGACCGAAGAAGCTGTTGCCGCCCGACAGGCGATACGGCACCTGGTGGTGCTGCAGCTTCAGCTCGATCAGCTTGGCCTGGTAGTTACCGCGGTAAAGGATGGCAAAGTCGCTGTACGGGCGGTTGGTGCGCAGGTGCAAGGTGAGGATTTCCATGGCCACGCGCTCGGCCTCGGCTTCCTCGTTCTTGCAGCGGATCACGCGGATCTCGTCGCCCACGCCCATCTCGCTCCACAGCTGCTTCTCGAACGCGTGCGGGTTGTTGGCGATCAGCACGTTGGCGCAGCGCAGGATGCGGCTGGTGGAGCGGTAGTTCTGCTCCAGCATGACAATTTTCAGGGAGGGGTAGTCCTCCTTGAGCAGCATCAGGTTCTCGGGCCGTGCACCCCGCCAGGCGTAGATCGACTGGTCGTCGTCGCCCACCACGGTGAACTGGTTGCGCATGCCGATCAGCATCTTCACCAGCAGGTACTGGCTGGCGTTGGTGTCCTGATATTCGTCCACCAGCAGGTAGCGCACGCGGTTCTGCCAGCGCTCCAGCACCTCAGGATGCTCCTGGAACAGCTTGACCGGCTGCAGGATCAGGTCGTCGAAGTCCACCGCGTTGAACGCCTTGAGCGTGCGCTGGTAGTGGGTGTAGACGATGGCGGCGGTCTGCTCGCGCGGGTTGCGCGCCTTTTCCAGGGCTTCGGGCGGCAGGATCAGGTCGTTCTTCCAGGCACCGATCATGTTCTTGATCTCGTCGATGCCGTCGTCGCCGGAGTATTCCTTCTGCATGATGTCCGACAGCAACGCTTTGATGTCGGACTCGTCGAAGATCGAGAAGCCCGGCTTGTAGCCCAGGCGCTCGTGCTCCTTGCGGATGATGTTCAGGCCCAGGTTGTGGAAGGTACACACCGTAAGGCCGCGGCCTTCCCCCGGACGCAGCAAGGTGCCGACACGTTCCTTCATCTCGCGCGCGGCCTTGTTGGTAAAGGTCATCGCCACGATGTACTGGGCACGGATGCCGCAGTTCTGGATTAGGTGGGCAATCTTGCGCGTGATCACGCTGGTCTTGCCCGAACCTGCACCGGCGAGCACCAAAAGAGGGCCGCCGACGTAGTCACGGGCTTCCTGCTGCCGGGGATTGAGTCGGGACATGCTAAAAACCGGGGTCGCCAGAAAATAGCCGCGCATTCTAACAGGCATGGGGCCGTTATGGCGCGACCGTCTGACGTCTGAGTCAGACTTTTGTCCGCCCTACTATTAGCGGGACTAATCCTAGCACCTGAAAAAATCATATTTGCCGGTTTGGCTCGTTTCGAGCAGGATGCACGACAAAATACGTCGGGATGCTACGCCCGTAAAAACATGTATAAAAGTGAAAATCATTTTCATTAAATGCAGTAGCATACCCGCCAGTTATCGTTGCACCGTGAAGCCCTAAGGAGTCCGCTTGTCCACGCCTGTCGAACCTTTGCGTTTGCTGCTGTTGGCTGATGAGCCGGAATGGGCCGCCTTGTTGCACGCTTGCATGCCTGCCCTGAGCGGCAGCGCCGTGCTGCTCACCGCCCCGAACTGGGAATCCGTCGACAGCCTGTTCAGCAATGATCGCCAGGCTGTGGTGCTGGCAACCCCGGCCCTGCAGCCCGTGCCCGGGCGCTGCGACCTGCCGACCATCCTGCTGCTCGACCACGAGCCCGAGGTGGCGCCCACGGCCGTCAGCGACTGGCTGGTACGCGGCCAGCTCAATGCCGATACCTTGCGTCGCTCGCTGCGTCATGTACGTGAGCGTGGAGTGCTGGTGGCCACCTTGCAGCGCCTGGCTGAGCAGGACCCCCTGACCGGCATCGCCAACCGCCAAGGTTTCCAGGCCTTGCTGACTGCACGCCTGGCCGAAAACGAAGGCCGTGGCGTTGCCTTGGGCCACCTGGACCTGGACAACTTCCGCCACGTCAACGATGCCCTCGGCCACCAGAGCGGCGACCGGCTGATTTTGCAGGTGGTGGCGCGGCTGCAAAACCAGCTGGAGGCGGGTGACCAGCTGGCCCGCCTGGGCAGCGACGAGTTTGCCCTGCTGATCGACACCCGCCGCGACGCCAATCGCGCCGAATGGATTGCCGAACGTATCGTCGAAGCCTTGGCCGAACCCTACTTCATCGACGGCGAAAGCCTGCTGCTGGGCTGCAGCCTGGGCCTGGCCCATGCCCGCGCCCAAGCGGGGGCCGACCCTTTGATGTGGCACGCCCACATCGCCATGCGCCAGGCCAAGGGCAGCCAAGGCTGCACCTTCCATGTGTTCAACGAGCGCATCAACCGCAACGCCCGTAGCCTGGCCGACCTGGAAAGCGAGCTACGCCGCGCCCTGCGCCGTGATGAGCTGGAACTGCACTATCAGCCGAGGCTAGACCTGGCCGATGGCCGAATTGTCGGCCTGGAAGCGCTGGTGCGCTGGCGCCATGCCGAGCGCGGGCTGCTGCCGCCCAGCGAGTTCGTGCCCCTGGCCGAGCAGAGCGGCCTGATCGTGCCGCTGGGTTACTGGGTCATCTCCCGTGCCCTGCATGACATGCAGGCGCTGTGCGAGCGCGGCCTGGAGCCGCTGCACATGGCAGTCAACCTGAGCTTCCGCCAGTTCCAGGACAGCCAGCTGCTGGCCACTTTGAGCCGCCTGATCATCGAGCATGGTGTGGATGCCCGTTGGCTGGAGTTCGAACTGACCGAAACGGCAGTCATGCGCCGCAACGAGCTGGTGCGCCAGACCATGGACGCCCTTGGCCGCCTGGGTGTGCGCTTCTCGCTCGACGATTTTGGCACCGGGTTCTCTTCGTTCGTGCACCTCAACAGCCTGCCGATCACCTTGCTCAAGGTAGACCGCAGCTTTGTGGCCGAAATGGAAATGCGCGAGGAAAACCGCAAGCTGGTGCATGCCATGATCAACCTGGCGCACAACCTCAACCTGGAGGTGGTGGCCGAGGGGGTGGAGAGTGAAGAGCAACTGGCGTTGTTGCGTGGGTTTGGTTGCGACCAGGTGCAGGGCTTTTTGGTCAGCAAGCCGCTGCCAGTGGGGGAGTTGATCGAATTTTTGCTGAAGGTGCCTGGCCGTCAGTTGGATGCTGTCCTTTAGGGCCCTTTCGCGGGCACGCCCGCTCCCACAGGGGCCGCACAATCCTGTGGGAGCGGGCGTGCCCGCGAAGAGGCCCTGAAGTCAGGCCGGAGCAGCAGCCTCAGCACGAACTCCCGCCTTTCTCAACAACCGCTTCATCCGCCATTCAAAGCCAAAGGTCAGTGCCACCGCCGCACACGCCAGCCCCAGCGCCAAGCCCCACCAGATTCCCACCGCACCACCGCCCAAGGTAAAGGTGAACAACCAGGCACTCGGCGCCCCCACCAGCCAGTAGCACACCAGCCCGATCAGGAAGGTGGTCTTGGCATCCTTCAGCCCGCGGATCGAGCCCATGGCAATCGTCTGCATGCCATCGAACAGCTCGAACCACGCCGCCACCATCAGCAACTGCACGGCCACCTGGAAAATTGCGGCAAAAGCCGGGTCGTTACGGTCGATAAACAGCCCCACCAGTGCCTCGGGCAGCAGCAGGAACAGCGCGGCGAAGGCAAACATGATCATCGCCCCGAAGCCAATGCCCACGCGCCCGGCGCTGCGCGCCGCCAGCAGGTTGCCAGCGCCGTAATACAAGCCCACCCGCATGGTCACCGCATACGACAGCCCCGTCGGCACCATGAACGCCGTGGACACGATCTGCAGGGCAATCTGGTGCGCGGCCAGTTCGGTACTGCCCAGCACGCCCATGCACAGCGCGGCGAAGGCGAACAGGCCCACTTCCACCATGTAGGTACCGCCAATTGGCAGCCCCAGCCGCCACAGCTCGCGCAGTGCTGGCAGCGACGGGCGCGACAGGCCCTTGCGCAGCGGGTAGGCGGCATAGGCCGAGTGCCAGCGGATATACAGCGCCAGCGCGATAGCCATGCCCATCGACACCACTGCGGTGACCAGGCCGATGCCCATCAGGCCCAGCTTGGGCAGGCCGAACATACCCTCGATCAGCGCCACGTTGAACAGGTAGTTGAGTACCGTGCCGACCAGGCTGATGACCATCACCGGGGTCGAGCGCCCCAGCGCACTGGTGAAACCGCGCAACGCCATGAACGTCAGGTAGCCGGGCAGGGCCAGTGGCAGCAGCGTGAGGAATTCGGCCGCCGAGGCCACGTTCTCGGGCTTTTGCCCGAACAGTAGCAGCACCGGCTCCAGGTTCCACAGCACCAGCGCGGCGAACAGTGCCAGGCCCCAGGCCAGCCACAGGCCGTTCTGCGCCAGTCGGGTTGCACCTTCGATATCGTTGGCGCCCTTGCGAATCGCCACCAGGGTGCCGACTGCGGCGATCACACCCAGGCAGAAGATCGACACGAACGAGTAGCTGGCCGCACCCAGACCGCCACCGGCCAGTGCCTGCGGGCTGATGCGGGCCATCATCAGGGTGTCGGTCAGCACCATGAGCATGTGCGCCAACTGCGAGGCAATCAGCGGCCCGGCCAGGCGCAGCAAAGCCTTGAGTTCTGTGGTGGGCGCGACGTGCATGAGGGCTGTCCTTCTTCCTGAGGTGATGAACGAAGGGCGATTCTGAGGCTTTGGTCAACTTTGCACAAAAGGATAAAAGCGATCATTGGCATGAGTCTGACTCATGCATATATGCTTCTTGGTGATCCGCTCCACAGCCCCGTATGGCAGGTGCCTCATGTCCCGTCAGCTTCCTCCGTTGTATGCCCTTCGCGCATTCGAAGCCGCCGCACGGCTAAGTTCCTTCACCCGTGCCGGTGAGGAACTGTCGATCACTCAGAGCGCGGTCAGCCGGCATATCCGCACGCTGGAGGATCACTTCGCCTGCCGCCTGTTCGTGCGCAGTGGCCGCAACCTGCAACTGACCGAGGCCGCACGGGTATTGCTGCCAGGCGTTCGCGAAGGCTTCGCGGCGCTGGAGCGGGCCTGCGATACCTTGCGCGGTGAAGACGACATCCTGCGCATGAAGGCTCCCTCGACCCTGACCATGCGCTGGTTGCTGGCGTGCTTGAGCCGTTTCCGTCACCTGCAGCCAGGCAATGAAGTACAGCTGACCAGTGCCTGGATGGACGTTGACCATGTGGACTTCAACCAGGAACCGTTCGATTGCGCGGTGTTGCTCAGCGACGGGGTGTTCCCGCCGGACTGGGAAGTGCGCAAGCTGTTCCCGGAGTTGCTGATACCCGTGGGGGCGCCAGACCTGCTGGAAAAAGGGCCGTGGGACGAGCACCGGCTTGCCTCCATCGAGCTGCTGCACCCCACGGTGGACAAGCGTGACTGGCGGGAGTGGCTGGAGCGCATGGGGTTGAGCGACAAGGTTTCGCTCAAGGGCGGGCAGGTGTTTGACACCCTGGAGCTGGGCATGATCGCCGCTGCGCGTGGCTACGGGATTTCCATGGGCGATTTGCTGATGGTGGCCGAAGATGTGGCGCAGGGGCGGTTGAGCCTGCCTTGGCCGACGGCGGTGCCCAGCGGAATGGATTATTACCTGGTGTGGCCGCGTACCCGGCCAGGGGGTGAGCGGTTGCGGCGGTTGAGCGGGTTTCTGCAGGAAGAGGTGGCAGCGATGGATTTGCCGGATGTGGAAATCCTGCCAGCTCTTTGACTCCCTGCACTGGCCTCTTCGCGGGCTCGCCCGCTCCCACAGGTACAGCGCTGGCTTTAAGGCATGCACCGAACCTGTGGGAGCGGGCAAGCCCGCGAAGAGGCCGCAATGCCTTACATAGAGCCCAGGTTCAGTGCCTGAGCACAGGCCTGCAGCGACCGGCGTTCACTTTGCGCATACAGCGCCAGCTCATCCTGCACCTGCAACCCCAACGCTGCCTCGAACGCATCGCGGTTGGCATTGCTGCCATATTCGGCCTGCGCATCGTCGCCCAGGTTGGACTGGAAGATGCCCGCCGCGCTCACCGGCAGGAAGTCCTCGTACACCAGCGCCTCGAAGTGCACATGGCCTGCGTCGATCAGCCCTTGCAGGGTAGTCGGGCGGCCTTCCTGGTCACGCGCAGCCAGGCCTTTCTCGGTCGCGAAGTAGCGGAAGTATGCCAGGCCCTGTTCACGCATCTGCGCCAGGTCGTCCGGGAACTCGGCAAAGGTGTCTTTCAGTAGCGCCATGTAGCGCTCGGCATTGGCCTCGGCCGGTGCGCCACCCAGGGCCGCGCGGGTGGCATCGAGCAGCTTGTCGTACAGCTGGCGACCCTTCGGCGTCAGCGCCGCGCCGCGTTGTTCGATCTCGCCGAAACGAGCGGTGTGGCTGCCTTCGCTGCCCTGCTGGTCGCTGAACGCGACCTTTTCCTGCAAGGCCTTGAAGCTGGTCTGGCGCAGCAGGATCGGGTGACGACGGGTAGGCGGGCCTTCGACCACGGCCTTCGGCGGGATGCCTTTGGCCGGCATGCCGACCTGGATCGCATCGATGTCCAGGGTACGTGGGGTCAGGTGGTTGATGTGCGGGCCCTTGAAGGCCACCACATCGGCGATCAGGCGGTGCTGGTCGTGCAACTGCTGGTACTGCTCGGCGGTGACGGTGGCGTCATGGTGCCAGCGGAAGGTGTGCAACGCTTCCTGCACGAACGCTTCGGCATCTGCGGCGTTCAGCCCGCCATCGCGCTCGCTCTGGGCGATCAGTTCGAGGGCGCGGCTGGTGAAGATCTGGCGCTTGGCCAGGATGCCCTGTGCCAGCTCGCGCAGTTGCGGGTTGTCGATCAGCTCCAGGCGCAGCAGCGAGGTGAACACACGGAACGGGCTGACATGCAGCGACTGTTCATGCACGGCGCGGAAGGCGGTGGAGTGCACCGGCACGCCAGCAGAGCTCAGGTCGTAGTAGCCGACCGGCTCCATACCCATGACGGCAAACAGGCGGGCGATGGTGGCCAGCTCTTCGGCGGTGCCAACGCGGATGGCGCCATGGCGTTCCTGGTCCAGTCGCTCGATTTCCCCGGTCCAGCGCAGGGCCTCGGCAACCTTGGGCTGCTGGGCCATGACCTGCTGGTTGATTTCGCTCACCAGCTCCAGCAGCGTGCCGTACAGGGGCACTTCCTGTTTGTACATGAGCGACATGGCGGCAGAGAACTGCGCGCGAATGCTGTCTGGGCTGACGAAATCGTGGGCGGGCATCGCTAGCTTCCTGGTTGGGTTCGGACGCTTACATGAAAGCTGGGAATGCACTTGGCTCACAAGCGAAAAAAAGTGAGTGTGTCATTCCTTTTTTGATCGACCTTCAGGGCCCTTTCGCGGGTTCACCCGCGAAGAGGCCCTCAAGCCTGAAGCTGCTCGTGAATCCATTCCACCAATGCCCTGACCTTGGGCACCTCCGCCGCATGCTCGGCATACGCCAGATAATGCGCTCCGGCACTGCGCATCGCATGGTTCCAAGGCACCACCAAACTTCCGTCGGCCAGCTCCTTCGCCGCCAGGTAGCGTGGCACCAGTGCCACCCCGCACCCGGCCTGCGCCGCGCTCAAGGCCATATAGAACGTATCGAAGCGTGGCCCGTGGTAAGCGCTGACGCTCTGCAGGTCCAGCTCAAGGAACCACTCATGCCACGCCTCCGGCCGCGACGTGCTCTGCAACAGCACCAGGTCGGCCAGCTCTGCGGCATCGCCCAATGTGCGCCCGGCCAGTAGCTCCGGCGCGCACACCGGCACCACCTCTTCGCGGAACAGCTCCACGCAGGTGGCCCCCGGCCAAGTGCCCTGGCCGTAGAAAAACACCACGTCCGCCGAGCCCTGCAACAGGGCAAACGGCTCCATCTCGTTGCGGATATCGAGGTGAATATTGCTGTGCCGCTTACCAAAACCCTTCAGGTGCGGGATCAGCCAGCGCACGCCAAAACTCGGTTGAGTGGCTACCTTCAATATCTCGGTCTGCTCGCCGTAGGTGAGTACGTAGCGGCTGGACATGTCCACCTGGGTGAGGATCTTGTTGACCTCGGCCAGGTACAGGCTGCCGGCCGGCGTCAGCTGCAGGCGCCGGCGAATGCGCAGGAACAGGTGGTGGCGCAGCATGTCTTCAAGCTGCGCCACCTGCTTGCTGACCGCGCTTTGGGTCAGGTGCAGCTCTTCGGCGGCACGGGTAAAGCTCAAATGGCGGGCTGCAGCTTCAAAGCACTGCAGGGCGGTCATGGAGGGCACCAGGCGTTTGGACATAGCGGTCTCTGCGGCTCAAATCATTACCTGACGGAATGATATGCGGAATAAAGGTCGTTTGTTGTACCTATGTGATCGGATTAATACTGATCCACATCATTTTTCCACCCCATCACCCGATGTAGGAGAAGCACAAATGGTTGCTGGATTGCTCGAGCGCCTTGGCGTTGCCGCCGAGGCTTACACCCAGGGCGACTACCCTGTTCACACGCCGATCGACGGCAGCCAGATCGCCTCGGTGAAACTGCTCGGCAAGGCCGAGACCATCGCCCGCATCGACCAGGCCCAAAGCGCCTTCGAAGCCTGGCGCACCGTGCCGGCCCCGCGCCGTGGCGAACTGGTGCGCCTGTTCGGCGAAGTGCTGCGTGAGCACAAGGCCGACCTGGGCGAGCTGGTATCGATCGAAGCCGGCAAGATCACCCAGGAAGGCCTGGGCGAAGTGCAGGAAATGATCGACATCTGCGACTTCGCCGTTGGCCTGTCGCGCCAGCTGTACGGCCTGACCATCGCCTCCGAGCGCCCAGGCCACCACATGCGTGAAACCTGGCACCCGCTGGGCGTGGTCGGCGTGATCAGCGCCTTCAACTTCCCGGTTGCCGTCTGGGCCTGGAACACCGCCCTGGCCCTGGTGGCCGGTAACTCGGTGGTGTGGAAGCCTTCTGAGAAAACCCCGCTCACCGCCCTGGCTTGCCAGGCACTGTTCGAAAAAGCCCTGAAAGCCTTCGGCGATGCTCCGGCTGGCCTGGCCCAACTGGTCATCGGCGGCCGTGAAGCCGGCGAAGCCATGGTCGACGACCCGCGCGTGCCGCTGGTCAGCGCCACCGGCAGCACCCGCATGGGCCGTGAAGTGGGCCCACGTGTTGCTGCCCGTTTCGGCCGCAGCATCCTCGAACTGGGCGGCAACAACGCCATGATCCTGGCCCCGAGCGCCGACCTGGACCTGGCCGTGCGCGGCATCCTGTTCTCGGCTGTCGGCACCGCCGGCCAGCGTTGCACCACCCTGCGCCGCCTGATCGTGCACCGCTCGATCAAGGACGAAGTGGTTGCCCGTGTCAAAGCCGCTTACGGCAAAGTGCGCATCGGCGACCCACGCAAGGACAACCTGGTCGGCCCGCTGATCGACAAGCTGTCGTTTGATGCCATGCAGGGCGCGCTGGCCAAGGCCCGCGACGAAGGCGGCCAGGTGTTTGGCGGCGAGCGTCAGCTGGCCGACCAGTACCCGAACGCCTACTACGTGTCGCCTGCCATTGCCGAAATGCCGGCGCAGAGCGACGTGGTGCGCCACGAAACCTTCGCACCGATCCTGTACGTGCTGGCCTACGACGACTTCGAAGAGGCCCTGCGCCTGAACAACGAAGTGCCACAAGGCCTGTCGTCGTGCATCTTCACCACCGACATTCGTGAAGCCGAGCGCTTCCAGAGTGCTTCGGGCAGCGATTGCGGCATCGCCAACGTCAACATCGGCACCAGCGGCGCCGAGATCGGCGGTGCGTTTGGTGGCGAGAAGGAAACCGGCGGTGGTCGTGAGTCGGGTTCGGATGCCTGGAAAGGCTACATGCGTCGTCAGACCAACACCGTGAACTACTCGCGCGAGCTGCCGCTGGCGCAGGGTATTGTGTTCGACTGATGGGTTGATGCTGCATGGCCGGGGGCTCAGCCCCCGGTTCGCGGGCAAGCCCGCTCCCACAGGTACCCCACAGATTTCGAAACCTGTGCACCTCCTGTGGGAGCGGGCTTGCCCGCGAATGGGCCCTAACGCGGCCCCAAACAAGAACAAATTGCTGGAGCCGGGCCATGTCCGAACTGCGTCAAGAATGCTTGTGGGAATTCGTCAGCAAACCGACCGTAGCCGCCCAGGCCCTGGCCGGTGAGCACAAGGCCGATGTTTGCGTGATCGGTGGCGGCATTACCGGCCTGTCGGCGGCCATCCACCTGCTCGAACAGGGCAAGTCGGTGATCCTGCTGGAGGCCTGGAAGATCGGCCACGGCGGCTCCGGGCGCAACGTGGGCCTGGTCAACGCCGGCACCTGGATCCGCCCTGACGACGTCGAGGCCACCCTCGGCCAGAAGCAGGGCAGCCGCCTGAACAAGGTGCTGGGCGAAGCCCCAGGCGAAGTGTTCGCCATGATCGAGCGCCTGGGCATCGACTGCCAGGCCCAGCACAAAGGCACGCTGCACATGGCGCACAACGCCACCGGCATCGCCGACCTTGAGGCCCGCCACGAACAATGGCGCCGCCGTGGTGCCGACGTTGAGCTGCTGACCGGCGCCCAGTGCCAGGAATACTGCGGCACCGACAAAATTTCCGCCGCGCTGCTCGACCGTCGCGCCGGCACCATCAACCCCATGGGTTACACCCAGGGCCTGGCGGCTGCCGTGGCGCGTCTGGGCGGCAAGCTGTTCCAGCAGTCTTCGGTCGAAGGCCTGGAGCGTGACGGCGATGCCTGGCGGGTGAAGACCGCACGTGGCTCGGTGCGCGCCGACAAGGTGGTGATTTCCACCGGTGCCTACACCGAAGGCGACTGGAGCAACCTGCAGAAGCAGTTCTTCCGTGGGTACTACTACCAGGTGGCGTCCAAGCCGTTGCAGGGCGCAGCAGCCGACAAGGTGCTGCCGCATGGTCAAGGCTCGTGGGACACCCGCACTGTGCTCAGCAGCATCCGCCGCGACGACCAGGGCCGTCTGCTGCTCGGCAGCCTGGGCCGGGTCGACAACAAGCCGTCGTGGTTCGTCCGCAGTTGGGCAGACCGGATCCAGAGCCACTACTACCCGGAGCTGGGCAAGGTCGAGTGGGAAATGCACTGGACGGGCTGCATCGACTTCACCCCCGATCACCTGATGCGCCTGTTTGAGCCGGCGCCGGGGCTGGTGGCGGTGACCGGGTACAACGGGCGTGGTAACACCACCGGCACCGTGATTGGCCGGGCGTTTGCCGAGTTCCTGCTGAAGGGGGAGGCGGATAGCCTGCCGATTCCGTTCTCGCCGATGACCGGCGTGAGTGCGCCTGCGCTGCGCACCGCGTTCTATGAGTCCGGGTTCTCGCTGTACCACGCGGGGCAATGCTTGAGAGTTGTGTTGTAAGTTCAGGCCTCTTCGCGGGCGAGCCCGCGAAGAGGCCGGCACAGGCTTACTTGTGCAACCAGCTGAGGAAGCCACCTTTCTTGATCAACGCCGGCTTCTGCAGCAACAACGACTCCCGGCTCTGGCGCCGGAATCGCTGCAACTTGCTCAATGCCGTCTGCACCTCGCCACGCTGCTGCAAGCAGCTCTTCACCTGTTCCTTGTCGATCCGGTACAGCACGCAGCTGGTCAGCGTGCGGAACTCGGCCAGCGAATCCTCTTCATCGATGATGCCCTCGATCCCCAGCACCTCACCCGGCCCCATGCGCCCGGCTTCGACCAACTTGTCGCCATCGCGCACCGATGCCGAGATGACCCCGCTGCCAATCACCAACAGGTGATCGGAATGCTCGCCAACGCCCAGGATCACCTGATCCGCCAGGTACTCCACCGCCGTCATGCGCTGGCTCAGCGCATCACGCTCTTCATCGCTTAGCGAGCGGAACACCCTCACCTCGTCCAGTACCTCGCGCTGGCGGCTGCGCGGCGGCAGGGCCAGGTCCACGTTCCACATCACGCCGCTGGCCTCTAGGTGGCGGTGCGCAAGGTCGAACAGCTGGTTGCGTGCGTCGCCCTTGGCGCCTGCGTCGGCTACGAAACCGCTGGCCTCGTACTCCACGGATTCCAGTGTCGAGGCCTTCACCGTCACCTTCGGCTTTGGGGTATCAAGAATGGCACTGACGCCCTGCAGGGCCTTTTCCAGTGCATCGAACACCCGCTTGGGCCGCACCTTGGCCGGCACCACCACGCTGATCGATACCCCATGCACATCGGCCGGGCGGCTGTGATTGAGCAGCCGGGCCTTGGCCGCCACCGAGTTGGGGATCACCGCCAGGCTGCCGGTGCCGGTCAGCAGGCGCGTGGCGCGCCAGTCGATGTCCAGCACCTTGCCTTCGGTGCCGTCGATAGAGATCGAGTCGCCAATCTGGTAGGGCCGCGTGGTGTTCAGCACGATGCCGCTGAATACGTCGGCCAGGGTGCTCTGCAGCGCCAGGCCGATGACGATGGCCATCACGCCGGAGGTGGCCAACAGGCCTTTCACCGGCAGTTGCATCACATAGCCTGCGGCAGCCACCACCGCGGCCAGAAAGATCAACGCCCCCAGCACATCCTGCAACAACCGCCCGCCATGGCTGCCACGGGCGACCAGCAGCAGGCCGAACACCACCGTGACCGTGCGTGCGCCAAACAGCCACCAGCCAATGGCCAATACCGTGGCCATGAGGTTGCGCGAGACATCGTCGGGCCAGGGTGGTGGTTGCAGCGGGCTCATGCCGGCGGCCACCAGCACCGAGCTGAACAGCAGGAATATCACCAAGCGCGTGCCGATGCGCCAGGCGCGGCGCTGGATGGGGATGAGTTGCCAGAGCACGAGATCCAGCAGGAGCAGGGCAGTACCGAGCAACAACGGGGACGACTGGATGAACGCCAGCATGGTGGTCTCAGGGTGGGGGAAGGGCTGTGGGTAGTAATAGAGCAGGTAGCCCAGCAAATCCACTGCCAATTTGTCGTTCCTTAAATAGAACGCTAAAGCCAAAATCAGCTATCTACCGCTCCAAAGGTGATGGTTTTAATCTTCTCCCATCAACGCGAAACACCCCACTTACTGAACATCAAAACCCTTAGGAGCAACGACCATGACCAACTTCAAATACAACCGCCTGAACAAAGACGACGCCGCTGTCCTGCTGGTCGACCACCAGGCTGGCCTGCTGTCCCTGGTCCGCGACATCGAGCCGGACGCGTTCAAGAACAACGTGCTGGCCCTGGCCGACCTGGCCAAGTTCTTCAACCTGCCGACCATCCTCACCACCAGCTTCGAACAAGGCCCCAACGGCCCGCTGGTTCCCGAGCTGAAAGCCCTGTTCCCGGACGCCCCGTACATCGCCCGCCCAGGCCAGATCAACGCCTGGGACAACGAAGACTTCGTCAAGGCCGTGAAGGCCACCGGCAAGAAGCAACTGATCATCGCCGGCGTGGTGACTGAAGTGTGCGTAGCCTTCCCGGCCCTGTCGGCCCTGGAAGAAGAGTTCGACGTGTTCGTGGTTACCGATGCCTCCGGCACCTTCAACGCCATGACCCGTGACGCCGCCCACGACCGCATGAGCCAGGCCGGTGCCCAGCTGATGACCTGGTTCGGCGTGGCCTGTGAGCTGCACCGCGACTGGCGCAACGACATCGAAGGCCTGGCCGCGCTGTGCTCCAACCACATCCCGGACTACCGCAACCTGATGACCAGCTACAACGCCTTCAACGCCGGCAAGTAAGCCAAACCGCCCCGGGCACCGCCAGTCGGTGCCCGCCAAGGGCAGCACACCCATCCAATCCTCCGCCCGTTCACCGTTGCACAGTGGATGCGGGCAAGCTCATCCCAAGGAACGCCGATGAACACCGCACTCCAAGACAACCGCAACGTGGTGACCCTGGTTATCCAGCACAAGGTCCGCGCCGCCTCACTGGCAGATTACGAAGCGTGGCTCAAGCGCACGGTCAGCACCGCGCGCCGCCAGCCGGGGCACCTGGACGTCAACGTCATCCGTCCCGATGACGGTGGGTTGCACTTCACTACCGTGGTGCGCTTTGCCGATGCCAGCCTGCTGCAGGCCTGGGTCAATTCGGGTGAGCGCCAGGCGTTGGTCAATGAAGTACTGCCACTGCTCGAAGGTGGTGACCACACCCAGGTGCACGACGATCCAGAGTTCTGGTTCACCCCGCCGAGCACTACGGCGGCGCAACCGCCGCGCTGGAAGCAGGCGCTGCTGACCTACCTGGTGATCTGCCCGATGACCATGGTCATTCCGCAACTGCTGGCGCCGCTGTTCGCACGCTTCCCGCAGCTGGGCGGCCCGATTACCGGCAACCTCATCGTCAACCTGTTCGTCATCCTGCCCGTGGTGTTCTACATCATGCCTTGGGTAACCCGCCGCTGCGCCAACTGGCTGCGCGGCTGAGCCACGCCTTCACCTCGACACTTTCAAGGAGATACCGTTATGAGCACCTTCGTTACCCGCGATGGCACTTCGATCTATTTCAAGGACTGGGGCAGCGGCAAGCCCGTGCTGTTCAGCCACGGCTGGCCGCTGGATGCCGACATGTGGGATTCGCAGATGGAGTTCCTGGCCAGTCGCGGCTACCGCGCCATCGCCTTCGACCGCCGTGGCTTCGGCCGTTCGAGCCAGCCGTGGAACGGTTACGACTACGACACCTTTGCCGATGACATTGCCCAGCTGATCGAACACCTCGACCTGCGCGACGTCACCCTGGTGGGCTTCTCGATGGGTGGCGGTGATGTCAGCCGCTACATCGCCCGCCACGGCAGCGAGCGGTTGGCCGGGCTGGTGTTGCTGGGGGCTGTGACGCCAGTATTCGGCAAGCGCGACGACAACCCTGAGGGTGTCGACCTGTCGGTGTTCGAGGGTATCCGTGCCGGCCTGCGTGCCGACCGTGCCCAGTTCATCGCCGACTTTGCCACGCCGTTCTATGGCCTGAACCATGGTCAGCAGGTGTCCCAGGGCGTGCAAACGCAAACCCTGAACATCGCGCTGATGGCCTCGATCAAGGGCACCCTGGATTGCGTGACGGCGTTCTCCGAAACCGACTTCCGCCCGGACATGGCCAAGGTCGATGTGCCGACGCTGGTGATTCATGGTGACGACGACCAGATCGTGCCGTTCGAAACCACCGGCAAGCAGGCGGCAGAGCTGATTCGCGGGGCTGAGCTGAAGGTGTATGCCGGTGCGCCGCACGGGTTTGCGGTGACCCATGCACAGCAGCTGAATGAGGATTTGCTGGCGTTCCTCCAGCGCTAACTGTGGGAGGCATTCGCGGGCTTGCCCGCTCCCACAGGGAAATCACAGGCCTCAGATGCTGTGCAGTGCCTGTGGGAGCGGGCGAGCCCGCGAAGAGGCCAGCCCTGGCAGCACAGATGTTGATCAGGGCTAACCTTCTACAGCTCACCGCACATCCATCCAAGCCCTGACCCAGCGTCAACCGGCATGCTCCGCAGTTGCGCCTGCCGCTGCCGAACCCAGAGACGGAGAACACCATGTCCCAGGACCGCAACGACAAGACCCGTCGCCAGTTCCTCGCCACCAGCACCGTGCTCGGTGCCGCCGGCGCGCTCTGGTCCGCATTGCCTTTCACCGGCCAAGCCGGTTCCGCTCACGCATCCACCCAAGGAGGTTCCATGACCGCCGACCTGATTCTGTTCAACGGCAAACTGCACACCGTTGACCGCGAAAAGCCTACTGCGACCGCCGTCGCCATCAAGGATGGCCGCTTCATCGCCGTGGGTAACGACGCCGAGGCCATGGCCCACAAGGGCGCCACCACGCAAATTGTCGACCTCAAGCAGCGCACGGTCATCCCCGGCCTGAACGACTCGCACCTGCACCTGATCCGTGGTGGCCTGAACTACAACCTGGAACTGCGCTGGGAAGGCGTGCCGTCGGTGGCTGATGCCCTGCGCATGCTCAAGGACCAGGCTGCGCGCACGCCAACCCCGCAGTGGGTGCGTGTGGTGGGTGGCTGGAACGAATTCCAGTTCGCCGAAAAACGCATGCCCACCCTGGAAGAAATCAACCAGGCAGCACCCGATACCCCGGTGTTCCTGCTGCACCTCTACGACCGCGCCTTGCTCAACCGCGCAGCGCTCAAGGCAGTCGGCTACGACAAGAGCACCCCGAACCCGCCGGGTGGCGAGATCCAGCGTGACAAGTTCGGCAACCCGACCGGCATGCTCATCGCCCGCCCCAACGCGATGATCCTCTACGCCACCCTGGCCAAAGGGCCGAAGCTGCCGCTGGAATACCAGGTCAACTCCACCCGCCAGTTCATGCGTGAACTCAACCGCCTGGGCCTGACCAGCGCCATCGACGCTGGCGGCGGCTACCAGAATTTCCCCGACGACTACTCGGTGATCCAGGAGCTGGCCGACAACAACCAGCTGACCGTGCGCATCGCCTACAACCTGTTCACCCAGAAGCCCAAAGAAGAGCTGGACGACTTCAAGAAGTGGACCTCCAGCGTCAAGCTGCACAGCGGTACCGATTTCCTGCGCCATAACGGCGCCGGCGAAATGCTGGTGTTCTCCGCCGCCGACTTCGAGGACTTCCTCGAACCGCGCCCGGACCTGCCGCAAACCATGGAAGAAGAACTGGAACCGGTGGTGCGCCACCTGGTGGAGCAGCGCTGGCCGTTCCGCCTGCACGCCACCTACAACGAATCGATCACGCGCATGCTCGACGTGTTCGAGAAGGTCAACCGCGACATCCCGTTCAACGGCCTGCCGTGGTTCTTCGACCACGCCGAAACCATCACCCCACAGAACATCGAGCGCGTGCGTGCCCTGGGCGGTGGTATCGCCATTCAGGACCGCATGGCCTTCCAGGGTGAATACTTCGTCGACCGTTACGGCGCCAAGGCGGCAGAACAGACCCCGCCGATCAAACGCATGCTCGACATGGGCGTGCCGGTAGGTGCCGGTACCGACGCCACCCGCGTGTCCAGCTACAACCCATGGACATCGCTGTACTGGCTGGTCAGCGGCAAGACTGTTGGCGGCATGGAGCTTTACCCGGAAGGCCTGAGCCGCGACACCGCGCTGCAACTGTTCACCCAGGGCAGCGCCTGGTTCTCCAGCGAGCAGGGCAAGAAAGGCCAGATCAAAGTGGGCCAGCTGGCTGACCTGGCGGCGTTGTCGCTGGACTTCTTCAGCGTTGATGAAGAGGCGATCAAGGGCATCGAGTCGGTACTGACCATTGTCGATGGCAAGGTGGTGTACGCTGCCGGCGAATTTGATCGCCTTGGCCCACCGCAGGTGCCAGTGCTGCCAGAGTGGTCGCCAGTAGCCAAGGTGCCAGGGCACTGGCGCGTGGGTACGCCGTCGCTGGCGGCAGCCGTGCATCAGTGCTCGGGGCCGTGCGGGGTACATGCGCACAGTCATGACAAAGCGCGTAAATCGAGTGTGCCGGTCAATGACTTCCAGGGCTTCTGGGGGGCGCTGGGTTGCTCGTGCTTTGCTTTCTAAGCTGAGCTGATGTGAAGAAGGGGCCAGTTTGTGGCCCCTTTTTTATGTTGCCTGTTCTGGCCCTATCGCCGGCAAGCCAGCTCCCACAGGACTGCACAACCCTCAAGGCCTGTGGAGGTCCTGTGGGAGCTGGCTTGCCGGCGATAGGGCCAGGGAGGCTAGCATCAATGGTGAGCCTTGTGCTCAGCCCCCGCCAGCAGATGCCGAATCTTCACTTCAACCCCATCCGTCTGCAGCATCCGCACCCGCGCCTCGATCTTCAGCTCACCCCGGGTCACCCGATGGTGATGCCGCAAATGCTCCAGCCACGACTCTTCGAAGAAAAACTCCAGCCAAAGCGCCGGGTCTGCACTGTCGCGCATCAATCCCCAGGACAGTGCCCCATTGCGCTTGCGCATGGCTTCCAGCTCCCGCGCCGCCAGCTGGAAAGCCTCGGCCTTGGCCGGGGCGATGTGGTACTCCACGGTAACCATCACCGGCCCGCTTTCCTTGTCTTGGTCATCGCTCAGCACCGGCACGGGCCAATGCAGCGATGGCGTCAGCTCTTCGGCCTCTGTTTCCGGCAAGGTCACCTTACAGGTCAGAAGCGTGCCCAGCGCCAGACCACCCGCGGCCAGCAGCAGGCTCAAGGTGATCGACGCATGGCTGGCCAGCGTGCCCCACAGCAATCCGCCACACGCCATGGCACCAAAGAAGATCAGGATGTACACCGACAACGCCCGCGCCCGCACCCAGGCCGGCACCGAGGTTTGCGCCGCCACCTGCAGGTTGGACAGCACCGCGATCCACGCCGCCCCGCTAAGCAGCATCGCCGGCAGCAGCACATAGAAGTTGCGCACCAGCGCCAGCGCCAGCAGGAACAGCGCATACAGCAGGCTGGCGAACAGCACCAGGCGGTCGCGGCTGATGTGTTCGCGCAGGCGTGGCAGCAGGGTGGCGCCGGCCACCGCGCCAATGCCGATGGCCGCCAGCAGCAAGCCGAAGTCGGCAGCAGTGCCGTGCATTTCGCCGCGCACGATCAGCGGCAGCAGCGAGGTGCCGGCGCTGGCGCAGAAGAAGAACGCTACAGCCCGCAACAGCACGGCCTGCAAGGGTTTGGCACTGCGCGCGAAGCGCAGGCCGGTGCGCATGGCGCCCACGAAGCGCTCGGCTGGCAGCAGCGGCTCCTTCACCTCGCGTTTCCACAGGAACAACACCAGGATCACCCCGGCAAACGAAATGGCGTTGAAGGCAAAGGTCAGCCATGGGCCGACCATGCTCACCACCACGCCGGCCAGGGCCGGGCCAATGGCGCGGGACACATTGATGCCCACACTGGAGATGGCCACCGCGTTGGCCAGGTCTTCCTTGCCCACCAGTTCCGGCGTCAGTGCACTCCACGCCGGCATCATCAGTGCCGTGCCGATGCCCAGTGCCAGGGTCAGCACCAGCAGCAAGGTCACGTTCATCAGCCCGAGCAGGGTAAGGGTTGCCAGCACCACGGCCACGGCAGACATCCACAGCTGCACCAGCAACAGGTAGCGGCGCTTGTCGACGATATCCGCCGCCGCGCCCGCTGGCAGGGCCAGGAAGAACATCGGCAGCGAGCCCGCCACCTGGATCAGCGCCACGTGCAGCGGGCTGGCCGACAGCGTGGTCATCAACCAGCCGGCGCCCACCTCGTGCATCCAGGTGCCGATATTGGAGGCGATGGTGGCGATCCACAGCATGCGGAAGGTGGTGTTGCGCAACGGGCTCCAGGCGCCTGAAGGGGATGTGCTCATGTCAGAAGCTGCCTTTGAGTGGGTATTCGATGATCAGGTAGATACGGTCGATGTCATCGCCGGCCTGGGCCTGATTGGCGCGGTGGCTTACATGGGAGAACGACAGGCTCAGGTCCTTGGCGGCGCCCGACTGCACCACGTATTTCAGGTCGATGTCGCGCTCCCAGTGCTTGCCGCCGTCGCCGTACTGGCCAACATAGGCGCCGCTGGCTGGTGCATGGCTGCCGTCGATGCCACGGCCGCTGACGTAGCGGCCCATCAGGCTCAGGCCGGGGACGCCGAGGGTGGCGAAGTTGAGGTCGTAGCGCAGTTGCCACGAACGCTCGCCGGGGCCGTTGAAGTCGGCGTACTTGATCGAGTTGGCCAGGTAGATGGAGTCGCCGCCGACGAAGTCGAACGGGGTGTCGCCCTCGACCTTCTGGTAGGCCAGGCTCAGCGCCTGGGCGCCGAAGCTGTATTTGGCCAGCAGGCTGTAGGCGAGGGTGTCGATTGCCCCGGCGCTGGCACTGCCCGTGTCGCGGGTCTTGTAGAGGTTGCCGTCAATGCGCCAGTTGCCTTCGGCCAGGTTCAGGTTGAGGTAGGCCTGGCGCCAGGTGTCCTCCAGCTGCCCGGCATACAATGCCGCGCCGAACGGCCCGTCGGGTGCGAAGGCGGCACCGGCCAGGCTGATGGCCCGGTTGTGCGTGGTGGCGCCGTAGCCGCTGAAGTCGTCGTGGGTGGAGCTGTTGTCCTGGTTGTTGAAGGCGGTGAAACGCCCGGCTTGCAGACGCCAGTCGGGCAGGTCGGTGTTCTCCACGAACCAGCCGGTGGCGTACTCCGGGTGCAGGCGCTTGTCGCCGGTGTCGAACACCGGTGTTTCCACGTTCATTTCGCCGTAGCGCAACTGGGTGTTGCCCAGGCGCAGCTTGAGTGCGGCGCCGGCGCTGGAGTAGTCGGATTCGGCGCGGCCATCGCTGTCGCGTGGCAGCAGACCGGTACCGGCATGCCCGCGGCCGCCGTCGAGCTTCAGGCCAAGAAAACCGTGGGCGTCGATGCCCACGCCAACCGTGCCTTCAGTGAAGCCCGAGCGGACCTCGCCGATGAAGCCTTGGGCCCATTCCTGGCGGTAGTTCTGGCCGCTGGCGGAGGGCGAGCGGAAGTCGCTGTGCAGGAAGTAGTTGCGGCTGAGCAACGACCAGCCGGGTTCGTCGGCCTGGCTGAGTGCGGGGCAGAGGGCGAGCGTGGCGAGCAGGGCGCGGCCTGGTCCGTGTGTGGCGCGGATCATGGGGAGCTCCGGGGGATGATCCGGGACTGTGGAGCAAGGATAGGCCGGGGGTCTTGTAAGGGTGTGCTGGGATCTGTTTTAGCCTGTACTCAAGCCATATCGCTAATGGCGAATTCTTCAGCCAGATGATCGATCAGCGCCCGCACCGACGGGAGCAACCCCCGCCTCGATGGAAAAATGGCATGCACGATGCCGCAACGCGGATGCCAGTCGGGTATCAACTCCACCAACCGCCCCGCAGCCAGGTCTTCGCGCACCGCCACTCGCGGCAAATGCGCAATCCCCACCCCTGCCACCACGAAATGGCGCAAGGCAAACAGGTCGTCAGTGACCATGCGCGGCGTATGCGGGATGACAATGCTGCGGCTGCTGTCCTCACCCTGGAACAGCTCCCACTGGTACTCACGTTGTGCGCTGCCCCAATGCAGGCTCGGCAGCGTGCCGAGCAGCTGCGGATCGAAGCCCTTGGGCAATTGCTCCAGGTACTGCGGCTGGCCCACCAGGCACTGGGTACTGTTGCTCAGCACCTTCATCACCATGTCGGTGTTCTCCAGCGGTGGAAAGCGCACCCGCAGGGCAATGTCGAAGCCCTCGTGCAGCAGGTCGACGCGGCGGTTGGTACTTTCGATGAACAGCTCCACCTGCGGGTACTTGAGCATGTAGCGGGTCAGCATCGGCCCGACCCAGGAGTTGAGCAGGGTGGTGGGGCAGCTGATACGCACCAGCCCGCGCGGCTCGCTGCGGTTGCGCTCGATGATCTCCGCCGCGCCCTCGGCCTCCACGCGCATGGCCAGGCAGCGGTTGTAATAGGCCTGGCCGATTTCGGTGAGCGAGCAGTGGCGGCTGGTGCGGTGCAGCAGGCGCACGCCCAGGCGGTCCTCAAGGTCGGCGATGCGCCGGCTGAGCTTTGACTTGGGCATGTCCAGCGCTCGGCCTGCCGGGGCGAAACCACCGTGCTCGACTACCTGGGTGAAGTAGTAGAGGGAGTTGAGGTCTTCCAATGATCGTTCTCCAAACGGAACGCTAAGGGCGATTTTCGCAGTCTAGTGCAGCAAAGGTGATGATTTTAATCTGTGCCCATCAACGCGAAACACCCCGAATAGCTGAAAAATTCATAAACCTTAGGAGCACAGACCATGAGCAAATTCACCTACAACCGCCTGAACAAAGACGACGCTGCCGTACTGCTGGTAGACCACCAGGCGGGCCTGCTGTCGCTGGTGCGCGACATCGAGCCGGACAAGTTCAAGAACAACGTGCTGGCCCTGGCTGACCTGGCCAAGTTCTTCAACCTGCCGACCATCCTCACCACCAGCTTCGAGCAAGGCCCCAACGGCCCGCTGGTGCCAGAGCTGAAAGCACTGTTCCCGGATGCGCCGTACATTGCCCGCCCTGGCCAGATCAATGCCTGGGATAACGAAGACTTTGTGAAGGCGGTGAAGGCCACTGGCAAGAAGCAGCTGATCATTGCCGGTGTGGTAACTGAGGTTTGTGTAGCCTTCCCGGCGCTGGCTGCCCTGGAAGAAGAGTTCGATGTGTTTGTGGTGACCGATGCGTCCGGCACCTTCAACGAAATGACCCGCGATGCTGCCCATGACCGCATGAGCCGGGCGGGTGCCCAGCTGATGACCTGGTTTGGCGTGGCCTGTGAGCTGCACCGCGACTGGCGTAACGATATCGAAGGGCTGGCGGCGCTGTGCTCCAACCACATTCCGGATTATCGCAACCTGATGACCAGCTACAACGCGCTGACTGCGGGTAAGTAATTAATCAGTAGCAGTGCGCACACAGGCCGGCTCCCTCTGTAGGGAGCCGGCCTTTTTTGTTGCTGTTTGTTCCAGCCATTGACCTGTATTGGCCGTGTTGTTAGCGTTTCACCCGAGCGCGAAGCCAGTTGTCATTCAGCGACAGTAACTGGATCAGGAACCCCATCGATGGCTGAATCATCAGTGTAGGGTGAGACCTCCACACCCTGGCTTGAGGTGTGCGTGTGAATATCAAGCATCTGATAGGGCCACTGGAAACAGTGGCTCTTTTCTGTGGCTGGTACAGACATCCGTATCAGCACGGCCTCCGTGGAAGCCATGGGCTGTAACCCTTTTTGGGAAGTCTCCTACATGAACGTGCGGACGGCATAACTGCGCCAAATAGGCAGGCCAAGCGCAAACTGAGCACCCGGAAATTCTTCAGGAGTGTCTCAATGTGCCACGCCAATGCTAGCTTGAAAAGTGTAAGGCATGACCTTACACTCAATCACCAATGATCAGAAGTTTCAGGCACAAAGGCCTGAGGCTTCTCCATCAGCAGCGAGACTCGTCTGGAGTGCGTGCAGACCATGTAAATCGCTTGCGGCGTTTACTTGCTTCCCTTGAGGTCGCGCAAACGGCAGCAGACATGAACCGTCCCGGCTACCGCCTTCATCCTCTGCATGGAAAGCTGGATAGCTTTTGGGCAGTGAATGTCTCGGGTAACTGGCGCTTGGTATTTCGCTTCGTTGGTACCGATGTGGAGCTTGTTGACTATCTGGATTACCACTAGGGGGCTTCAGTCATGCCTATGTTCGATCCTCCCCACCCTGGGGAGTCTTTGCGAGAAGATGTGTTGCCCGCAATTGGCATGAACGTCTCTGAATTAGCTCGCCACCTTGGCTATTCACGTGGGCAGTTATCCACTGTGCTCAACGGGCGCGCCGCCATTTCAGCCGATCTTGCTTATCGACTTGAGCTGGCTGGCCTCGGTCCTGCCCGGCAGTACCTTGCCGAACAGGCAGCTTACGATCTTTGGCAAGCCGCCCACCGTGAGCATCCTCAGATAGAGCGATTGGTTTTCGTCTGACTATTCAATCCGCATCCGAATCAAACAACCGCTCCAACTCCACCCGCGCCTCCTTGGCCGTCTGCATCACCTTGGCCCGGTCATCGCGCACCTGCCCCTGGGCCACCAGCACTTCCTCGTCATGCTGGGTAAACCGCGCAATCCGGTCCGCCGCCTGTTCATCGCTCAAGCCCAACCCTACCAATGCCCGGCGGGTCATCTCCAGGCTGGAGTAGAACGTCTCGCGAATCGGCTCTGCACCCACATCCACCAACTTGTGCACATGCTGGCGGTTACGTGCCCGGGCCAGCACTTTCAGGTGCGGGTACAGGCGCTTCACGCGTTCAGCCGTATGAATGGCAGCTTCCGGGTCATCGATGGTGATGATGAAGTACTCCGCCTCACCCACCTTGGCCGCATGCAGCACTTCGGAGCGCAGCGGGTCGCCGTAGAACACCGGCACCTGTTCGAACATGCGGGTCATCTCGATGGTGTCCACCGAGGTTTCCAGGGCAATGAACGGAACTTTCTGCGCCCGCAGGATGCGCGCAACGATCTGGCCCATGCGGCCCATGCCGACGATCACCACCCGTGGCGTATCAGTCTGGATCTGCTTGTACTGCTCAGGCACTTCTCGCACAGGCTGCGGGCGTTTGAGGGCGCGTGCGCAGCCCAGCATCAGCAGCGGGGTGATGGCCATCGACAGGGTGATGGTCATCAACAACAGGTCGTAAGTCTGGGTGTCGAACAGCCCCTGGTCCTTGCCCAGCTTGAACACCACGAAGGCAAACTCGCCGCCGGCAGCCAGCACCATGCCCAAACGCAGGGCGCTGGCGCTGTTCAGGCCACCGGCCAGGCGGCCGACGCCAATCAGCAGCACCAGCTTCACCGCCACCAGCAGCAGGGTCAAACCCAGCAGCACCAGCGGCATTTCCAGCAACAGACGCAGGTTGGCGCCCATGCCGACGCTGATGAAGAACAGCCCCAGCAGCAGGCCCTTGAACGGTTCGATCTGCGATTCCAGCTCGTGGCGGTATTCCGAGTCGGCCAGCAGCAAGCCGGCGAGGAACGCACCCAAAGCCATCGAAACACCGGCTTCCTCCATCAGCCAGGCAGTGCCGATCACCACCAGCAGCGCGGTGGCGGTGGACACTTCGGGCAGGCCGGTGCGGGCCACGGTGCGGAACACCGGGCGCAGCAGGTAGCGGCCGCCGATGATGACCACGGCGATGCTGGCGAATACCTTCAGACCGTGTTGCAGGCTGTCGCCGTGGCTGGTGTCCGGGCCACTGGCGGCCAGCAACGGAACCAGGGCAATCAGCGGGATGGCGGCGATGTCCTGGAACAGCAGGATGGCGAAGGCCAGGCGGCCGTGCGGGGCGTTCAATTGCTTGCTCTCGGCCAGGCTCTGCAGGCCAAGGGCGGTGGACGACAGCGCCAGGCCCAGGCCGAGCACGATGGCCGCCGGCAGCGTCTGGCTGAAGCCGAACAGGGCGATGGCACCGATCAGCGCGCCGGTCAGCAGCACTTGGGCTGTGCCGACGCCGAACACCGATTTGCGCATCAGCCACAGGCGCTTGGGCGACAGTTCAAGGCCGATGATGAACAGCAGCAGCACCACACCCAGTTCGGAAATATGCGCCACGCTTTCGGTGTCGCGGATCAGGCCCAGTGCCTGCGGGCCAATGATAACGCCTGCGAGCAGGTAGCCGAGTACGGCGCCTAGCTGCAGGCGCTTGGCCAGGGGGACGGCGAGGACTGCGGCGAGCAGGAAGATCACCGCGGTTTGCAGAAGGCTGCCTTCGTGTGGCATTGGCTCGTACTCCATGAGCTGCCGGGGCAGCGTTTGAACAGTTTGGCCGACAATTCTGGGGAATGAGGGAGTGGTAGACAATCTGCTTTCAGGGAGAAAGATTGTCCTGGAAAAAATGACAGTTGCTGCAAGCTGCGATCAATTGTGGGAGCGGCCTTGTGTCGCGAAAGGGCTGCGCAGCAGTCCCGGGATTTTGAGGTGGGGCAGAAATTTCTGGGGCTGCTTTGCAGCCCTTTCGCGACACAAGGCCGCTCCCACAGGGCCCGCGCTTATACGCCACCAAACTGCGCCCGATACTGCGCCGGCGTCATCCCGATGCGCTCACAGAACACCTTGCGCATATGCCGGTCACTGCCAAATCCGCACTGCGCCGCCACCACCTTCAATGGCAGGTCGCTGCCTTCGAGCAGTTTGCGCGCCCGGTCGATCCGCGCATTCTGCAGGTACTGCAACGGCGTCACCCCCACCTCGCGCTGGAACGTGCGGGCGAAGTTGCGGCTGCTCATGGCCACCAGGTCGGCCATCTTCTGCACGGTAAACGTCTGCTCGATATGGTCGACGATGTGCGCCTGTACCCGGGCAATCGGCGAATCATCACGCGGCACCGCCGCCAGCAACGGCCCGTACGGGGTCTGCCCGCCTTGGCGATGACGGGCGACCAGCAGCACCTTGGCCACTTCCAGGGCCAGCGCCTTGCCGTGGTCCTCGGCCACCACCGCCAGCGCCAGGTCGATACCCGCAGTGATCCCGCCTGACGTAATCAGGCAGCGGTCGATCACGTAAATCTGCTCGGTCTCGACCTTGGCCTGAGGAAACGCCCGCGCCAGGCGCTCCACGTAATTCCAGTGGGTGGTGCAGCGGTAGCCGTCCAGCAGCCCCGCCCGGCCCAGCAGGAACACTCCGGTACAAATGGCACCAAAGCGCTTGGCGCTGCGCACCGCCCCTGGCAACCAGCGCTCCAGCGCTGGCACGGCAATGTCATACGCGCCAGGGCCGCCGGGCACCAGCAACAGGTCGACGGCGTCCGGCAAGTCTTCCAGGCGCAGGTCGGCCACCACTTTCAGCCCACAGGAGCCGCGCACCGCTGCTTGCCCTTCGGCCAGGGTGAGCAGCCGGTATTGCCGCTCTGCCGGCAAAAAACGGTTGGCGATGGCGAACGCATCCATGGGCCCGGTCACATCCAGCAAGAGCACATCGTTGAACAGCACCATGGCCACGGTGCGGTGAGCGTTTACCTGCATGCTTCTTCGCTCGATAGCTGAATACAACGTGCATCTTACGGTATACCGCTGCGCACAATTAAGAACAATTCAGGTTTGGCTCAGGACTTTGTCATGTGCCGGGGGCGAGACTTTCTGCATTCAACAGGAGAGTCGCCATGCACCCCGGCACGCCCCAAGAGCCGCTGCAAACCCCCGGCGCACTGACGCCCGCGCGGTTACGCCAGGCCAAGGAACTGATGCTGCGCAGCTCGCTGTCGATCATCGAGATCGCCAGCGTGTGCAACCTCACCCGCAGCCACTTCTCCCGCGCCTTCAAGGTCAACACCGGCCTTTCGCCCCAGGCCTGGCGCCTGCTGGCACGCATGGAAAAGGCCAAGCGCCTGCTCGCCACCGAAGCACCGATAACCCATGTGAGCCTGGAATGCGGCTTTTGCGACCAGGCCCATTTCACCCGCGCCTTCAGCCGCCTGGTTGGCCAGCCGCCCAAGGCCTGGCGGCAGGCGCAGGCCATTTCTTAAGCCGTATCTATCCACCGGTATAGCCCCTTGCGGACAGTACCGGCCCGTATTCCCAACCCAAGGAGTCACCCCATGAGCCAACCCGATTACAAGCGCTTGAACAAAGACGACGCCGTGGTCCTGCTGGTAGACCACCAGACCGGCCTGATCTCGCTGGTGCAGGACTTCTCGCCCAACGAGTTCAAGAACAACGTGCTGGCCCTGGGTGACCTGGCCAAGTTCTTCGGCCTGCCGACCATCCTCACCACCAGCTTCGAGCAAGGCCCGAACGGCCCGCTGGTGCCCGAGCTGAAAGAGATGTTCCCGGATGCGCCGTACATTGCCCGCCCCGGCCAGATCAACGCCTGGGACAACGAAGACTTCGTCAAGGCGATCAAGGCCACTGGCCGCAAGCAGCTGATCATCGCCGGCGTGGTAACCGATGTATGCGTGGCGTTCCCGACCCTGTCGGCGCTGGCTGAAGGTTTTGAAGTGTTTGTGGTGACCGATGCTTCGGGGACCTTCAACGAGACCGTGCAGCAGGCAGCGTGGGTACGCATGACCCAGGCGGGCGCGCAGATGATGAACTGGTTCTCGGTGGCGTGTGAGCTGCACCGTGACTGGCGCAACGATATCGAAGGGCTGGGTAACCTGCTGTCGCAGCGTATTCCTAACTACCGAAATCTGATGAACAGCTATGCAGCGTTGACTTCGCGTTGATGTAAACCTGTACCGGCCTCTTCGCGGGTTTACCCGCGAAGAGGCCGGTACAGGCTACAAAGGATTCACAGGCAGGGTGAAGCGAATCCGACACCCACCCAACTCCGACACCAAGGCCTGCAACTGCCCACCATGGGCCTGCACCACCGAACTGCAAATGGCCAACCCCATCCCCATCCCGCTGCGCTTGGTGGTGTAGAACGCCCCGAACACCTGCTCCCGCTCCTCAGGTGCAATCCCCGGCCCATTGTCGTCCACGCAAATCTCCACCGCATCCCCGACGACCGCCGAAGCAATACGCAGCACCCCGTCACCGCGATACCCCGCCAGCGCCTCCAGCCCGTTGTTGATCAGGTTGTACACCAATTGCTGCAACTGCACCGGGTCGGCCATCACACTCACCCCTGCCTGCAAGCGTGTCTGCACGTCCACCGTGCCCTTGGCGGCATCGGCCGAGGTCAGGCGCACGACCTCACGGATCAGCTCATCCAGCTTCACGGCCTTGAGCTGCACCGGCGATTGTTTGGCCAGCGAACGCAGTGCGCGCACGATGTTGGCTGCACGCTCGCTGTCGTTGCGGATGTCCTCCAGGCCGGCAATCGCTTCTTCCAGGTCGGGCTTGGCGCGCTTGAGCCAGCGCAGGCTGGCGGCGGCGTTGGAGGCAATCCCCAGCAACGGCTGGCTGATCTCGTGGGCGATGGACGCCGACAGCTCGTTCATCACCTGCAGGTGCGCACTGCGGGCCAGCTCTGCACGAGAGCGGCGCAGCTCGGCCTCCATCTGCGCGCGGCTCTGGTTGTCTTCGGCCAGGCGGGTATAGAACTTGGCAGTTTGCAGCGACACCGCCGCCTGCGACGCGAGGATTTCCAGCATGGCCAGGCGCTGGCTGCCAAACAGGTTGGGCACCAGGCGGTTTTCCAGGTACACCAGGCCGATCAGCACGCCCTGGATCACCAGCGGCAGGCACAGCACCGAACGGGCGTTGCGTGCCTGCAGCTCGTGGCGGAAGGCTTCGGGGCAATCGCTTTGGGCATCGTTGAGCACCAGTGGCTTGCGGGTGCGCATGGTGGCGTTGATGACTGAAAGCGGTGCCTGGGTCATGAACTTCTGGCAGTTGTCCATGCTCACGTGCAGCCCGGCATCGTCGATGTAGGCGAGGGCAGCCATCTGGAATTCGGCACCGCTAACGATCAGCAGTGCGCCATGGTCGGCACCTGAATGCTGGGTCAGGTGGCCCATCAGGGTTTCGATCAGGCCTTCGAGCAGTACTTCCTCGGACAACGCGCGCGCCGCTTCTATGCCCGCTTCCAGGTCCAGCTTGGCCTGGTGGTCGGTGTGGCAGGCTTCCTGGATCGGCTGGGTGCGCAAGAAGGGGTGCAGTGCCTCCAGCTGATGCACCTTGCCGGTCGCCCCCCAGATATGGAAACAGTCGCGGGCAACGCGCAGGTGCAGGTTGGCACCGGAAATCAGGCCGCTGGGGATACACACCTCGGCCAGCTGTTCATGGGCCAGGGCCTGTTCTTGGATGAAACCGGCAGCGGCGGCGGCGATCTGCGCCTGGTCGAAGCAGCGGATGGCGCTCAGGCCGTCGCCTTCGAGCTTGGCGATCACGCCTTCGATCAGCAACAGCTTGTTGCGGAAGGTGGCCGGGTTGAAACCGGCCCAGCGGCCGAAGCGCTCGCGCAGGGCCTGCAGCTCGCGCAGCTTGTCGGCAATGCTGCCAGCGGCCTCGGGGCTGCCCAGGGCCAGGCCGCGAAACAGGTGAAAGTCGGCCAGGTTGATGTGCGCCGGTACTGCCCAGGTGTTGTCTGCGGCCAGTGCCAGGTTGCGCATGGCCTGCGGGATATTGCCCAGGTAGAAGTCGCACATGCCGGCGAACAGGTACTGGAAGAACCGCGTCGTGGGCGATTTCGAGGCTGTGGCCGAGGCTGGGCAGGGCGTGCCGCTCAAGCGGGTGACGAACGCTTGCTGGGCTAGCAGGATCTGCTCGACGTCGCGGTAACCGTAGCGACGTACGGTGGTCAGGCCTTGCGCTAATTCCTCGACCACGTCTGGCAGGTAACGGCCCATGAACAGCGAGTCGGAAACCAGGTGGTTGCAGGCGTAGCAGCTCATCGCCAAGTCGCCGCTCAGGCGCCCTGAATCGACCGCATCCAGCGCGGTACGGCGGGCGAACTCCATGGGCGAGGTCCAGGCGCTGACCTGGTCCAGGGCCAGCAGCGCGCTGGTCAGGTCCGCGTCGAAGCCGTGCCGTTCAATCAGCTTGAGTGCGGCCAGGCAGCAGGCGTGGCCATCATGGTAAGCGCCGAAACGCTCGGCAATCATCACCCCGTACCAGGCCATGCCATAAGTGCTGCCCGGGGCAGCACCGTGCAGCAGCGACAGCTCCATGAGCTTGGCCAGGTGCAGAAAGCAGATGTCGTCCTTGACGAAAAACGATGACGACAGGGTGGCCAGCAGGCTGATGGCAACCGTCACTTCTTCCGAATCGGTGCGCTGCAGCGACTCCAGACAGTGCCGCCCTTTCTGTTCGATCAAGGCCTGCACATGGGCATGACTCGCCTCGACCTGTTGCCAGTCGATGCCCCGTACCGGGCTTATACCCAGGAAGTCCAGGCCGGATATGGCGCTGTCGATGGCCGCCTGATAGTCGCCGCGCAAGGTATGCAGCAGTGCCTGCAGGCGGCACACCCGCGCCTGGTCCAGCGTCGAACGTGCGCGCTGGCGGCATTCGGTGATCCGGGCTTCGGCTGCGATCATTCGCGACAGTTGCATGTCGCACTCCGTCGCCATGCAGGCGATGGCAAAGCCATGTGTGGCGCGGCTTTCCAGCGTGGCGCCGTGCTGCAGAAGCTGCTCGGCGGTGTGCAGGTAGCCTGCGCTCTGCTCGAAAGCGCCACCGTCGCGTGCGCGCGTTGCTGCTTCGCGCAAAAGCTGCAGGAACGCTTCGCAGCCATCTGCTGCAAACCCGCATGGGCTGGCGCGTTGCAGCTGGCTGGCGAGCTCGAACAGTGCATCGTGCCGGTGGTGTGGCCAGGCCTGTCGCATGGCCAGGGCAATACGTGCATGCAGTTGGGTACGTTCGCGTATGGGCGTGAGCGCGTACGCGGCTTCCATCACTCGCTCATGGGCAAAGCCCAGGCCGTTCTGGCCCTGTTGCAGGAAACCCGCGCCAATCAAGGCTTTCAACGGTTCGCCAGGCGCCTGGGCAAGGACCTGCTGAAGCAAGCGCTCATCGCAGCGGCTGCCCGCCGCGCTGGCCACCCGCAGCAGGTCGCGCTGCGACATCGGCAGGCGGGCCAGGCGGTGGATCATCAGGTCGGCGACATTGTCGGAATAGCGGTGGCGGGCCACGGCCTGCAGGCACCATGACCAGCGCATGGCCTGGGTGTCGAAGGTGAACAGCTGGTCCTCGACCATGGCCCGGAGGATCTGATTGATGAAGAACGGGTTGCCCGCCGTCTTGTCGTGCACCAGCACGGCCACCGGCAATGCGTCCTCGGGGCCGATGTGGTAGCGCTCGCCGATCAGCTCGGACACCGCGTCCACAGCCAGAGGCCGCAGGTTCAGCGTGGTGCTGCGTACCGTTGCGGGTAGGCTAAGGGGGGCACTGCTGGCTGGCGCATCATTGCGCCGGGCGACGATCAACAGCAGGTTGCCGGGTGCGTGAGCCAGCAGTTGCGTCAACAGTTGCTGGCTGGCGTCGTCGGCCCACTGCAGGTCATCGAAGAACAGCACCAGCGGCTGACCGGGGCGGCTGAACACCTGCAAGAACTCGACGATCGCCCGTAGCTCCTTCTGCAGTGCCAGGCGCGTGGGCTTGGCCGGCAACTCGGGCAAGGGGCCAAGGATCAGTTGCAGGTCTGGTGCCAGCTTGCCGAGCAGCCGGCCATGGCCTTTGATGCGGCGCAGGATCTCGCGGCGCAGGCTGTCGAGGGCCTGGCTGTTCTTGGCCAGCAACTGGGTGGTCAGTGCTCCGAGAATGTCGACCCAGGGTGCGTAGGGCACGGTTTGGGCAACGCCGTTGCACTTGCCGATGGCCCAGTAACCCTGGGCGTTGGCTTTGAGTGCTGCCTCGACCAGAGTCGACTTGCCCATGCCGGTGGCGCCGTTGATGAGCAGGGCTTGCGGCTTGCTGTCGCGGCGTAGGGCCTTGAGCAGCAGGGCGATGGCCTTCTGTTCGGCGCAGCGGCCATACAGGCGTTCGCGGCCAGGCGTGACGGGGTCGGCGCAGCCTGGCTCGAAGCCCTGAATGGTCTTGCTGGCGGCCCATTGCCGCTGGCAGTGGGCCAGGTCTACCGCCAGGGCGCGCGCACTCTGATAGCGGGCGTCGGGCTCCTTGGCCAGCGCCTTGGCCAGCACCCGGCTGAGCGGCTGTGGCACGTTGCTGTCCACTTCGCAGGCCGCCCTCGGCTGCACGCCGGCATGCAGCTGGCGCCAGTGCTGAGTGTCGCGCCCCGCCAGCGGCAGTTCACCCAGCAGCAACTGGTACAGGATCGCACCCAGGGCATAGATGTCACTGCGCTGATCGCTGCTGCTGCCGTGCGGGCAGACCTGTTCCGGTGCCAGGTACGACCAGTTGCCGAGCGGGGCGCCTTGTTCGCCAATCAGTTCCGCCAGGTCGGCGCGAAAACAGCCTAGGCGCACTCGCTGGTTGGCGTACAGGCACACGTACTCGGGCTGTAGCGCGCCATGCAGCACATTGCGTGCGTGAGCCTGTGCCAAGGCATTGGCCGCATTTACCGCGATGTCGAGAAATGGCGTCAGGGCTGCGGGGCCTTCGGCGATCAGGTCGGCGATTGAGTGGCCAGCCGGGTACACCAGCAGCGGGCCTTCGGCCGAACGCACGAACGCAGACGGGATCACTGCCCACTGCGGGTCCAGTTGCAGGCGGTAGTCTCTTTCCAGGCGCTGACAGGCGGCCGAGGCCTCGAGCGGCGCGCGTACGGCGATCCAGGCCTGATGGGTGGCCGGGTCGCGCAGGCGAAAGTAGCTAAGCTCGCCTTCCTGGCCCAGCGCGCTGATGTCGCACCGGTTCAGCCAGCCCTCGTCGACCGACTGGTCGTATTCGATGGGCCTGTGGGCAAGGCGTTCATCGAGCATAAAGCACCCCCTGCTAGCGACATCCTGAGGCGCGAGTATACGCAGCGGGCCCAGTAAGGATGCAGCTTGTAGCCTGCCTGGCAGGAACGGGCACGCTGTTGTCCGTTATCGCACCCTGCGGGCAGACGGGCTTTTGTATAGTCCTGAGGGCAACCTATCCCTCGGGATAATTGTGTGAACGCGTACGCTGTCCTAGCCTGCCCGGGGCTGCGTAAACGCCCATGCCCGCGTGAGGACGCCATGATCCGAATAGGCAATGCCCAAGTGTCGCTGGAGCGGCGAGAAGTGTTTCTCGACGGCAAGCCGATCCTGTTGGGTGGCCGCGCATTCGAGGTGTTGGCCACGTTGATCAAGGCCAAGGGCCGGGTGGTCGGCAAGGACGAACTGTTCAGCCAGGTGTGGGCCGGCACGGTGGTCGAGGACAACAACCTGCAGGTGCAGGTGTCTTTGCTGCGCAAGGCCTTTGGCGACCGTGGGCTGATTCAGACCGTACCCCGCCGGGGCTACCGCCTTGCTGCCGAGATAAGCCTTGATGTCCCTTGCCAGGCACCGGGCCACTTGCCGCTGGGTGCCGGTGCCGACATGTTTGAACCCTTGGAAGACAGTGCGAACGTACCGGTGCTGGTGGTGGACGATGACCCCTCGGTGCGTACGGCACTGGGCCGCCTGCTGCGCTCGCAGGATATTCCGCATCATTTGTTCGCCAGTGCCGAGGCGTTGTTCGAAGCCCGTCTGGAAACCCCCTGCGCCTGCCTGCTGCTCGATATGCACCTGCCCGATACCACTGGCCTTGAGGTGCAGCACGCCCTCCGCCAGCTGGGGCTGCCTTGGCCGATCGTGTTCATGACCGGTTTCGGCACCATCCCGATGACGGTGCAGGCCATGCGTGCGGGGGCAGTGGAGTTCCTGACCAAGCCTTTTGATGAAGACCAGTTGCTGACGCTGCTGCAGGCCGTGCGCACCCGGGCTGTGGTCGATGGGCGCAAATGGCACCATGCGCGGCAGGTCGAGGCAAAGTACCAACGCCTGACCCAGCGTGAGCGCCAGGTGTTCTCGCTGGTGGTCGATGGCCTGTCGCACAAGCAGATCGCCAGGCAGATCGGCACCAGCGAAGTGACGACCAAGGTGCACAAGAAAAACATCATGAACAAGATGCAGTCCCGCTCGCTGGTGGAACTGGTGGCCATGCACAACGTCATTGGGGCGCGGGTAGAGGGCCTGGCCGGCGCATGAGCAGATGGGTGTGCATCGTCGACGACGATGCTTCGGTGCGCAAAAGCCTGGCCAACCTGCTGCGTTCGGCCGGATTCGAGAGCCTGGCGTTTGCTGCCGGGGATGTATTCCTGGGTTCGGAGCTGGCGCGGCAGGCGGGCTGTGTGCTGCTCGACCTGAAAATGCCCGGAATGAGCGGGTTGGCCGTGCAGCGCGAGCTGGCCCGGCAGCAGTGGCGGTTGCCAGTGATCTGCATGTCGGCGCATTGGGATGATGACGCGGTGCATGCGGCAATGAGCCTTGGTGCGCTGGCCTGCCTGGGCAAGCCCTTTTCTGAAGAGGTGCTGCTGAGGGTGGTTGAAGAGGCATTGGCTGGCAGGCAGTGATGTGCAGTTAGTACCGGCCTCTTTGCTGGCGTGCTCGCTAAGAGGCCGGTAGCGTTAACATCCATCTCAGCACACCTGCGCAATCAATCTGTTTGCTGCTGGGCAATGCTCGCCGGGTTGACCGATTAGCGAGCCTCTTGCCATGCCCCGCCTGAAAACCTTCCTCGCCCCCCAATCCCCAATCCTGACCGCCGCCGGCCTGCTGTTCATGCGGGTAATGGCCGCCTTGCTACTGCTGTTTATCCATGGGTTACCCAAGCTGCTGAACTGGAGCGGGGAATTGCAGCGTATCGAGGACCCATTCGGGTTGGGCGCACCGCTAACCTTGGGGCTGGCGGTTTTTGCCGAGGTGGTCTGCCCGCTGTTGCTGCTTTTGGGTATTGCCGCGCGCCTGGCTTGCCTGCCTGTGCTGGCAGTGCTGCTGGTGGCGCTGGTGGTGGTGCACCCGGACTGGACGCTGGAGCAGGGGCAATTTGCCTGGTTGCTGGTGGTGCTTTACGGCGGGTTGGCGTTGACTGGGCCTGGAGCGTATTCGGTTTCCGGGTATTTCTGGCGGGGCAAAGCAGCCCCGGTAATCTAACTGCTCCCCGGCCGGTACTGCAGGGCCTCGGCCAGATGAGCCCGGCCAATCGCTTCGCAACCCTCCAGGTCTGCCAATGTTCGTGCCACCTTCAACAAGCGGTGTGCCGCCCGCAGCGATAAGGTCAATCGCTCACAGGCACCCTCCAGCCAGGCCTGGTCTGCTGCCGTCAACTCACAGTGGCGGCGCAACCCCTCAAGGTTGAGAAACGCATTCGCGCACCCTTGGCGCCGGTGCTGCAGTTCTCGTGCTTCAGCCACCCTGACGGCCACATCGGCACTGGTCTCTCCGCAGGGCTGGTTGTTCAGCGTGGTGCTTTCGCGGGCCACGGTCAGGTGCAGGTCGATACGGTCCAGCAGCGGCCCGGACAGCTTGTTGCGATACCGTGCGATCTGCTCGGTGCTGCACCGGCAGCGGCCTGTGGGGTCGCCCAGGTAGCCGCAAGGGCAGGGGTTCATGGCAGCCACCAGCTGAAAGCGTGCCGGGAAGCGCACCTTGTCGCGGGCCCGGGCAATCACGATTTCGCCCGATTCCAGCGGCTCGCGCAGCACTTCCAGCACACGCCGTTCGAACTCTGGCAGCTCATCCAGAAACAGCACGCCATGGTGGGCCAGGGTGATTTCGCCCGGTTGCGGCCGGCTGCTGCCTCCGACCAGTGCCGGGCCGGAGGCGGAGTGATGAGGGTGGCGAAACGGCCGTTGTGGCCAGCTATTCAGCGGTGCATGCCCGCTGACCGACTGAATGGCCGCTACTTCCAGCGCCTCGTGCTCGTCCAGCGGCGGCAGCAGCCCGGGCAGGCGGCTGGCGAGCAAGGTCTTGCCGGTGCCCGGGGGGCCTGTGAACAACAGGTTATGTGCCCCGGCCGCTGCCAGTAGTAAAGCCCGTTTGGCTGCCAGTTGGCCCTGCACTTCGCTCAGGTCCGGGTAGGGGCGTTGATGCAGGATCAGGCCATTGGCAGCGTACGGTGGCAGCGGCACCTGGCCATTCAGGTGGGCGACCAGCTCCAGCAGGTGCCCCACTGCATACACCACCAGTCCACCCGCCAGGCTGGCTTCCTCGGCATTTTCCCGTGGTACCACCAGCGCCCGGCCTGCCTCTCGCGCCGCCAGTGCCGCAGGTAGCACGCCCTGCACCGGGCGCAGCTTGCCCGACAGCGCCAGTTCGCCCAGGCATTCGACCTCGGCGAGGGTGGCAACCGGCACCTGGCCGTCGGCAGCCAGGATGCCCAGGGCAATGGCCAGGTCGTAACGCCCGCCATCCTTGGGCAGGTCGGCAGGGGCGAGGTTCTGGGTAATGCGCCGCTGCGGGTAGTTCAGCCCGGAGTTGACGATGGCGCTGCGCACCCGGTCCTTGCTTTCCTTAACGGTGGTTTCCGGCAAACCGACCAGGGTGAGATGGGGCAGGCCATTGGCCAAGTGGGTTTCGACGCTGACTGCCGGTGCCTGCACACCCACCTGGGCGCGGCTATGGACGAGGGCTAGGGACATGGACGCTCCGTTGTCGCTGGAAAGGGCCGCTTCCTGCGGCTGGGCCAAGGATAGCCAGCGCCGTGCCTGGGCGGCGCAAGAAGTGTGCGTCATGGTTTTTCAGGGCAGGGACTTTCCCTGTATTTTCAGGCAGATTGGCAAGAATGGATCCAATTACCTTTGCGCAGGTGCCCGCGATGGCTTAGTGTTGTTGGGCAACTGCCGTTGCCATGGGATGGCACTGCGGCTTCTTTCAAATGGACTTGAGGTATTGCTCCGTGCAAACGCTCGCCCGCACGCGCCAGGTTATCCGCGAACTGGTGCAGGCCAATTCATTCATAGAGCTCACCCGCTTTTTCGACAGCCTCGAGGCGCAATGGCACCAAGCCCCGCCCGGCGAGTTTCCCGCCTACATGGCGGCCCTCGAGGGGCACATGCTGGTCGACCTGAGTAGCCAGGGCGACAGGGCGCTGAGCCAGGTGCTCAAAGCCTGGATCGATGCCTGCCCCAAGGCCTATCACCCGCAGGTGGTAATGGGCCTGCATTGTTTCCACCGCGCCTGTCAGGTGCAGGGCGGCGGCCAAAGCAACGCGGCGCGCGTGCTGGCCGTGGAGCAGATTTGTGAACGCGCGACGGCGCACTTGCTACGCGCCATGGACCGTTCTGCCCAGCCTGTGGCAGCGGCCATTGGTATGCTGCGCATCTGTGCGCAATTGCGCGAGCCCGGCTGGTTGGTCGAACTGTTCCAGGGGCAGCCCGCCCGCTACAGGCCCAGTACCCATACCGATGTGGAAGTGCAGGAGGCTGCGGCGCCACTGCTGGTGAAGCATGGGCTGCTGCCCCTGGCCGAATTGCCACTGGCATTGCCGGCATGCCTGAGCAGGCGGGTCGATCACGAGAACGAAGCCCCCCGCTATTACTGGCTGCGCCATGCGTTGGTTGCCCGCCCGGGTTGCTTCGAAGCGATCCAGGCCCTTGCCGAATACTTGCTGCCCCGTTGGGGCGCCAGCTTCGATGCGCTGGAGCTATTGGCCAATGGGCCGTTGTGCGAGGCGTGGGGCGAAGCGTTACGTAATGCGTTGCGCTGGATGGCCGTTGAAGACCGGCTGAAACTGCCCCATGGCGACCAGTTGCAGGCCGTCGCGGATTGGCAGGAGCTGTTTGATGCCTGGTTGCAACGCCCGCTAAGGCCCAGGGAGCGCGCTGTGGTGTTGGCTTGGCGAGCCGCGCTGCGCAGCAGTGCCTTGCAGGACCTTGTCGGTGGTATGCGCGACTTTACCGCGAGCTTTGCGTGCAACGCCGATCACGGCGCAATCCGCGCCATGGGCGTGCCGTTTCGCTGTCTGGTCGAGCTGATACTGCGCGATGGCATGGCAGATGAACAACAGCTGTTGCGCACCGCCATCGAGCGCCTGTGTGACGGTCGCTTGCATGCTGGCGCCAGTGCACTGCGCGCTGTCGGGCATCGCTTCGGTCTCTGGGGGATGCCGCGCTCGGCCGAGCAGGCAAGGGTATGGTCGCAGGTGGCAGTGAAACTCCAGCGCGCGGGCCAGGTATCGGGCCTCGAGGTGCTTGGCGCGGCGCGGCTGCTGTGGGCTGCCAACCGGCATGAGCTGGCCTGTTACCTGTATGAGCGCTGTGCCGAGCTGAACCTGCCGGGGGCTGCCCTGGGACTGTACGAACTGCACAGCGGCGGCCTGAGCAACACTCCGGCGCACTATCTGGATGACGAGGCGGCAGAGCACTGGCTGCTGCGTGCGGTGGAAACAGGCAGCCGGCAAGCCAAGTACAACCTGGCCTGCTTGCGCATGGAGGGTGATGAGGACCTCAACGAGCGCAGTGCCATGCTGGCCGTCAGGCGCCTGCTGGTCGACGCGCTGGGCAATGCACAAACCAATGCACGCGCGCGCTTGCACCTGGGGATTCTGTTGCGCCAGTTTGGCGAAACGCAGGAACGGGCCGAAGCGGTCGCCTACCTGTCGAGCCTGGTCGAGCACCCGGACCCGTGGATTGCCGGGCGTGCCAGCGCCGAACTGGGGCTGGCCTGGATGCAGGGGCGCGGCACCCGCAAGCAGAGCCGTTTTGCCGCCATCGAATGGGCCAACCGTGCGGCCGCTTTGCAGCCAGGGGATTCGGCCATCGAGGATATCCAGGCCGAGATACTCAATTCACACAACCGGGTGAAAACCTTGGTTACCCAGTGTGGTGCGGCCCTGTTTCGCGGCACCTTGCATGCCAGCGAGTTGCCGCCGAAACAGCTCTGCGCGAGCTAGCACAGGCTTGCTCGAATCCTTGTGGGAGCGGGCAAGCCCGCGAAGCAGGCGACGCGGTGGATGGCGCCGGCTGTGCCGGTGTTCGCGGGCATGCCCGCGCCCACAGGTTAATCTTCAAGCTCAGGGTTTGGCGCCAAGAATGATGTGCGAAGCCTTGATCAGCGCAGTGGCCTTCACGCCCGGTGCCAAACCCAGTTCCTGCACGGCTTCGCGGGTCACGATGGCATACACCTCGGTACCGCCGGCCAGTTTCAGCACCACCTCGGCATTCACCGCACCATCGCCAACCCGCACCACTTCACCTTCCAGGGCGTTACGGGCCGACAGCTTGTAGCCGCCAGCGTCGGTCAGTAGCACCACCCAAGGCGCCTTGACCAGCGCTACGGCGTCTTTGCCGACGTTGATGCTGAGGTTATGCAGGCTGGCCATGGTGACCACTGCCACCAGCTTTTCACCGCCACCCAGGGTCAGTTCGACTTCGGCATTGACCGCACCGGGCTGAACGTTGGTGACTTTGCCTTCGAAAACATTGCGTGCGCTGACTTTCATGGGGAAACGCTCCGTGTAACAACCCGCGCCCGAGGGATTCAGGCGCGCACATAAACCCAGGCAGTCAGGCCCGAGGCAAGGGTGACGGCGACACGCTTGTAGTCGGCGACTTCATAGCGGTCTGCCGCCGCCAGCTCTTCTTCGCTGATCTGGAAGACCATGCCGGCCACGCTGTCATCGGCCTGGCTGCTGGGGGAAACGATGGGGTGACGGGATTTGCCGCTGGCCGCCAGTACGGCCGGGTCGGTGATCTCGACCCAGTCCTGGCGGTAGCCCGGCATGCGGTCGGCCTGGCCGTTCAGCTCACGGCCGAAGTTGGCCAGTTGCACGGCCTTGTCCTGCAAGGTGCCGTAGGAAAACAGCAATACCGGGTAGGCGCTGGAGGGCTGCATTCACTCATCCTGTGGGGTCGGGTTCAGCCGTGCTTCCAGCTCGGCTACTTGTTTTTCCAGGGCCTCGAGGCGTGCGCGGGTGCGCGCCAGCACGACCATCTGGCTGTCGAATTCATCGCGGCTGACCAGGTCCAGCTTGCTGAAGGCACCTTGCATCAGCACCTTGAACTGGCTTTCCAGCTCTGCGCGGGGCTGGGCGGTATCGCCGCTGAACAGGCGCGCGGCCTGGTCGCTCAGGGCATCGAGAAGGGCTTTTGGCGCGAGCATGGGGCTGTCCACTGAAACTGAGAATGGCCGGCAGTGTAGCACGGGCCATTACGCGGCTTGAGGCCACACGCCTGCACGTTTTTCGCGCAACGCGCCCTGCCGGTGCGCACCGAAATTGTGCATGTTTTCCATGCTGGCGACTGGCCAATCCCGACTGATTTGCATAACCCACTGTTTTCCAGTGCTTTGCCGGAACTGGCAAGGTTTCTGCAAAGACCTGTACGAGCCATGCACTGATGCAGTTCCTTGTGACCAGGCAGTGCGCACGCGGAGCCGGATGCCGACGACGCGTTACAAAGCCAACCGCTGCGCTTAGACTTGAGACGGGTTTGTTTTCCTGGGGCAAGTCCACCAAATCGGGAGAGAGTTTCATGAAGCTAGTCACAGCCATCATCAAGCCGTTCAAGCTGGACGACGTGCGCGAGTCGCTGTCGGAAATCGGCGTGCAGGGCATCACCGTTACCGAAGTCAAAGGTTTCGGTCGCCAGAAGGGCCACACCGAGCTGTATCGCGGTGCTGAATATGTGGTCGATTTCCTGCCCAAGGTGAAGATCGATGTCGCCATCGATGACAAGGACCTTGATCGGGTAATCGAAGCCATCACCAAGGCAGCCAACACCGGCAAGATTGGTGACGGCAAGATTTTCGTGGTGAATCTGGAGCAGGCGATCCGTATCCGTACCGGCGAAACCGATACCGACGCGATCTAAGCAGCAACAAAGCCTCACCAAACCCAAAGCCCCAGGAGAAAACAACATGACTCTGCGTAAGATCGCAGGGCTAGGAGCCCTATTGTCCCTCGTAATGCCCGGGCTTGCCCTGGCAGAGGAAGCTGCCCCAGCGCTGAACTCCGGCGACACCGCCTGGATGCTGACCGCAACGGCGCTGGTGCTGTTCATGACCATTCCGGGCCTGGCCCTGTTCTATGGCGGTATGGTGCGTTCCAAGAACGTGCTGTCGGTGATGATGCAGTGTTTTGCAATCACCGGCCTGATGAGCATTCTCTGGGTCGTCTACGGCTACAGCATGGCCTTCGATACCACCGGTATGGAAAAGGGCGTGCTCAACTTCAACTCCTTCGTCGGCGGCTTCTCCAAGGCCTTCCTCAGTGGCGTCACGCCCGAGAACCTGACGTCGGCCACCGCGCTGTTCCCTGAGGCGGTGTTCATCACCTTCCAGATGACCTTCGCCATCATCACCCCGGCGCTGATCGTGGGTGCCTTCGCCGAGCGCATGAAGTTCTCCGCGATGCTGGTGTTCATGGGCATCTGGTTCACCTTGGTGTACGCGCCGATCGCGCACATGGTGTGGAGCGGTGACGGTGCACTGATGTGGGACTGGGGCGTACTGGACTTCGCGGGCGGCACCGTGGTGCACATCAACGCCGGTATCGCAGGCCTGGTCTGCTGCCTGGTGCTGGGCAAGCGCAAGGGCTACCCGACCACCCCGATGGCCCCGCACAACCTGGGCTACACCCTGATGGGCGCGGCCATGCTGTGGATCGGCTGGTTCGGCTTCAACGCAGGCTCCGCCGCTGCCGCCAACGGCACCGCCGGCATGGCCATGCTGGTCACCCAGATCGCCACTGCCGCTGCTGCACTGGGCTGGATGTTCGCCGAGTGGATCGGCCACGGTAAGCCAAGCGCCCTGGGCATTGCCTCGGGTGTGGTTGCCGGCCTGGTCGCCATCACCCCGGCTGCAGGCACCGTGGGCCCGATGGGCGCCCTGGTGATCGGCCTGGCTTCGGGTGTGATCTGCTACTTCTGCGCCACCACCCTCAAGCGCAAGCTGGGTTATGACGACTCGCTGGACGCCTTCGGCGTGCACGGTATCGGCGGCATCATCGGTGCCATTCTCACCGGCGTATTCGCAGCTCCGGCGCTGGGCGGCTTCGGCGCCGTCACCGACATCGGCATGCAGGTCTGGATCCAGGCCAAGGGCGTGATCTTCACCGTGGTCTACACCGCCATCGTCACCTACGTGATCCTCAAGGTGCTGGATGTGGTGATGGGCCTGCGGGTCAACGAAGAAGAAGAGTCGGTCGGTCTCGACCTGGCTCAACACAACGAACGCGGCTACAACCTGTAACTGCGACGCGGTAAAAACTTGCCCGGCTTGCCGGGCATTTTTTTGCCAGATTTTTAGCATTTCCCGCACGGCAAACGGTTTATCCATCACGTTCGCGACGTAGGTAGAAAACTTACAAGTCGTAGGGCATTTATGGTGCTTTGCTTTTTCCACGGGCGCGCTAGAATGCGCGCCGAAGGGTGTTTTACGAGTAGTCCACACACTTCTCCAGCCTTTGCTAGGCTTGCCAATAGCGTGTGGCCAGCAGGGGCTAATGGATTTGTCAGGTCCTGCCAGGAGCAGGGCCTGCTGGGTGCCGCCTCCCATCAGGAGCGCCGACCCAAGGGCAGTGGCCTAACCCACGGCCAGTTGAATTTTCACTGGTGGCTGCCGGTCTACGGCTGCACTGGTCTATAACTAACCTGCTTTTCGCAAGTCATGAGGTAGAACATGAGCGACGACGATCTGGAAAACGACGACCTCGAAGTAGGCGACGAAGACGAGGGTGATGAAGGCCTCGAAGCGGCAGCTGACGACGGCGCCGAAGACGCTGGCGATGACGACAGCAGCCCGGCACCCACTGCCAAGGGCAAATCCAAGGCGGCGGTCTCGGTAGACGAGATGCCGAGCATGGAAGCCAAGCAGAAAGAGCGTGATGCCCTGGCCAAGGCGATGGAAGAATTCCTTTCTCGCGGTGGCAAAGTGCAGGAAGTCGAGGCCAACGTGGTCGCCGACCCGCCCAAGAAGCCGGACAACAAGTACGGCAGCCGCCCTATCTGAGTGGCTGATCGCAAAAAAGCCCGCCGTCGCTGCGGGCTTTTTTGTGTCTGCGGGTTATGGGTTGCCTGTGCCGGCCTCTTCGCGGGCACGCCCGCTCCCACAGGGACGGCGCAGGACCTGAGGGCGTTGGTGAACCTGTGGGAGCGGGCGTGCCCGCGAATGGGCCGCGTAGCGGCCCCTGTCAGCGCCAGCGCGCAAGCACGTCGGGCAGCTGCGACAGGCGCTGGATCTCGGCATCCGGCGCCTGCTCGCCCGCCCAGGCCTTGCCCTGTGGGTTGAACCACACCGCTCGCAGCCCGGCGCGTTGGGCGCCGGCAATGTCATCGCCAGGGTGGTCGCCGATGTGCACAGCCGCGCTGGCGTCCACTTCGCCACGGCGAAGGGCTTCCAGGAACGGGGCCGGGTCTGGCTTGCCGATGCCAAGGTCCTCGGCGCACAGGGCAAAGCGGAAGTAGTCCGCCAGCCCCAGCCGGCTTACGTCGGCGTTGCCGTTGGTAACCACACCCAGGGTGTACTGATGGCGCAAGATCTCCAGCACCGGCTGCACCTCGGGGAAGATCTCCACCTGGTGGCGGGCATGCAGGAACACTTCAAAGCCTTCATTGGCCAGCTCCTGCGCATGTTTTTCGCTGTAGCCGACCTCTTCCAGGGCATGGAACAGCACCCGTCGGCGCAGGGCGCTGATGCGGTGCTTGAGGCCGGGCTCGGCCTGCACCAGGCGCTCGCGGATAGCAAACAGGTGCTCTACCGGCACACCGCCCAGGATCGGGGCGTTGGCTTCCAGCCAGTCGCGCAGCACGACTTCTGCACTGGCGATGACCGGCGCGGTGTCCCACAGGGTGTCGTCAAGGTCGAAGGTGATCAGCTTGATGCTCATGAGTCTGTGCCTTTGCTGCGTTTGGCCCGAGGGTGGGCGCTGTCGTACACCGCGGCCAAGTGCTGGAAGTCCAGGTGGGTGTAGATCTGGGTGGTGCTGATGTCGGCATGGCCGAGCAGCTCTTGCACCGCGCGCAGGTCCTGAGACGACTCCAGTATATGGCTGGCGAAGGAATGGCGAAGCATGTGAGGGTGCAGGTGCTGGCCCAGCTCGCGTTCGCCGGCTGCCTTCACCCTTCGCCGAACGTCCCGGGGGCTGATGCGGTTGCCGTTGCGGGTGATGAACACCGCGCGATCGCGCGGGTTACCGATGCCGCGCAGGCGATACCAGGCCTGCAACGCCTCGCGGGCCTTGCGGCCCACCGGCAGCACGCGTGCCTTGCCGCCTTTGCCCAACACCTGTACCAGGCCGGCGGCCAGGTCGAGGTGATCGAGGTCGAGGTTGGTCAGCTCGGACAGGCGCAGGCCCGACGAGTAGAGCAGTTCCAGGATGGCGTGGTCACGGCGGGCGAAGAAGTCGTCGTCGACGCCGCCATCGAGCAGCTGCTGGGCACGGTCGGTGTCCAGCACTTTGGGTAGCCGTCGCTCACCTTTGGGCGCGCTCAGGCCGGAAGCCGGATCGTGCTGGCACAGGCCTTCGCGGATGAGGTAGCGGTACAGGCCGCGTACTGCCGAAAGTAGCCGTGCCAGGCTGCGCGAAGACTGGCCGTGGTGGTGCAGGCGGGCGATCAGCTGGCGCAACGGCTGGATCTGCAGCGTTTGCCAGTCGGCAATGCCGTGCTCCTCGCAGTAGGCCATGACCTTGTTCAGGTCGCGACGGTAGCCCAGCAGGGTGTGCTCCGACACCTGGCGCTCGTTGCGCAGGTGTGCGCAATAAGCCTCCAGTTGGCGCTCCATCAGCGTACCGGGCGCAGGGTTTGGGTCACGCGTGGCACAACGCGGCCGAGCACCTCGGCAATGTAGCCGAGGAACAGGGTACCGACGCTGCTCTTGTAGTGTTGCGGGTCGCGGCTGCCGATTGCCAGCACCCCATGCAGCCCTTGGTACTCAAGGGTAGCGACGGCGCTGGAGCCCACTTCCCGGCGCTGTTCCTCACCGAACAGGAAGGCCAGCTCGTGCTCGCGCAGGTTGCCACTGACCGTCTTGCCGCCGCCCAGCAGGGCACCGATGGCCTGTTGCGCCTCGGTGTTGCTGACCCAGCGCCCGACCGGCGCGACGTTGTCGCCGAACAGGATCAGGCTGACGAAGGGCACCTGGAACTCCTGGCGCAGGCTGTCCTCGACGGCCATCACCACTTCTTCCAGGCTGCCGGCATCGAGCAGGTCCAGGATCAGCCGGCGGGTCTTGTCGAACAGCCGGTCGTTGTCGCGTGCCACGTCCATCAGTTGCGACAGGCGATGGCGCATCTCGATGTTGCGGTCACGCAGCAGCTTCAGTTGGCGCTCCACCAGCGAAACGCTGTCGCCACGCTGGTGCGGGATGCGCTGCTCGATCAGCAGCTCGTCGTGCTCGGCGAAGAAGGTGGGGTGGGCGCGCAGGTAGGCGACCACCGCTTCTGCATCGAGCTCGACGGACTGCGTGGGTACAACCTTGGGCTGATCGGTCATGGCGTTTACTCGCTTAGAGACGAACCTGTCCTTCGTAGACGCGTACGGCCGGGCCGGTCATCAGCACGGGCTTGCCGGGGCCGGCCCATTCGATGTGCAGGCGGCCGCCGGGCAGGTCGAGGGACACCGGGGAGTCCATCCAGCCTTGGCTGATTGCCGCCACGGCTGCGGCGCAGGCGCCGGTGCCGCAGGCCTGGGTTTCGCCCGCGCCGCGCTCCCACACGCGCAGGTTGGCGCGGTGGCGGTCGATGACCTGGATGAAGCCGGCATTCACCCGCTGCGGGAAGCGTGGGTGGTTTTCGATCTTCGGGCCCAGCTCATGCACGGGGGCAGTCTGCACATCGTCGACGCGCAGCACCGCATGCGGGTTACCCATGGACACGGCGGCAATCGAATGCAGCTGGCCATCGACTTCCAGTGGGTAGTTCAGCGCCTGCTCGTCAGCGATGAAGGGGATTTCGGCAGGGATGAAGCGCGGAGGGCCCATGTCGACACTCACCTGGCCGTCGTTCTGCACGTCCAGCACGATGATGCCGCTCTTGGTTTCCACCCGAATGCGCTTTTTCGCGGTCAGGCGCTTGTCCAGCACGAAGCGGGCGAAGCAACGGGCACCATTGCCGCACTGCTCGACCTCGGAGCCGTCGGCGTTGAAGATGCGGTAGCGGAAGTCCACTTCCGGGTTGTTCGGCGCCTCGACGATCAGCAACTGATCGAAGCCGATGCCGGTGTGGCGGTCACCCCATTGCTTGGCGTGCTTGGGCTGGATGTGCGCGTGCTGGCTGACCAGGTCGAGGACCATGAAGTCGTTGCCCAGCCCATGCATCTTGGTAAAACGCAGCAGCATGGGCTTACTCCGGCAGCAGGCTTTCGCCAGCGTACAGTTCGGCGATGGTCTCGCGGCGGCGTACTTCGAACGCCTGGTCGCCGTCGACCAGGATTTCAGCGCAACGGCCACGGGTGTTGTAGTTGGAGCTCATGACAAAACCATAGGCGCCCGCGGACTGTACGGCCAGCAGGTCACCTTCGGCCAGGTTCAGTACACGGTCCTTGCCCAGGAAGTCGCCGGTCTCGCAGATCGGGCCGACCAGGTCGTAGGCACGGCCTTCACCGGCGCGTGGCTTGACCGCGCTGACACCCATCCAGGCCTGGTACAGGGCCGGGCGGATCAGGTCGTTCATGGCCGCATCGATGATGGCGAAATCTTTGTGCTCGGTGTGCTTGAGGTATTCCACGCGGGTCAGCAGCACGCCAGCATTGGCCACGATGTAGCGGCCCGGCTCGAACACCAGGGCCAGGTCGCGCGTGCCTACGCGTTCGCGGATGGCCTTGATGTAGTCGGCCACCAGCGGCGGTTGTTCATCGCGGTAGCGCACGCCCACACCGCCGCCCAGGTCCAGGTGGCGCAGGTGGATGCCGCATTCGGCCAGGCGGTCGACCAGCACCAGCAGGCGGTCGAGGGCGTCGAGGAACGGCTCTACGGTGGTCAGCTGCGAGCCGATGTGGCAGTCGACACCGACCACTTCCAGGTTCGGCAACTGCGCGGCGCGCACGTAGATGGCCTCGGCGTCGGCAATGGCGATGCCGAACTTGTTTTCTTTAAGACCGGTGGAAATGTACGGGTGGGTACCGGCGTCGACGTCCGGGTTGACCCGCAGCGACACCGGGGCCACCTTGCCCATCTCGGCGGCCACCACTTGCAGGCGCTCCAGCTCGTCGGTGGATTCGACGTTGAAGCAGTGCACGCCCACTTCCAGGGCGCGGCGCATGTCTTCGCGGGTTTTGCCAACGCCGGAAAACACCACGCGATCAGCGCGCCCGCCAGCGGCCAGCACGCGCTCCAGCTCACCGCCGGAGACGATGTCGAAGCCTGCGCCCAGGCGCGCCAGTACGTTCAGCACGCCCAGGTTGGAGTTGGCCTTGACCGCGAAGCACACCAGGTGCTCGGCGCCTTGCAGGGCGTCGGTGTAGCTGCGGTACTGGGCCTCGATGTGGGCGCGCGAGTACACGTAGGTCGGGGTGCCGAACTGTTCGGCGATGGCCGACAGGGCCACCCCCTCCGCGAACAGCTCACCGTCGCGGTAGTTGAAAGCGTTCATCTGGTTTCCTTACTGCGCAGGCGACTGCTCGGGCTCGGACTGCAGCTCGGGCTGCTGTTCTTGTACCGGGGCCGGCTTGGCTTTTGGCTGGTGCTGATGTGCCTTGTGCGCTTTGCCGTTATCGCCGTCTTCAGGCAGATACAGTGGGCCCTTCTGGCCGCAGGCAGAAACGAGGCAGGCAACAGCGACCAGCGCCGCGAAGGAGGAAATCAGGCGCTTCATGGGTGAAATCCTTAGAAAAATGCAGTATTGCGCCCGAGTATACCGAGCGACCGGCGGCTTGCCTATGCAAGGGCTGGTCCGCCGGGCGGGCTATTCTTGGCGCCTTCAATGGCTAAACTTTGCATTCGGCGCCAAGCGCCCGTATCTTGCCCGGCTTGCCTGTAACGCAGCCAATTTCGAGGTTCCTGCAATGAGTTTGAGTGAAGCGCGTTTCCATGATCTGGTCGACGCGACCCAACAGGCCCTGGAAGACCTGTTCGACGAGAGCGGCCTGGACCTGGACATGGAGAACTCCGCCGGTGTCCTCACCGTCAAGTTCGAAGGCGGCGCCCAGCTGATCTTCAGCCGCCAGGAGCCACTGCGTCAGCTGTGGCTGGCCGACCGTTCCGGTGGCTTCCACTTCGACTACGACGAAGAGAGCAAGAAGTGGGTGTGCGAGAAGAGCGAAGAGCTGTTGGGCGAAATGCTCGAGCGCATTGTCTGGGAGCGGGCCGGCGAGAAGCTGGACTTCGACGAGATCTGACATGAGCAGTGCCCTGGCCCGGCCGCCCAAGCCGCTCTATAGCAACGTCAGCCCGGCGGTGCCATCGCCGTGCATCAGCGTATGCCGGCTGGATGAACAGCGGGTGTGCACCGGTTGCCACCGGCATGTCGAGCACATTCGCGAATGGCGCTCGGCCGATGATGAACGGCGCAGGCAGATCTGCCGCGAAGCCCAGGTCTTGCGCGAGCAGGCTAAGGCACACTGAACGCAGGGGCTTGAGTATTTACCCGGCTGTGGTAGTGTCGGGTTCTGCGTCGGTGACGCCAAAGCCTTCTCAAACCCCGCCCTTGGGCGGGGTTTTGCTTTATCTGCACATTGAAAACTGCCTGTTCAAAGGAGTCTGACTGGATCATGAGCACCAAACCTTCCCTCATCCTCACCCGATTGGACGTACAGCGTCTGGAGCGTCTGATCGACAGCCTCGACGAGAGTACGCCGGGTGTGCTCGCCCTGCAGGACGAGCTGGACCGCGCCGAGCAGGTGGTCGGTCACGAGGAAGTGCCGGCAGGCGTGGTGACCATGAATTCCCGCGTGCACTGCCGTGAGGAAGCCAGTGGCAAGGACTACCACCTGACCCTGGTGTACCCGAAGGATGCCGGGCCGGAAGGCAAGGTTTCGATCCTGGCGCCGATTGGCTGTGCGCTGCTGGGGCTGTCGGTGGGCGAGCAGATCGACTGGCCGGCACCGGGCGGCAAAACCCTCAAGCTGAAGCTACTGGAAGTGGAATACCAGCCGGAAGCGGCGGGCGATTTCGACCTGTAAGGGTCAAGGGGCCGCAAAGCGGCCCCGGCATTTCAGGCGCCTTCCGCCAACACCTGCTCCAACCCCTCATTCAACGCCTGCTCCAGCACCCGCTTGTAGCTCAGGTACACCTGCGTCGCCCCCAGCCGGTCATCCAGCAGCTCGGACAAATCCAGGTCGGTGATGTAGCACCGGTACCGCCCCGCGCCACGCCGCTGCCCGATGATCTGCCGGGCCACCACCGCATACAGTTGGTCACCATGCTCCAGCTCGGAAAACTCTTGCTGGTCGCAGTACAGCGTCACATGTGCCGTACCCGCCACACCGGCCTGGATGATGGCCTGCACCTCGTAGTAAGGCTGAGCGCTACCCTCGACCGGGGCCGGGCATGGCTCGATGCTGCGCGCCTTGCCTGGGCCGGCAGGCAACAGTTGTGCGTAGTGGATGTCCAGCGAGGCCGCGCGCTGGCTGTCCAGCGGCAAGCGGGCATCGCGGCGCATCACCACCGAACGCAGGAAGCGCTGTAGCGGTAGCAGCAGGTGCGCTTCGTCATGCAGGGGCAGGCGTTGCTGCCACAGGGCATTGTATTCATCCAGCACATACAGGTCGGCCCAGCCATCTTGCAGACGGTAGAACACCTGGATGCACGCCGGCCGGCCTTGTTCCAGCACCAGGCGCAGATCGTGGTCCAGCAGGGCGTTGGCATCCAGGTACAGCGGGCTGTAGGCACTGCGCTCTTCGCCCAGGTGGCCGAGCAGCGCATCGTGCCCGGCCAGGGTGGCCAGGCTGACATGCCCGGGTAACAGCTCCAGTACATGGGTGTGCTGGGCTACCTGAAGCAGATAGCGGTGGTTCAGGCCTTGGTCCAGCAATAGCTGCACGGTGTCGAATATTTCCTCCACGCGCTGGCCGATGGCCTGGGCGCGGCTCTGGCAGAAGCAACGCACCCGCACCCGTGGCCGGTGCCCGCGCAGCACCGGGCTGTTGAGGAAGTCGCGCAGGCAGCGTACCAGCGCGTGTTCGCCTTCGTAGCGCTGCACCAGCACTTCGTTCCAGCTGTTCAGGGTGACCTGGTCCAGGGTCAGCACCAGGTTCTCGCGCACGCCGGCATAGCTCAAGGCGTCGGTACGCTCGGTGGTCATCAGGATGTTCAGGTCGCGGTGATGGCGCAGCGGGTCGACGGCGACGTTGACCAGCAATAGCACCTCGTCGGCAACACTGGGTTGCAGCAGGCGCACTTCGCTGACGATCGGCAAGGGCAGAGGGATACTCTGCTGCAGGCAGCCCACCAGGTTGAACAGCTCGTACTCGGTGAGGTCGCTGATGCCCGGGTGCAGTGCCAGGCGCGTGCTGCTGTCGATCACGCCGTTGCGGTGTGCCCAGGCCAGCAGTTCAAGCAGCTCACGGCAGCGTTTGATCGGGCTGAAGTGTTCAACTTCATGGGTATTCAGGTTGCCGGTGTACAGCTCCCAGTGGTAGCTGCCGGGCTCCCTGCGGTTGGGTGCCTGGACCAGGGTCAGGGTGCCTTCGGCAAGGTCCGGGGCGATGCCGGGGTTGATCACTTCGACCTTGCCCGCACGGCGCTCGAAGGCTGCATACAAACGCCGGCCCAGCACGTTGAGGTCGCGCTGGTCGGCGCGGCTGCTTGCGTTCTGGGTGCGCGCAAACTCGCTGAGGAAGCGATAGCTATGGTTCAGCTCGGCCACCAGTTCGCGGCGTTCGGCTGCCACCTGCTGCACTTTCCATTGGCTGCGGCTGTCCAGCAGGGCCAACTGACGTTCGTCCCAGCCCCACTCGTCGGCCAGGCGCTGTAACAGGCGGCGCTGCCAGCCCTGATTGCGGCCTTGGTCGCTGAGTTTCTTGTTCACCTTCAGGTACAGGCTGCGCCGTACCAGTTCCAGGCGCGCAGGCTCGCCACGTTGCAGCAGGTAGCGTTCGATGCGGCGGTAGACCATCACATACGGGTCCAGCTCGTCGAGGTCGAGCTGGTTGGCGAATACGGCTTGCTTGTAATCCAGGCTCAGGCAGCGCACAGCGGGGTGTTCGCTGGCGTAGGTTTCGGTCAGCAGCAGCTTGAGCAGCGACTTGTAGGGTGAATCGATACCCTTGAACAACTGCCACAGGCCGGCGCCGACGAACTCCCCTGGCGGTATGTGCGCCAGGTTGCCGAGGTCGAGTGCGTCCTGGCTGCGGATGAAACGCTTGGTCAGCAGGGTCTGGGTGTAGGCGTGGTAGTTGTGTTCCTGGTAGACAGGTACCAGCCACCACAGCGGTGTGCGCCCGGCCAGCCAGAGGGTGGTGCGGTAGAACTCGTCCAGCAGCAGGTAGTGCTGGGTGGTGCCGCAGTCGTCGGAGCCTAGCTGGCCCTCGCGCTGGCCCCGGGCAAAGCCTTGCGTGTCGATCAGGAAGAAGTGCGCCTCGGCGCCCAGGCTTGCGGCCCAGTCCTCCAGCAATTGGCATTTGCGGCGCAGCTCTTCCAGCAACGGCTCAGGTAAACCGGGCGCGTGGCACACCCACAGGTCCATGTCGCTTTGCTCGGCCTGGGCCAGCGAGCCCAGGCTGCCCATCAGGAACAGGCCGTGGATCGGGCGTGGCGGGTTGCCATGGCGGGCCTTGTAGGTGAACGAGCGGGCCAGGCGCTGGGCCTCGACCACCAGGTCGGCGCCTGGCTCGTAGCCCGATACGCCGGCTGGAGTGCTGCCCGAGACGTAACCCGGCAACAGCGGGTGGTTCACATGGAACAGCAGCGGCAGCAGCGTCAGTACCTGTTGCTGGCGTGTCGACAGGCCTTCCATGGCCCGTTGCAGCCGCCCTTGGTTCAGCCGCAGGAAGCGCGCACGCAACGTCGCCAGGACCTTGCGGTCGATGCCTTCGTCCAGGTCTGGGCGGATTTCGTGAGGGTGGTTCATTGCGCACTCGGGCAGGCCAGTGGAGCTGTGGCGAGTTTAGCCTGAGTGGCGGGGTCGGATAAGCGGCAATTGAAATATTGGCGCCATTTTTACAGCGCATGCCGGGCGGCTGCAGTTTTCACCGGGCTTGAGGCATGATGGGGGCCTTGAATTCATGAAGAGTAGTCCGATGCGTGTATGGATCGATGCCGACGCCTGTCCCAAGGCGGCCAAGGATCTGATCGTCAAGTTCGCCCTCAAGCGCAAGTTCGAAGTGGTGATGGTGGCGGGCCAGGCCGTCGCCAAGCCGGCGTTCTCGATCGTGCGGTTGATCGTGGTGCCAAGCGGCATGGACGCAGCCGACGATTACCTGGTCGAGCACGCTGTGCCGGGCGAGTTGGTGATCTGCAGTGATGTGCCGTTGGCTGACCGCCTGGTGAAAAAGGGCGTGGCGGCGCTGGACCCGCGCGGGCGCGAATTCGACGAGCGCAACATGGGCGACCGCCTGGCGGCGCGCAACCTGTTTACCGAGCTGCGTGAGCAGGGCCAGGTGGGGGGAGGGCAGGCGGCCTATGGCGAGCGCGACAAGCAGGCGTTTGCCAATGCGTTGGACCGGATCATTGCCCGGTTGTCCAAATCCTGAGTTCAGTTCGCGGGACTAGTTGTTACGCGGACCTGTGGGAGCGGGTTTACCCGCGAACACCGGCGCAGCCGGTGCCATGCACCGCGTTGGATTCTTCGCGGGTAAACCCGCTCCCACAGGGACCGCGCCAGCTTCAGAAGCTTGTTGCAGTTACTCGTGCGTCAGCTCCAGCACCCGGTCCACCAGCTTGTAGATCCCGCCAGCCGCTTCGCTGATCGACTTGGCCTCCATGTACGCCGGTGTCGTCACCAGTTTGCGCTGGGTATCTTCGACAATATCGTGCACATCGCACTCTTCATGGGTGCCGCCCATTTTCGTCACGGCTGCCGCCGTGCCTGCGTCGGTACCGATGGTGCAGACCACGCCCGGCCCGTAGATTTTCGCCGCCAGTGCCGGCGAGATGCAGATCAGGCCCACCGGCTTGCAGGCGTCGGCGAAGGCTTCGGCCAGGGCCAGCACGTCCGGGTTGACGGTGCAGTTGGCGCCTTCCACGGCAAAGTTGGACAGGTTTTTCGCCGCACCAAAACCGCCAGGCACGATCAGCGCATCGAAGTCTTCGGCCTTGGCTTCGCGGATGTCCTTGACCTCGCCGCGGGCAATGCGCGCCGATTCCACCAGCACATTGCGTGATTCGGGCATTTCTTCGCCGGTCAGGTGGTTGATCACATGCATCTGCGCAATGTTCGGCGCGAAGCACTGCACCTGAGCGCCGCGCTGGTCGAGGCGCAGCAGGGTGATCACGCTTTCGTGGATCTCGGCGCCGTCATACACGCCACAGCCGGAAAGAATCACCGCTACTTTTTTTGTCATGTTCACTACTCCTGAGTCGAGGCGCTAAATGTCCTCTAGTTTGGCAGATGTCGCCATAGGGTTTCCTGCGGGCGCGGCCTAATCTTGTGGGATAACGCTTGAGACCGCGCCCATGGACCTGATACTGCTGGCCGTGCCGTTCTTCTTCGTGCTGATCGCCGTGGAACTGGTGGCCGACCGTGTGCGCGGCCAGCGCAACTTCACCCTGGCCGATTCGATCAACAGCCTGAGCACCGGCGCGCTGTCGACCAGCACCGGGTTGCTGACCAAGGGCGTGGGGTTGGTGACCTACGCCCTGGCCTTCGAGCACCTGGCACTGCTGCGCTTGCCGCCCGATGCCTGGTGGGTGTGGTTGCTGGCCTTCGTCCTGTACGACTTCTGCTACTACTGGCTGCATCGCCTGGGTCACGAACGCAATGTGTTGTGGGCGGCGCACTCGGTGCATCACCAGAGCGAGGAGTACAACCTGACCACCGCACTGCGTCAGACCAGTAGCGGGTTCATTTTCTCGTGGATCTTCTACCTGCCGCTGGCGCTGCTGGGGGTGCCACCGCTGGTGTTCGTCACTGTGGCCTCGCTCAACCTGCTGTACCAGTTCTGGGTACATACCCGGCACATTCCCAAGCTCGGTTGGCTCGAGTGGGTGCTGATCACGCCATCCAACCATCGCGTCCACCATGCGCAAAACCCTGCTTACTTGGATCGCAACTACGGCGGCGTGTTCATTCTCTGGGACCGTCTGTTCGGCACCTTCAAGGAGGAAGACCCGGCTGAGCCGGTGGTGTTCGGGGTGACCACGCCGCTGGCCAGCTGGAACCCGCTGTGGGCCAACCTGCAGTTCTATGCCCAGCTTTGGCATGACGCCAGGCGCACCACAAGCCTGTGGGACAAGCTGCGCATCTGGTTCATGCCCACCGGCTGGCGCCCGGCCGATGTGGCCGCACGCTACCCGCAGGCCAAGCAGGACCTGGCGTTGTTTCGCAAGTTCGAGATTGCCTTGGGCCGTGCGCAACAAGCCTACGTGGCGGCGCAGTTTGTGGTTTATGTGGCCTTGGGCAGCTACTTGATGGACGTGGCCGAGCGCGTGCCGGTCGCCGCGCTGGTGCTCGGCTGGTCGCTGATGGCGTTTGGTCTGTTCGTATTGGGAGCGTTGCTGGAAAACCGGCGCTGGGCTGCGCGCCTGGAACTGGCGCGGCTGCTGTTGAATGCGCCGGCATTGTACCTGGCCGGTGCTTTGGGCTTAACGGTGGTCGCGCCGCTGGCCTGGTTCCTGCTCGTGGCTTACAGCCTGCTCAGCCTCTGGGGCCTGGGCCTGGCCCGCCGCCTTGCGCTCCGCACGCAGGGTGCGGAAGCGCCGGCGCAGCCACAGCAGGCCACCCAGCGCCAGCAGGCCACCGAGCACCCATAGCTCGTAACGCTTCACGTTGCCCAGCAGGCCTTCGAGGATGGCGCCAAAGTGGTAGGCAGCGGCGCCCAAGGCTATTGCCCAGATGGCCGCTCCAATGCCGTTCAGCAGCAGGTAGCGGCGCGGCGGGTAGCCCGACAGGCCAATGGCCACCGGCATGACCGTGCGCAGGCCATAAACGAAGCGGAAACTCAGCACCCAGATATCGGGGTGGCGGCGGATGTGGTCCAGCGCCCGGTCACCCATGGCCTGCCAACGCGGCTTGCGCGCCAGGATCCTGCGCCCGTGGCGGCGGCCCATGAAATACCACAGCTGGTCGCCGGCGTAGCTGCCGAAGAAGGCCACCAGGCACACCAGGTTGATGTCCATGTAACCGCGGAACGCAAGGAATCCCGCAAGCACCAGGATGGTCTCGCCTTCGAAGAAGGTGCCTAGAAAAAGGGCGAAGTAGCCGAAATCCTGCAGGAATTGTTGAAGCATTTTCTGAGGTGCTGGCGAAATGAACGCGCAGCCTACCCCTTCGCGCGCGTTCGTGAAAGTGTCCAAATGTGTCTCGACATGAACAATCCCTACTCAGACAATGCCGGAAGGCACGCGCCATGGCTTGCCCTGGTGTGTAACACAGGCGTCATAATGGGCGCTTATCTTGCCGCTCAATTGATGATAGGGCGTTAACGTCCTCAGGAACGCCAGATGAATAACGAAGTGCTCACCCCTGTCGTGATCAAGGAAGCTCAGGAGCTCCCGGAAGAGATGGTCCAGACCCCACCAGACCTGCCGCCGGCACCCGAGCCGGAGCCCGCAGCGGAACTGGTGGCGGAGCCTGTGGCCCCGGCGCCCGCGCCTGCCCCGGCAATCGCCGTCCCTGGCCTGGACGACAGCAGCCTGTACATTCATCGCGAGCTCTCGCAGCTGCAGTTCAACATTCGCGTGCTGGAACAGGCACTGGACGAGAACTACCCGCTGCTCGAACGCCTCAAGTTCCTGTTGATCTTCTCCAGCAACCTCGACGAGTTCTTCGAGATCCGCGTCGCCGGCCTGAAGAAACAGATCAATTTCGCCCGTGAACAGGCTGGCGCCGACGGCCTGCAGCCGCACCAGGCGCTGGCGCGCATCAGCGAGCTGGTGCACATCGAGGTAGAGCGCCAGTACGCGATCCTCAACGACGTGCTGTTGCCTGAGCTGGAAAAACACCAGATCCGCTTCATTCGCCGCCGTTACTGGACGCCCAAGCTCAAGACCTGGGTGCGCCGCTATTTCCGCGACGAAATCGCCCCGATCATCACCCCGATCGGCCTCGACCCGACCCACCCGTTCCCGCTGCTGGTGAACAAGAGCCTCAACTTCATCGTCGAGCTCGAAGGTGTCGATGCCTTCGGTCGTGATTCCGGCCTGGCGATCATCCCGGCCCCGCGCCTGCTGCCGCGGGTGATCCGCGTGCCGGAAGAGGTCGGTGGCCCAGGCGCCAACTACGTGTTCCTGTCGTCGATGATCCATGCGCATGCCGACGACCTGTTCCAGGGCATGAAGGTGAAGGGCTGCTACCAGTTCCGCCTGACCCGTAACGCCGACCTGGCGCTGGACTCCGAAGAAGTCGACGACTTGGCGCGCGCCCTGCGCGGCGAGCTGTTCTCGCGCCGATACGGCGACGCCGTGCGCCTGGAGGTGGCCGACACCTGCCCGAAACACCTGTCGGACTACCTGCTCAAGCAGTTCAGCCTCAGCGAAAGCGAGCTGTACCAGGTCAATGGCCCGGTCAACCTCACCCGCCTGTTCAGCATCACCGGCCTGGACAGCCACCCGGAGCTGCAATACACGCCATTCACCCCGGCGATTCCCAAACTGCTGCAGAACGCCGACAACATCTTCAGCGTGATCGGCAAGCAGGACATCCTGCTGATGCACCCGTTCGAGTCCTTCACCCCGGTGATCGACCTGCTGCGCCAGGCCGCCAAGGATCCACACGTATTGGCCGTGCGCCAGACCCTGTACCGCTCCGGGGCCAACTCGGAAATCGTCGATGCCCTGGTGGACGCGGCGCGTAACGGCAAGGAGGTCACGGCGGTGATCGAATTGCGTGCGCGCTTCGACGAAGAGTCCAACCTGCAGATGGCCAGCCGCCTGCAAGCGGCCGGTGCGGTGGTGATCTACGGCGTGGTCGGCTTCAAGACCCACGCCAAGATGATGCTGATCCTGCGCCGCGAACAGGGTGAGATCGTGCGGTATGCGCACCTGGGTACCGGTAACTACCACGCCGGCAACGCCCGCCTGTACACCGACTACAGCCTGCTCACCTCTGACGACGCCCTCACCGAAGACGTCGGCAAGCTGTTCAGCCAGCTGATCGGCATGGGCAAGACCCTTCGCATGAAAAAGCTGCTGCACGCGCCGTTCACCCTGAAGAAGGGCATGCTCGACATGATCGCGCGGGAAACCCAGTTCGCCCTCGAAGGCAAGCCGGCGCACATCATTGCCAAGTTCAACTCACTGACCGACGCCAAGGTCATCAAGGCGCTGTACAAGGCCAGCCAGTCGGGCGTGAAGATCGACCTGATAGTGCGTGGCATGTGCTGCCTGCGCCCAGGCATTCCGGGGGTTTCGCACAACATCCAGGTGCGCTCGATCATCGGCCGCTTCCTGGAGCACACGCGGGTGTTCTACTTCCTCAATGGCGGCGAAGAGCAGATCTACCTGTCCAGCGCCGACTGGATGGAGCGCAACCTCGACAAGCGTGTGGAGACCTGCTTCCCGGTGGAAGGCAAGAAGCTGTTGCTGCGGGTGAAGAAGGAGCTGGAAGGCTACCTGACCGACAACACCCACGCCTGGACCTTGCAGCCAGACGGGCGTTACGTGCGCAGCACGCCAACCGGCAACCAGAACCCGCGCAGTGCCCAGGCGACCCTGCTGGAGCGCCTGAGCAACCCGCTCCTCAACGTACGCTGAGGACGAAGCCGACCCGGGCCAGCCACTCCGCCTCGTTGGCGAAGTCGGCCTGGGTCAGCTGGTTCTGTTCCAGCCATCCTTCCGGGAAGGCGACATCGAGGCTGTCATCGGCAGCCTTGAGTTCTACTTTCGGCATCTGCTGGTTACCACGGATGTGGTGGAACAGGATGGCGAAGCGCAACAGCACGCACAGGCGCAGTAGCTTGATACCTTCTTCACCCAGCTCGGCGAACTTGTCCTTGGGGATGTTGCGGCGGTGGCCACGCACCAGCAAGGCCATCATCTGCTGGTCCTCGCGGGAGAAGCCCGACAGGTCGGAGTGCTCGATCAGGTAGGCGCCGTGCTTGTGGTAGTGGTAGTGGGCGATATCCAGGCCGATTTCGTGCACTTTCGCCGCCCAGCCAAGCAGATCGCGCCAGTTTCCGTCTTTCAGGTCCCACGCTTCGGCCACTTGGTCGAAGGCGTGCAGCGCCTTGCGCTCGACGCGCGCGGCCTGGCCTTGGTCCACATGGTAGCGCTCCATCAGCGAATTCAACGTGCGTTCGCGCACGTCTTCATGGTGGTGACGGCCGAGCAGGTCGAACAGCACACCTTCGCGCAGTGCGCCGTCGCAGTGGTCCATGCGCTGCAGTTCCAGGGCGTCGAAGATCGCCTCCAGAATCGCCAGGCCTGCCGGGAAGATGGTGCGGCGGTCCGGTTTGACGCCGTCGAAGTCGATCTTGTCGACCTCGCCCAGTTTGAACACCTTGCGTTTGACCCAGGCCAGGCCTTCAGCGTTGACCTCGCCATTGCCCAGGCCGCCGGCCTTGATGGCGGCGCCGATGGCGCGGATGGTGCCGGACGAGCCAATGGCCTCGTCCCAGGTCAGGCGGTGCAGGGCGTGCTCGATGCTCATCAGCTCCAGGCGCGCGGCGGTGTACGCCTGGGCGTAGCGGGCCGGGGTGATCTTGCCGTCGCGGAAGTAGCGCTGGGTGAAGCTGACGCAACCCATTTGCAGGCTTTCGCGCAGCAGCGGCTCGAAGCGCTGGCCGATGATGAATTCGGTACTGCCGCCGCCAATGTCGGCCACCAGGCGCTTGCCTGGGGTGTCGGCCAAGGTGTGCGACACACCCAGGTAGATCAGGCGCGCTTCTTCACGGCCGGAGATCACCTCCACCGGATGGCCGAGAATGGCCTCGGCGCGCTGGATGAATACGTTGCGGTTGCGCGCTTCGCGCAGGGCGTTGGTACCGACGATACGCACGGCGCCGGCCGGCATGCCGTTGATCAGCTGTGCGAAGCGCTTGAGGCATTCGAGGCCCCGCTCCATGGCTTCTTCGCTAAGCAGGCGGTCCTCGCCGATGCCGGCGGCCAGTTGAACCTTCTCGCCCAGCCGCTCGAGAATGCGGATTTCGGTATGGTGGGCCTTGGCCACGACCATATGGAAACTGTTGGAGCCAAGGTCGATGGCAGCGATCAGGGACAGGTTCTTCGCGATGGTATGCGGCATGATCTGGTTGTTCTCGGTCGTTAACCCGGCAATCGTGCCACGATAGCAGGCTGTCGCCAACGCGTGACACGCAGCCGGTGTGCTGGCCTTGATGCAAGGCAATGTGCCATTCGATTCTATGACGGCTGTATGACAGTTTCGATTCGCGGCGTCTTGCACAACTATAGTTACACTCAATCGTCCGCAGCTTCCTGTAGACGGCAGGGGCGGCTATGATGGGCAACGTTTTTTATTGCTTACGACCTTGGAGATTTCCATGAGCGACAAAATCAAACACGTCACCGACGCCAGCTTCGACGCCGACGTACTGCAGGCTCAAGGCCCGGTGCTGGTCGACTACTGGGCTGAATGGTGCGGCCCATGCAAGATGATCGCTCCGGTTCTGGACGACATCGCTGCCACCTACGAGGGCAAACTGACCGTCGCCAAGCTGAACATCGACGAGAACCAGGAAACCCCGGCCAAGCACGGCGTGCGTGGTATCCCGACGCTGATGCTGTTCAAGAACGGCAACGTCGAAGCCACCAAGGTTGGCGCTCTGTCCAAATCGCAGCTGGCCGCGTTCCTCGACGCTCACCTGTGATGTGAAAAGGCCCCGCAAATGCGGGGCTTTTCTTTTTCAGAGCACTAGACGCAGAAAAAAGCAAGTGTTACATTCGGCCTCGCACTGCTTTTCCAGTGCCCTCTACACGCCGTCGCCGAAGCATCCCTAATTCGAATCAGTACGCGATCCTGTCGCCATCTAGCGGCGCGGCCTCATTAAGCCAGAAGCTTAATTCTCCCTTCTTACATGATTACGTCACTCCCCTTATGAACCTGACTGAACTCAAGCAAAAGCCGATTACCGATCTTTTGGAAATGGCCGAACAGATGGGCATCGAAAACATGGCCCGTTCGCGCAAACAGGACGTGATTTTCGCCCTGCTGAAGAAGCACGCGAAAAGCGGCGAAGAGATCTCGGGTGACGGCGTGCTGGAGATTCTCCAGGATGGTTTCGGTTTCCTGCGTTCGGCTGATGCGTCCTACCTGGCCGGCCCAGACGATATCTACGTCTCGCCCAGCCAGATCCGCCGTTTCAACCTGCGTACCGGCGACACCATCGTCGGCAAGATCCGCCCACCGAAGGAAGGGGAGCGTTACTTCGCCCTGCTGAAGGTCGACACCATCAACTTCGACCGCCCGGAAAACGCGAAGAACAAGATCCTGTTCGAAAACCTGACGCCGCTGTTCCCGAACAAGCGCCTGAAGATGGAGGCCGGTAACGGCTCCACCGAGGACTTGACCGGTCGCGTCATCGACCTGTGCGCCCCGATCGGCAAAGGCCAGCGTGGCCTGATCGTTGCTCCGCCAAAAGCGGGCAAGACGATCATGCTGCAGAACATCGCGGCGAACATCACCCGTAACAACCCCGAGTGCCACCTGATCGTCCTGCTGATCGACGAGCGCCCGGAAGAAGTGACCGAAATGCAGCGCACCGTGCGCGGCGAAGTGGTTGCCTCCACCTTCGACGAGCCGCCAACCCGCCACGTGCAGGTTGCCGAAATGGTGATCGAAAAGGCCAAGCGCCTGGTCGAACACAAGAAGGACGTGGTCATCCTGCTGGACTCCATCACCCGTCTGGCGCGGGCCTACAACACCGTGATCCCGAGCTCCGGCAAGGTGCTGACCGGTGGTGTCGACGCCCACGCCCTGGAGAAGCCGAAGCGCTTCTTTGGTGCTGCGCGTAACATCGAGGAAGGCGGCTCGCTGACCATCATCGCCACCGCGCTGGTCGAAACCGGCTCGAAGATGGACGAAGTGATCTACGAAGAGTTCAAGGGCACCGGCAACATGGAGCTGCCACTGGACCGCCGCATCGCCGAGAAGCGTGTGTTCCCGGCCATCAACATCAACCGTTCCGGTACCCGCCGCGAAGAGCTGCTGACCGCCGACGACGAGCTGCAGCGTATGTGGATCCTGCGCAAGCTGCTGCACCCAATGGACGAAATCGCCGCCATCGAGTTCCTGGTCGACAAGCTCAAGCAGACCAAGACCAACGACGAGTTCTTCTTGTCGATGAAGCGCAAGTAAGCTTCGTCTGAGCACACAAAAAGCCGGGGAAACCCGGCTTTTTGCTGTTTGTCACAAAAGTCCGTTCGCCAGAATCCTGAATGCAGGCCACCCTGCTGCCTGCGGGCTGCCTTGTCCTTCCCTCAATCTCCCGCCCAAAACCAGCGTGCTTAGCAAGCTGGCCAAAATATCGACACGGAATTGTCTCTTTTAAGGTACATTATGGATGTACGCAGTTCATCACGTTCTATCCCCCAATGGCCTGGATATCTACCAGGCATGGTTGGACACCATTCGCGACACAAGGGTGAAAGCGCGAATCACTACGAGGGTCGACCGGGCAGCGCAGGGCCACTTTGGCGTGACCGAGCCAGTGGCTGATGGCGTGTTCGAGATGAAACTGGATTTCGGGCCAGGCTATCGCATCTATTACGCCACCATTGGGCGTAGGATAATTTTCCTGCTCGGGGGAGGGTCGAAAGACCGGCAGCAGGCTGATATTGAACAAGCCAGATCTCTTTGGCGCAGGCACAAGGTAACGCTATGACCGGCACACGTTCTCATGAAGAGAGTGTTCTCGAAATGCTCCGCAACGACGAGTCCTTTGCCATCGATTATGTCGCCGTGGCGCTTGAGGAAATCGATGAGCCTGGCGGGGCTGCAGGATTTCTGACAGCAGTCCGGCGCGTGGCTGAAGCGCGCGGCGGTATGGGTAACCTTTCTCAGGCTACCGGTCTTGCGCGCCCCAACCTCTATCGGGCGTTGGCAGTGGACGGCGACCCAAAGTTGTCGACCGTGCTGAAGGTGCTGCAAGCACTTGGCATTGGGCTGTCGAAGGTGGTCTCGCACAATCGATGAGGCGTAAGTAAGCTGCCTGATCCTGCCCCAATGCATTTTGCCCCCAAACCAAGCCCGAACGGCGCTACACTCTGCACCCCCGACCGATACGGCCAACACGAGGCTCATGCATGCAGTATCGCGACTTGCGCGACTTCATCCGTGGCCTGGAGCAGCGCGGCGAACTCAAGCGCATCCAGGTTCCGATTTCCCCCGTCCTGGAAATGACCGAGGTCTGCGACCGCACCTTACGTGCCAAGGGCCCGGCGTTGCTGTTCGAAAAGCCCACCGGCTTCGACATCCCGGTACTCGGTAACCTGTTCGGTACGCCAGAGCGCGTGGCCATGGGCATGGGCGCCGAATCGGTCGACGAACTGCGCGAGATCGGCAAGTTGCTGGCGTTCCTCAAGGAGCCCGAGCCGCCGAAGGGCCTGAAGGATGCCTGGTCCAAGCTGCCGATCTTCAAGAAGGTCGTGTCGATGGCGCCGAAGGTGGTCAAGGACGCGGTGTGCCAGGAAGTGGTGGTCGAGGGTGACGATGTCGACCTCGGTGCACTGCCGATCCAGCACTGCTGGCCCGGCGATGTGGCGCCGCTGATCACCTGGGGCCTTACGGTTACCCGTGGCCCGAACAAGGACCGCCAGAACCTGGGCATCTACCGCCAGCAGGTCATCGGCCGCAACAAGGTCATCATGCGCTGGCTCAGCCACCGTGGTGGCGCCCTCGACTACCGCGAGTGGTGCGAGAAAAACCCCGGCCAGCCGTTCCCGGTTGCCGTGGCGCTGGGCGCTGACCCGGCGACCATCCTTGGTGCCGTGACCCCGGTGCCGGACACCCTCTCCGAGTACGCCTTCGCTGGCCTGCTGCGCGGTAACCGCACCGAGCTGGTCAAGTGCCGTGGCAGCAACCTGCAGGTGCCGGCCACCGCCGAAATCATCCTGGAAGGTGTGATTCACCCGGGCGAAATGGCCCCGGAAGGCCCGTACGGCGACCACACCGGCTACTACAACGAAGTGGACAGCTTCCCGGTGTTCACCGTCGAGCGCATCACTCACCGGCAAAAGCCGATCTACCACAGCACCTACACCGGCCGGCCGCCAGATGAGCCGGCAATCCTCGGTGTGGCGTTGAACGAAGTGTTCGTGCCGATCCTGCAGAAGCAGTTCCCGGAAATTACCGACTTCTACCTGCCGCCGGAAGGCTGCTCGTACCGTATGGCGGTGGTGACCATGAAGAAGCAGTACCCGGGCCACGCCAAGCGCGTGATGCTGGGTGTGTGGTCGTTCCTGCGACAGTTCATGTACACCAAGTTCGTTATTGTGACCGATGACGATATCAACGCCCGTGACTGGAACGATGTGATCTGGGCCATTACCACGCGCATGGACCCCAAGCGTGATACGGTGATGATCGACAACACGCCGATCGACTACCTGGACTTCGCGTCGCCGGTATCGGGGCTGGGGTCGAAGATGGGCCTGGACGCCACGCACAAGTGGCCGGGCGAGACTACACGCGAATGGGGACGTGTCATCGTCAAGGACGAAGCCGTCACCCGCCGTATCGATGAGCTGTGGGATCAGTTGGGAATAGATTGATGCAGGTAACGTTGCAGCCGTCCGGGGCGGTGCTGGCGCTCGAACCCGGGGAACGGATCCTGGATGGAGCGCGGCGGTTGGGCTATGACTGCCCGAACAGCTGCCGCAATGGCAATTGCCATGTTTGCGCCGCGTTGTTGGTCGAAGGCCGGGTACGCCAGGATGGCGAAGTCCGCGACCATGGCGAGTTGTTCACCTGCATTGCCGAACCGCTGGAGGACTGTGTGTTGCTCTGGGACGGTGTGCTCGCCCTGGGCGAGCTGCCAGTGCGCAAGCTGGCGTGCAGCGTCAGCGAGTGCGTCGACGTCGGTGGCGACGTGTGGCGGGTGCGTTTGCGCGCGCCAGCCGGCAAGCCGCCGCGTTACCACGCCGGGCAATACCTGATGATCGAGCGCGAGGGCGGCAAGCAGGCGGCCTTCTCGCTGGCCTCCGCGCCCCACGGCGGTCGTGAGCTGGAGCTGCATGTGCTGGCGCGTGAGCCCAGTGCGCTGCAACTGATCGAGCAACTCAAGCGTGACGGTTTGGCGCGCATCGAAATGCCATTCGGCGACACTCATCTGGCCGAGCTGCCGGATGGGCCGCTGGTGCTGATCGCCGCGGGTACCGGCATGGGCCAGATGCACAGCCTGGTCGAGCATTGCCGGGCCAAGGGCTTCAAGCACCCGGTGCACCTGTACTGGGGCGTGCGCAGGCCCGAAGACTTCTACCAGATCGAGCACTGGGATGAATGGCAGCGCCTGCCCAACCTGTTCCTGCATCAGGTTGTCAGCGACCTGTGCGGCTGGGAAGGCCGTTGCGGCATGTTGCACGAAGCGGTTTGCGAGGACATTGCCGACCTCAACACCGTACATGTGTATGCCAGTGGTTCACCAAACATGATCTACGCCACCCTCGACGCCCTGGTCGAAGCCGGCATGGATGCACACCGCATGCGTGCGGATGTGTTTGCCTACGCACCGCGCGGTTAATAACCGAAGTTTGAAAGTGTGGGTATAAGGCGGTAATTGTTACCGCCTTGGCTAATAACTTTCACCGCTGTTGAAACAGTACTTCCCAGTCGTCGGAACCGTGCATGAAACACTGACGCGAGGGCTTGAGTATTCCTGCCGTTCTGGCCTATGGTTACTGCAAGCGCCCTTGGTATAGAGGCCTTGGGCCGCAGCGTAATCGAATCTCGCTACATCCGTAGTTCACAGGGATAATGGCGGCAGCTTATGTCGGCACTTGAAAGTATGTCCTGGGAAGTTTCATATCCTCCGGCACTCGACTTCGGTCAGCAACATACTCACGACCAGTTGTTCAACTCGATGAAGACGACCATGTCGCGCCATCAGGGTGGGCCGGTGTGGTTGTTTGCCTATGGTTCGTTGATCTGGCGGCCGGAGTGCAATTCGGTAGAACGCCAGCGCGCGCGGGTACATGGCTATCACCGGGGCTTGTACCTGTGGTCGCACGAACACCGCGGTACCCCGGAAACGCCCGGGCTGGTGTTTGGCCTGGACCGTGGCGGTTCCTGCAGCGGCTTTGCCTACCGGCTGGATGAAAGCAACCTGGATGACTCGCTGATGGCCCTGTGGCAGCGCGAGATGCCGTACCCGGCATACCGACCGCACTGGCTCACCTGCCGGCTGGGCGATGGTAGCAAGGTGCAGGCTTTAGGCTTTGTGCTGGAGCGGCATTTGCCGTGCTATGCGGGGAACTTGCCAGATACCTTGCTCAGCCAGATTCTGGCCAGTGCCAAGGGGCGTTATGGCACCACGCGGGACTACGTGGAACAGACGTTGAATGCCTTGCGCAGCCACCAGATGCCCGATCGCAACCTGGAGGCGCGGTTCCGGCGCTGCCATAACCTGCGGGAAGTGTGAAAACCTGTGCCGGCCTCTTCGCGGGCAAGCCCGCGAAAGGGCCGGAACTATCTTACTTGGCCAACACCACCAACTTACCCACAGCCTGCCGCTGCCCCAACTTCTCGATGGCAGCTCCAGCCTCAGCCAGTGGATAAATCTGCGACACCAGCGGTTTCAACTTGCCTTCGGCATGCCATGCAAACAGCTGCTTGAAGTTGGCCGCGTTATCTTCCGGCTGGCGCTGTGCAAACGCCCCCCAGAACACCCCAAGCACTGCCGCGCCCTTGAGCAATACCAAGTTGGCCGCCAACTGCGGGATGGTCCCGCTGGCAAAGCCCACCACCAGCAGTCGGCCATTCCAGGCCAGCCCGCGCACCGCCTGCTCGAACAACTCGCCACCGACCGGGTCGTAGATGACATCCACACCCTGGCCGCCGGTCAGGCGCTTGATCTCGTCGCGCAGGCTGGCCTGGCTATAGTCGATCAGCTCATCCGCCCCGGCCGCCTTGGCCACGGCCAGTTTCTCGGCACTGCTGGCCGCCGCGATCACCCGTGCACCCATGGCCTTGCCGATTTCCACTGCCGCCAGCCCAACACCGCCGGAAGCGCCCAACACCAGCAGGGTTTCACCTGCCTGCAGTTGGCCACGCTGGCGCAGGGCGTGCATCGAGGTGCCGTAGGTCATGCCGAATGCCGCAGCGGTAGTGAAATCCATGCTCGCCGGGATCGGCAGTACGTTGTAGAACGGCACCGCCACCTGCTCGGCAAACGCGCCCCAGCCGGTCAGCGCCATGACCCGGTCACCCACCTTGAACGCTCCGGCCTTTTCCCCGACCGCAGCCACCACGCCCGCCGCTTCGCCACCCGGCGAGAATGGCAGCGGCGGCTGGAACTGGTACTTGCCTTCGATGATCAGGGTGTCGGGGAAGTTGACCCCGGCGGCCTGCACATCCAGCAGGATCTCGTTCTTCTTCGGCAGCGGGCTGGCCACGTCTTCCAGCACCAGGTTGCGCGCCGGGCCCAGGGTTTTGCACAACACAGCTTTCATCGGGGCTATTCCTTTGCGGGTAGTGGCCGATAAGTGTAGGAGGGCCACCTGCCGGGTCAACGAGCATGGCCCGCCCTGATGTGCAGGCATAAGTGCCGGCACAAGCCCGGGCTTGGGTTTGAGCGGTGTGCTGGGTAAGCTGGCGCCAACTGTATTGAGGAGCGAATTCGTGAAAGCGTGGATCTTGATGGTATTGGCGCTGCTGCTGCCGGCTGCGGCCATGGCCGAAGAAGCCAAGGAAGGGGCGCCCAAGGTCGCCTACATCAGCCTGAGCCCGCCCTTTGTCGGCAACTATGCCCTCGACGGCGGCCCACGGCTGCGTGTGTACAAGGCCGATGTGGCCCTGCGCGTGACAGGCGATGAAGCCGCCAAGGCGGTGCAGCACCACGAACCGCTGATTCGCAACCAGCTGGTGGCACTGTTCACCCAGCAGACGGTGGACAGCATGAGCAACGTCGAAGCCAAGGAACACCTGCGCCAGGAGGCGCTGAAGCAGGTGCAGCAGGTGCTGGAAGCGGAAGAGGGCAAGCCGATCGTAGAAGACTTGCTGTTCAACAACCTGATCGTGCAGTAATCAATTGTGGGAGCGGGCGTGTCCGCTCCCACAGATGCCTCCACGGTGCCTGCGTTATCAGGACGCCAGGCTCCGACGAAACCGCGCCAGCGCCACGCTGAAGAACACCAGGCCGATCAGGCCCAGCGCCAGGATATCCGGCCAAACCACCGCCCACCCTGCATCCCGGAACAGGATCGCAGCCCCCAGGCTGACGAAGTGCGTCGACGGCGAGCCCTGCATCACCCACTGCAACCACTGCGGCATGCTGTCCAGCGGTGTGCTGCCGCCTGACAGCAACAGCATCGGGATGATCACCGGGATCGCCAGCAGGCCGAACTGCGGTGTCGAGCGCGCCAGGGTGGCGAGGAAGATACCCAGCGCGGTACTGGCGAACAGGTACAGCGCCGTCACGCCCAGGAACAGCCCCATCGAGCCGGACAACGGTACGCCCAGCGCACCTTTCACCACCACCACCAGCGAAATCCACGTGCAGATCACCACCACCAGCGCGTTGCTGCCAATCTTCGCCAGCATGATTTCCAGTGCCGTCAGCGGCAGCACCAGCAGGTGGTCGAGGGTGCCGTGCTCACGCTCACGTAGCAGCGCGGTGCCGGTGAGGATGATCGCCAGAATGGTGATGTTGTTGACGATCTGGATCACCGCCAGGAACCAACCACCCTCCAGGTTGGGGTTGAACAGCGCTTTGGGGTTGATCAGCACTGGGCTTTGCACATTGCCGCGTTGGCTGTAGTCGAGCAGTTCACGCTCGAAGATGCGGCCGATATAGCCAGCGCCCATGAACGCCTGGCTCATGGCCGTGGCATCGACATTGATCTGCAATTCCGGCGAGCGCCCGGCCAACAGGTCGCTCTGAAAATTCACCGGCACATTGATCACGAAGGTGTACTGGCCACTGTCCATGGCCTGGTCCAGGTGCTCCGGTGCCAGCGGCACGGCGGGCTGGAACTCGGGCGGTTGCAGGGCTTCGCTGAGCTTGCGTGAGAGCAGGCTGTGGTCTTCGTCCACCACCGCGACGCTGGCGTTGTGCACGCCGATCACCGAGCCGGCTGCCGGCATGTAGATCGCCACGCTGAAGGCATACAGCAGGAACAGCAGCAGGACGCTGTCGTGGCGCAGGCTGGTCAGTTCTTTCAGGCCCAGGCGCAGGGTGTGGTTCAGGCGCGACATGTCAGGCCTCCTGCTTCTTCAGCATGGCCAGGCTCAGGCCGGTGAACGCGGCAAAGAAGCCCAGCAGGATCAGGCACTGCGGCCACAGTTCGCGCAGGCCCAGTGCCTTGGTGAAGGTGCCGACCGCGATGTCGAGGAAATAGCCCGCCGGGAACAGCTGGCCCATCACCGCCGCTGCGCCGTCCAGCGACGAGCGTGGCACGATCAGCCCGGAAAACTGGATGGTTGGCAGGCTGGTGATGATCATGGTGCCCAGGATGGCCGCGATCTGGGTGCGGGTGAACGCCGAGATCAGCAGGCCCAGGCTGGTGGTGGCCAGCAGGTAGGTCACACCCCCGCAGGCCAGGGCCAGCACGCTGCCCTTGAGCGGCACGGCGAACAGCCAGCGGTTCATCGCCACCAGCAGCGCCAGGTTGACCAGGCTCACGGCCAGGTAGGGCATCTGCTTGCCCAGCAGGAACTCCAGGCGCGTGAGGGGGGTGGCATAGAAGTTGGTGATGGAGCCCAGCTCTTTCTCGCGGACGATGCCCAACGCAGTGAGCATGGCCGGGATGAAGGCCAGGATCAGTGCCATCACGCCTGGGCCGATGGCATTCACGCTGACCACGTCCTGGTTGTAGCGAAAACGCGTTTCCAGGCGCACCAGCTCCTGCCGCGCCTGCGGCTGTGGGCTGGCCCTTGCCAATTGCTCCAGGTTGGCCTGGTGCACGGCTTCCACGTAGTTGCGGCTGGTTTCCGCCCGGAACGGCATGCCGCCGTCGAGCCAGGCGGCCACCACCGGCTGGCGCCCGGCATACAGGTCACGCCCAAAACCGGGAGGAATCTCCAGCGCCAGTTTGATTTCCGAGCGTTGCAGGCGCTGGTGCATTTCGCGGCTGTCGCGGATCGGCGCCTGCTCGGCGAAATACCGTGAGCCACGGAAGGCCTCAAGGTACGCCCGGCTTTGCGGGCTCTGGTCCTGGTCGTGCACAGCAAAGGCAAGGTTTTCCACATCCAGCGAAATGCCGTAGCCGAAGATCACCATCATGAACAGCGCACCCAGCAGGGCGAAGGCCAGGCGTACCTTGTCGCGCAGCAGCTCCTTGCCCTCGCGGCTGGCCACCGCCAGCAGGCGGCGCAGGCTGAAGCCCTGGCGCAGCGGCGGCGCGGCCGTGGCGGCCTGCTCCAGCACAGCGTTGTCCGTGGCTTGTGGTGCCAGCTCCTGGGCTTGCTCCAGGCAGCGCACGAATGCGTCTTCCAGGGTGTCGCCGTGGTACTGGCGCTGCAAGGCATCCGGTGTGTCGCAGGCCAGTACCCGCCCGGCATGCATCAGCGAGATGCGGTCGCAGCGCTGGGCTTCGTTCATGAAGTGAGTGGAAAGGAAAATGGTCACGCCCTGCTCGCGGGACAGCTCTACCAGCAGGCGCCAGAAGTCGTCGCGGGCGGCCGGGTCGACGCCAGAGGTCGGCTCGTCGAGGATCAACACTTCCGGGCGGTGCAGCACCGCCACCGCCAACGACAGGCGCTGACGCAGGCCAAGGGGCAGGGCGCCGGACGGTTGGTCGGCGATAGCGGCAAGGTCGAAGCGCTCTATCAATTCGTCGATGCGCTGGGCGCTTTCGGCTTTGGGCAGGTCGAACAGGCGGGCATGCAAGGCCAGGTTTTGCCGGGTGCTGAGCTCGCCATACAGCGAGAAGCTCTGCGACATGAAACCGACCCGCTTGCGCGTGGCCAGGTCGCTGGCGTCCACCGGGCGCCCCAGCAGGCTGGCGCTGCCCTCGCTGGCCGGCATCAGGCCGGTCAGCACTTTCATGGTGGTGGTCTTGCCGCAGCCGTTGGAGCCGAGAAAGCCGAAGATCTCCCCACGGCCGATGGCGAAGCTGACCTTGTTCACGGCTGTGAAGTCGCCAAAACGCAGGGTCAGGTCGTGGGCCTCGATGGCGATCTGGCCGTCCTTGGCCTCACGCGGCGGGATGGTCAGGGGTTGATGCTGCGCCTTGCCTGCGCCCTGGTAGTGGGTGAAGGCATCGTCCAGCTTGCCACTGGGGGTGGCTGCGGCCAGCTCATGGCTGGGGCCTGCGGCCAGCAGGCGGCCGCCATCGAGCATCAGGCAATGTTCGAATTGTTCGGCCTCTTCCATGTAGGCGGTGGCCACCAACAGTGTCAGTTGGGGGCGTTGTGCGCGCACCTGTTCGACCAGCTCCCAGAAGCGCCGCCGCGACAACGGGTCGACGCCAGTGGTCGGCTCGTCGAGGATCAGCAGGTCCGGTTCGTGGATCAACGCGCAGCACAGGCCCAGCTTCTGCTTCATGCCGCCTGACAGCTTGCCGGCCGGCCGCTCGGCAAAGCGCTGCAGGTCGGTGGCTTGCAGCAGGTTGGCCATACGCTGCTCGCACTCGCGCCGACCCAGCCCGAACAGGGTGGCGAAAAAGCGGATGTTCTCGCTGATCGACAGTTCCGGGTACAGGTTGTTGCCAAGCCCCTGCGGCATGAACGCCACTTTCGGGTACAGCGCAGCCCGATGACGGCGCTGGCGGATCGAGCCGCCCAGCACCTGCAACTTGCCCTGTTGCAGGCGCTTCACGCCGGCGATCAGCCCAAGCAGGGTCGATTTGCCCGCGCCATCAGGGCCGATCAGTGCGCAGCGGGTACCGGCAGGCAGGCTGAAACCCAGTGTATGCAGGGCCGTCAGGTCGCCATAGCGGTGGCTGATACCCTCGGCCAGCAGTGCCGGGGCGTTCATTGCAGGTTGGCCGGCCAGTCCACCTCAGCCGTGCGCACGTAGCCGGCGCCAGGCATGCCCGGTTTGGCCTGCGGCACGGTGCCCGGATCGGTCAGGCGCAGTTTTACCCGGAACACCAGCTTCTGCCGCTCGTCGCGGGTTTCCACCTGTTTGGGGGTGAACTGGGCCTTGGCCGCAACGAACGCCACTTTCGCCGGCAGGGCGCGTTCGGGCAGGGCGTCGAGCACGATCCGCGCCTGGTCGCCTACCGTCAGCCGGCCGCTGGTGGAAGCCGGGAGGTACAGGTTCATGTACTGGTCGCTGGGGTCGATCAGCATCAGCACGCGGCCGCCAGCACCCAGCACTTCACCGGGCTCGGCCAGGCGCAACTGGATAATGCCGTCGATGGGCGCACGCAGGCTGCTGTCGTCGATTTCACTGGTGAGCTGGGCCACCTGGGCTTCGGCGGCGCCGATGGCGGCCTTGATTGCTGCCAGCTGGGCGCGGGCCGCGACCACGGCCGAGTTGGCCGTGTCGAAGCGCGCCTGCTGTTGGTCGAGCAATTGCTGGCTGGCGTACTTGCGCTGGAAAATTTCGCGCACGCGCTTGAGTTCCTGGCTGGCCAGCAGCAATTCGCTCTGGCGCAACTGTACGGACGCCTGGGCCGCTGCGTAGTTTTCCCGGGCGCGCAGCACTTCGGCTTCGGCCTGGGTGCGCTGGGCTTCCATGGTGCGGGTGTCGATACGTGCCAGCAACTGGCCGCGGGTGACCTTGTCGCCTTCGTCGGCCAGCACTTCGGCCAGGCGACCGGGGATTTTGCTGGCGATCTGCACTTCGGTGGCCTCCAGGCGGCCATTTCCCATGCTCAGGCCTTCGGGCAACTGGTCGTGGAGCGATTTCCAGTACCCCAGCCCACCGGCTGTTGCCAGCAGGGCGATCAGTGCGGTGGCGAAGATTCTGGGGGCGTATCGGTTCATCGTTCTGCATCCTTGCGGTCATGCACACCACATCATGGCGCGCGGCCCTGTATGGCGTGTTGATATCGGTCAAACCCTTGACCTTAGCTGCACATTCAACGCAACGCGACAATCACCGCCCATTGTTCGGGTGTTACCGGCATCACCGACAGGCGGCTGCCTTTTTGCACCAGCGGCAACTCGGCCAGGCCGGCTTGTTGTTTCAGCCAGCCCAGCTCCAGCACCCGAGGCAGGGTTTGCACATGGGCCACATCCACCGCGCTCCACGGGTTTTTCTCGGGCGTGGCCTTGGCATCGTAATAGTGGCTTTGCGGGTCCAGTGCGGTCGGGTCGGGGTAGGCCGCGCGGGTGATCCTGGCAATACCGGCGATGCCCGGTTGCGGGCAGCTGGAGTGGTAGAAGAAAAATTCGTCACCCACGCTCATGGCCCGCAGGAAATTACGCGCCTGATAATTGCGCACGCCGTCCCAGCGCGCTTCGCCCAAGCGGCCGAGGGCTTCGATGGAGAGCTCGTCGGGCTCGGATTTCATCAGCCAATAGGCCATGGAGGTTGCTCCTGAAAAGGTTTGAAATAACCTGTTGCACGAAACCGACAGCCGGTTGGCGTCAAGGTTTGCGTGCGGACGCAGGTTGTCGGAAAATGCGCCCCGTTTAAAGCGCTATGCGCTGGCGATTCCCAGAAAATCGCCGCGCACTGAACAGTTTGCCTGGGGGGCAATCTTCGATGAATCAACGTAAAAAGCCGGATCTGCTGTGGATCCTGGTGTTCATTTTTGGCCTGGGTGTGGTCACTACCGGTTATGCGCAAGGGTTCTGGGAGCGCAAGCTGGACAACGCCTACCAGATGCCGGTCGACGCCAGCCAGCCACAACAACGTTGATACCCTCGCTGGCGCCGCTCAACGCGGCGCCAGGTACCAGCCACGGTCCGAGACCGTCCCCTGCAGCGGTACATCCCAACTGGCCTGCGCCAGCCGCTCGACCTTCTGGCATTCATGCGCCAGCCCCAGCAGCAAAGGCTTCTTCCAGGTTTTGCGACGCCCCTGGTAGGCCAGGCTGCGATCATAAAAGCCGCCGCCCATGCCCAGGCGCCCGCCCACTTCATCGAAGCCGACCAGCGGCAGCAGGATCAGGTCCAGCGCCCAGATCGGCCGTTGGCGCTTGCGGTCGGTGACCGGTTCGGGAATACGGAAACGGTTGGGCTTGAGCTTTTCGCCCTGCTCGAAACGCTGGAACACCATGCGCGTACGTGGCCAGGCGTGCAGCACCGGCAGGTAGGTGCGCTTGCCGCGGCGCTGAGCTTCGCGCAGCAGCAGGCCGGGGTCGATTTCGCCGTCGTTGGGCAAATACAAGGCAATGTGCCGGGCGCGGCGGAACAGCGGGTGTTGCGCCAGTTGGCGGTACAGGCCGAGGGTGGCCTGGCGTTGCTGGGCAGGGGTAAGGGCGCGGCGGGCGTTGCGAAGCAGGCGACGGAGTTGGGGGCGGGTGAGCGGCGCGGTGTCGGTCATGGCACAGGCGATCCCAGAAGTGATGGCCGACATTGTCGGCCAAAACGAATTGCCCGCCAGAAGGGGCGGGCAAGAAAATTCAGGCTCCCCGATAAGACCGCTATCGGTGTAGCCCTTGAACCCGAAAGTTCAAGGTGGAGATTGCAGGGGGCGTTAAGGCTTTCCGTCGGGCGGACATGCACACCGGCCCCAGCGTGCAACCCCCGTGGTTGTGCGTATCGGCTCAGGGACATAACCGACTGGCGCATCCCCCAGGGAGTGGCGCCAGTATACCAATGTCAGCCGATTTTGGTACCCGTGTCGTCGGACAGCGCCTGATCGACCCGCTCCAGCAGGTCGCGCACCTGTTCACGGGTGGTGCCGCCGGCCGGCGCTTCATTGCGGTCTTCCTGGCGGTGCAGCATCTCGTGGGTAATGTTCAAGGCCGCCATCACCGCGATACGGTCGGCGCCAATCACCTTGCCGCTGCTGCGGATCTCGCGCATTTTGCCGTCCAGGTAGCGGGCGGCGCTGACCAGGTTGTTGCGCTCTTCCGGCGGGCAGATGATCGAATATTCCTTGTCGAGGATCTGCACGGTGACGCTATTGCTTGAACTCATGAGTCTTGCTCCAGAGCCTTGAGGCGTAAAATCATCGACTCGACTTTGCGCTTGGCGATCTCGTTCTTTTCGATGAGGTGGGCGCGCTCTTCGCGCCAGGATTTTTCCTGCGCTACTAGGAGTGCATTTTGCCGTTTTAGTTGCTCGACGCGTTCGATCAGCAACTCGAATCGGCTCATCAGTGCCTGCAGGTCGTTCTCTTGCGTGGGTTGCACTCGATTCGCTCCGTCGTTGAGTCACCTGGCGATGATGCCTCTCCCTGGGCGGCGACGGCCAGTGCCGATGGTCTTGGCGCGCCTGCCGGTGCTAGGATACAAGGTCTCCATTCTAGTCATTGCGCCGTCTGGCGCCTAGCTGCCCATGCCCAATACCCAATCGCCCTACATCGCCTTCGCCATGCTGCTTTCGAGCAATGGCCACCCTGTTACCCCGGCCGAGCTGCACGGCCTGCTGATCGGCCGCAGCTGCGCCGGTGCCGGCTTTGACGCCGACAGCTGGCTGGCCGATGCCGCCCAGCTGCTGGAAACCGAGCCCGGTGATACCGTGCGCAACGCCCTGGTCGGCCTGCAGGAAATGGTCAAGGGCGAGCTCACCAGCGACGACATGGCCATCGTCCTGCTGTTGCCTTCCGACGACGCCGCACTGAGCGACCGCGCTACCGCGTTGGGCCAGTGGTGCCAGGGCTTCATTACAGGTTTTGGCCTGAATGCCGGTGGCAAGGACCTGTCCGACGAGGCCAAGGAAGTGCTGCAGGACCTGGTGGCCATTTCCCAGGTGCAGGAAGCGCTCGAAGAGTCCGAAGACGGCGAGAGCGACTACATGGAAGTCATGGAATACCTGCGCGTGGCACCGCTGTTGCTGTTCTCCGAGCTGGCCAAGCCGGCCGCACCCGCGCCCAAGCCATCGCTGCACTGATCAACCGGGGGTAGTCTGCCCATGAGCCACATTCCCAAGGCCGAGTATGCCCGTCGGCGCAAGGCGCTGATGGCGCAGATGGTCCCCAACAGCATCGCCATCCTGCCCGCCGCCGCCGTTGCCATCCGCAACCGCGACGTCGAGCACGTGTACCGCCAGGACAGCGATTTCCAGTACCTCAGCGGCTTCCCGGAGCCGGAGGCAGTGATTGCGTTGATCCCCGGGCGTGAGCACGGCGAGTACGTGCTGTTTTGCCGTGAACGCAACCCCGAGCGCGAGCTGTGGGACGGCCTGCGGGCCGGCCAGGAAGGCGCCGTGCGCGATTTTGGCGCCGACGATGCCTTCCCCATCACCGACATCGACGAGATTCTGCCGGGCCTGATCGAAGGCCGCGAGCGGGTGTACAGCGCCATGGGCAGCAATGCCGAGTTCGACCGCCGGCTGATGGACTGGATCAACGTGATCCGCTCCAAGGCCCGCCTGGGCGCGCAGCCGCCGAACGAGTTCGTTGCGCTGGATCATCTGCTGCACGACATGCGCCTGTATAAATCGGCGGCGGAAGTAAAGGTGATGCGCGCAGCGGCAGACATTTCGGCACGGGCTCATGTGCGGGCCATGCAGGCCTGCCGGGCCGGGCTGCACGAATACAGCCTGGAAGCCGAGCTGGACTACGAATTCCGCAAGGGCGGGGCGAAGATGCCGGCCTACGGCTCGATCGTCGCGGCCGGGCGCAACGGCTGCATCCTGCACTATCAGCAGAACGACGCCCCGCTCAAGGATGGCGACCTGGTGCTGATCGACGCCGGCTGCGAAATCGACTGCTACGCCAGTGACATCACGCGCACCTTCCCGGTTAGCGGGCGTTTTTCGCCTGAGCAGAAGGCCATCTACGAGCTGGTGCTCAAGGCACAGGCGGCGGCCTTTGCCGAAATTGCCCCCGGCAAACACTGGAACCACGCGCACGAGGCGACCGTGCGGGTGATTACCGAAGGCCTGATGGAGCTGGGCCTGCTCACCGGTGAGGTGCAGGCGCTGATCGACAGTGAGGCCTACCGCGCCTTCTACATGCACCGTGCCGGGCATTGGCTGGGCATGGATGTGCACGATGTGGGCGAGTACAAGGTGGGCGGCGAGTGGCGGGTGCTGGAGCCCGGCATGGCGCTGACCGTCGAGCCAGGCATCTACATTGGCGCCGACAATCAGGCCGTGGCCAAAAAATGGCGCGGCATTGGTGTAAGGATCGAGGACGACGTGGTGGTGACCAGGCAAGGTTGTGAAATCCTGACTTCGGGCGTGCCGCGCACGGTTGCCGAGATCGAGGCGCTGATGCAGGCCGCCCGCAAGGACGCGGCATGAACCGGGTAAACCTGGCGATCATCGGTGGTGGGCTGGTTGGTGCAAGCCTGGCCCTGGCCCTGCAAGCCGGGGCCAAGGCGCGTGGCTGGAAGATCCTGCTGATCGAACCGTTCGCCCCCGGCGACAGCTTCCAGCCCAGCTACGATGCGCGGTCTTCGGCGTTGTCGTTCGGCACCCAGCAGATCTACCAGCAGCTGGGCCTGTGGCAGGCCATCGGCCACCGTGCAGAGCCGATCCGTCAGATTCACGTGTCCGACCGTGGCCGCTTTGGCGCCACTCGCCTGGATGCCCTGGAAGAAGGCGTACCCGCGTTGGGCTACGTGGTGGAAAACGCCTGGCTGGGCCAATGCCTGTGGCAGGGGCTGGACAGTGAGGTGGTGAGCTGGCGCTGCCCGGCGGAAGTCACCTCCATGCAGGCGATCGAGGGCGGTTACCGCCTGCGCTTGAATGACGATACCCAGCTTGAATGCGACCTGGCGGTACTGGCCGACGGCGGCCGTTCCGGCCTGCGCGAGCAGCTGGGTATTCACGTGCGCCACACGCCTTACCAGCAGAGCGCCCTGATCGCCAACATCACCCCGGGTGAAGCCCACGGCGGCCAGGCGTTCGAGCGTTTCACCGAAGAAGGCCCCATGGCCCTGCTGCCGCTGCCGGAAAACCGCTGCGCGCTGGTGTGGACACGCCAAGGCATGGATGCACGGCGCCTGGCCGACATCGACGAGCGCAGTTTCCTGCGTGAGCTGCAGGGCGTGTTTGGCTATCGCCTGGGCGCGTTGCGCCAGGTTGGCGCACGGCACCTGTACCCGCTGTCACTGATCGAAGCTCAAGAGCAGGTGCGGCCGCACCTGGTGGTGCTGGGTAACGCCGCGCACAGCCTGCACCCCATTGCCGGCCAGGGTTTCAATCTGTCGCTGCGCGATGTGCAGTCGCTGGCCGACGCGCTGCTGGCCGGGCCGCAGCAGCCTGGCGACCTGACCACGCTGCAGGCCTATCACCAGCGTCAGCGCCTGGACCAGGCCATGACCATCGGCTTTTCCGACCAGGTCACGCGCCTGTTCGGCAGCAACCAGCCGTTGCTCGCCGCCGGGCGTAACCTCGGCCTTCTCGGGCTCGACCTGCTGCCGCCGGCCAAAAGCTGGTTCGCCCGCCAGGCCATGGGCCTGGGTACCCGCCCCGATCCGCGGGGCCAGGCATGAGCAACCCTCGTAAACTGGCGCGCCGGGCGCGCATGCTGCGCTGGCTGCTGAACCTCTATCCACCTTACCTGGGCGCCGGGATCCGTGTGCAGCACATCAGCCCGGACATGCGCAGCGTCAAGGTGGCGATGAAGCTGACCCGCTGGAACCGCAACTATGTCGGTACCCAGTTCGGCGGCAGCCTGTATTCGATGGTCGACCCGTTCTACATGTTGCTGCTGATTGAGCAGTTGGGCCGCGATTACATCGTCTGGGACAAGGCCGCCAGCATTGATTTCATCTCGCCGGGCAAAGGCCCGGTGTATGCCGAATTCCACGTCGATGACGCGCTGCTGGACGACATTCGCCAGCAGACCGCCACCGGCAAGAAGTGCCTGCCGCGTTTGCAGGTCGATATCCGCGATGGTGCCGGCGAACTGGTCGCGCGGGTCGATAAAACCCTATACGTGCGGCTCAAGCCGCAAGCGAGGCTGGCGTAAGGCATGGAAATGCGCGCAGATCTGTTGATTGTCGGTGCCGGTATGGTCGGCAGCGCCCTGGCCCTGGCATTGCGCCACAGTGGCCTGCAAATCCTCTTGCTCGATGGCGGGCCGCTCACGGTCAAGCCATTCGATGCCCAAGCCCCGTTCGAGCCGCGTGTCAGTGCGCTTTCGGCGGCCAGCCAGCGCATCCTGGAACGCCTTGGCGCCTGGGACGGCATTGCCCAACGGCGTGCCACACCGTATTCCGACATGCATGTGTGGGACGGCAGTGGCACCGGGCAGATTCATTTCTCGGCCGCCAGTGTGCATGCACAGGTGCTCGGCCATATCGTCGAGAACCGGGTGGTGCAGGACGGCCTGCTGGAGCGCCTGCACGACAGTGACATAGGCCTGTTGCCTAACGCCCGGCTGGAGCAGCTGCGTCGTTCCGGCGATGAGTGGCTGCTGACCCTGGCTGACGGCCGCCAGCTGCGTGCGCCGCTGGTGATCGCGGCCGACGGCGCCAATTCGGCCGTGCGACGCCTGGCCGGCTGCGAAACCCGCGAGTGGGATTACCTCCACCATGCCATCGTGACCAGCGTGCGTTGCAGCGCCGGGCATCAGGCTACGGCCTGGCAGCGCTTTACCGATGAGGGGCCATTGGCCTTCCTGCCGTTGAGCCGCGACGGCCAGCAGGACTGGTGCTCGATTGTGTGGTCGACCACGCCGGAGCATGCCGAGCAGTTGATGGCGCTGGATGAATTGGCCTTCTTGCAGGCCCTTGAGCGGGCGTTCGAGGGGCGGCTGGGTGATGTGTTGCAGGCCGACCCACGGGTGTGCGTGCCGCTGCGTCAGCGCCATGCCAAGCGCTATGTGGATGAGGGCCTGGCGTTGATCGGCGATGCCGCGCACACCATTCACCCGCTGGCCGGGCAGGGTGTGAACCTGGGCTTCCTGGATGCTGCGGTGCTGGCCGAGGTGCTGGTCAATGCCTGCGAGCGTGGTGAACGGCTGGCAGATGTGAAGGTGTTGAGCCGTTACGAGCGGCGGCGCATGCCGCACAACCTGGCGTTGATGGCGGCCATGGAAGGTTTTGAGCGGTTGTTCCAGGCTGATCCGCTGCCGTTGCGCTGGTTGCGTAACAGTGGGTTGAAACTGGTGGAGAAGATGCCGGAGGCCAAGGCGGTGTTTGTGCGCCAGGCGTTGGGTTTGAGTGGGGACCTGCCGGATTTGGCCAAGGCTTGAGATTGTCGGGGCCGGAAAGCGGCCCCCTCTGCAACATCCGGTAACGGCTAGGTAGATGAGCCAGAAAATGGGATTCACTACCATTTGCACCTCTCAAACGATCCGAGGAGTGCTTCACATGTTGCCACGCAAGCCCCTACTGGCCGCTCTGGCCCTGACCCTGTTCGGCGGCACCGCCCAAGCGGCGGACGAAGTGGTGGTGTACTCCTCGCGCATCGACGAGCTGATCAAGCCGGTGTTCGATGCCTATACCGCCAAGACCGGGGTCAAGATCAAGTTCATCACCGACAAGGAAGCCCCGCTGATGCAGCGCATCAAGGCCGAGGGCGACAACGGCGTGGCCGACCTGTTGCTGACCGTCGACGCCGGCAACCTGTGGCAGGCCGAGCAGATGGGCATTCTGCAGCCGATCAAGTCCGACATCATCGACCAGAACATCCCGTCGCAGTACCGCGCCTCGTCCCATGACTGGACCGGCCTGAGCCTGCGCGCGCGCACCATCATCTACTCCACCGAGCGGGTCAAACCCGAAGAGCTGAGCACCTACGAAGCCCTGGCCGACAAACAGTGGGAAGGCCGCCTGTGCCTGCGCACGGCGAAGAAGGTGTACAACCAGTCGCTCACCGCCACCCTGATCGAAACCCATGGCGAGGCCAAGACCGAGCAAATCGTCAAAGGCTGGGTCAACAACCTGTCCACCGACGTGTTCTCCGACGATAACGCGGTGATCCAGGCCATCGAGGCCGGCCAGTGCGACGTGGGCGTGGTCAACACCTACTACTACGGCCGCCTGCACAAGCAGAACCCGAAGCTGCCGGTGAAGATCTTCTGGCCCAACCAGGGCGACCGTGGCGTGCATGTGAACCTGTCGGGTATCGGCCTGACCAAGCACGCACCGCACCCGGAAGCCGCGAAAAAGCTGGTGGAATGGATGACCGGCGAAGAAGCGCAGAAACTGTTCGCCGACATCAATCAGGAATTCCCGGCCAACCCGAAGGTGAAGCCATCGGAGGAAGTGGCCGCCTGGGGCAGCTTCAAGGCCGATACCATTCCGGTGGAAATTGCCGGCAAGCGCCAGGCTGAAGCCATTCGCCTGATGGACCGGGCTGGCTACAACTAAGCGCCAGGCCTTATCCTTTCGGGGCCCGCAAGGGCCCTTTCGCGGGCAAGCCCGCTCCCACAGGAACTGCACAGAGTCCAAACCTTGTGCGGTCCCTGTGGGAGCGGGCTTGCCCGCGAACGACCGCAAAGCGGTCGCAAATCAGCCACAGAGACATTGAACTTGCCCCACACCCCCCAACGCCGCTGGTACCTCCCGGTCTCCCTGATCGCCGCCCTGGTGCTGTTGCCCCTGAGCGTCCTGCTACTGTCCTGGCAGTCGATCGATACGCAGATCTGGTCGCACCTGCTCGACACCCAGATGACCCGCCTGCTCAGCAATACCCTTACGTTGGTGGTGGGTGTCGGTATCGGCGTCACCGTGCTGGGCGTCAGCCTCGCCTGGCTCACCAGCCTCTGCGAGTTCCCCGGCCGGCGCTGGCTGGACTGGGCGTTGATGCTGCCATTCGCCATCCCTGCCTATGTGCTGGCGTTCGTCTTCGTCGGCCTGCTGGATTTCGCCGGCCCGGTGCAAAGCGCCTTGCGCGAGGTATTCGGGCCCATGCGCCTGCCACGGGTGCGCTCCACTGGCGGGGTGATCATCGTCCTGGTGCTGGTGTTCTACCCCTATGTCTACCTGCTGGCGCGGACAGCCTTCCTGGCCCAGGGCAAGGGCCTGATGGAAGCGGCACGGGTATTGGGGCTGTCACCGGTGCAAGCGTTCTGGCGCGTGGCCCTGCCCATGGCGCGGCCAGCCATCGGTGCCGGCATCGCCCTGGCCCTGATGGAAACGTTGGCCGACTTCGGCGCGGTGGCGGTGTTCAACTTCGACACCTTCACCACCGCTATCTACAAGACCTGGTACGGCTTCTTCAGCCTGTCCAGTGCTGCCCAGTTGGCCAGCCTGCTGTTGCTGGCCGTTATGTTGGTGCTGTACGGCGAGCGCCGTGCCCGCGGTGCCAGCCGCAGCGGCAACGAGCGGCCGCGGGGGCAGGCGTTGTACCACCTGCGCGGGGTCAAGGCGCTGCTGGCCAGCGGCTGGTGCCTGCTGGTGTTCGCCTGCGCCTTCGTCATCCCGCTGCTGCAGCTGCTGGCGTGGTTCTGGCAGCGTGGCCGACACGACCTGGACGAGCGTTATGTCGGCCTGGTGCTACACACCCTGTACCTGGGTGGCATGGCGGCGCTGGTCACGGTGTGCGTGGCGCTGGTGCTGGCCTTTGCCCGGCGCCAGGCGCCGACTGGCGGCATTCGCGCCGGGGTTGGCCTGGCCAACCTGGGCTATGCGTTGCCTGGCTCGGTGCTGGCGGTGTCGATCATGTTGGCCTTCAGCTACCTCGATAACCACTTGGTCATCCCGTTGTCCAGCTGGTTGGGCGGGGCAGGCAAGCCGCTGCTGTTGGGGAGCCTCTCGGCGTTGCTGCTGGCCTACCTGGTGCGCTTCATCGCGGTGGCCTATGGACCGTTGGAGAACAGCCTGGAGCGTATCCGCCCGTCACTGCCCGAGGCGTCCCGCAGCCTGGGCGTCGGTGGCGCGAGATTGTTTTTCAAGGTGTATCTACCGTTGCTGGTGCCGGGCGCGCTCAGTGCCGCGCTGTTGGTGTTCGTCGATGTGCTCAAGGAAATGCCGGCCACCTTGCTGATGCGACCGTTCGGCTGGGACACCCTTGCCGTTCGGGTGTTCGAGATGACCAGCGAGGGCGAGTGGGCGCGTGCCTCGCTGCCAGCATTGACGCTGGTGCTGGTGGGCCTGCTGCCGGTCATCGGCCTGATCCGCCGTTCGGCACGTCGACCCGGTCACCGTCACTGAGGGTGCCAGCTTGCGACCTTGCGGCTACAATGCGCGGCATTCGCGCGGCGGGTCCTTACAACAAGAGCTGACGACCAACGTCATCGACCGCCGCCGCTTCGCCACGCCCGGAAGGAGAAACCCATGGGACAGCGCACGCTTTTGTATGACCTGCACCTGGCGCTAGGCGCCAAAACGGTCGATTTCGGTGGCTGGGACATGCCCCTGCACTATGGCTCGCAGGTCGAGGAGCACCACCAGGTGCGCAGTGACTGCGGCGTTTTCGATGTTTCCCACATGACCGTGATCGACGTCGATGGCACCGATGCCTGCGTTTGGCTGCAGCGTTTGCTGGCCAACGACGTGGCCCGCCTCGACGACGTCGGCAAGGCACTGTACAGCCCGCTGCTCCACGAGCAGGGTGGGGTAATCGACGACTTGCTCGTCTACCGCATGGAAAACGGCTACCGCCTGGTCACCAATGCCGCCACCCGAGCCAAAGTGCTCGACTGGCTAGAGCAGCAGCGGGCCGGTTTCGCCGTGAACTTCCAACCCCGTCCCGACCTTGCCATCCTCGCCATCCAGGGGCCGCATGCCCGCGAAAAGGTCGCCGCTTTGCTCAGCCCTGCACGCGCGGCCCTGATTCGTGAACTGCGCCCGTTTGAAGGCGTTGCCGAAGGCGACTGGTTCATTGCCCGCACCGGCTATACCGGTGAAGACGGCCTGGAGATCATCTTCCCGGGTGAGCAGGCCGTAGCCTTCTTCAACGACCTGGTCGGCGCCGGCATCGCGCCCAGCGGCCTTGGCGCCCGCGATACCCTGCGGCTGGAAGCCGGTATGAACCTGTACGGCCAGGATATCGATGAAACCCACACCCCGCTGACCTCCAACCTGGGCTGGAGCATCGCCTGGGAGCCGGCTGAGCGCGACTTCATCGGCCGCGCCGGCCTGCTGGCGGAAATCGAGAGCGGCGTGCAGGAAAAACTGGTCGGCCTGGTGCTGGAGGAGCGCGGCGTGTTGCGTGCCCATCAGGTGGTACGTGTATCGGGCATTGGCGAAGGGGAGATCACCAGTGGTAGTTTCTCTCCTACGCTGAGCAAGTCCATTGCTCTGGCGCGCGTACCCATGGCGACCGGTGACCGGGCCGAGGTGGAAATCCGCGGCAAGTGGTACCCGGTGCGGGTGGTCAAACCGACCTTCGTGCGCCACGGCAAGATTTTGATCTGAACATTTTTTAACCGGCGGGCGTACCGCTGAGCCAATCGAGGAATTCAAGACATGAGCAATATCCCCGCCGATCTGCGTTTTGCCGAAAGCCATGAATGGGCTCGCCTGGAAGCCGACGGCACTGTGACTGTAGGCATCAGCGACCACGCCCAGCAAGCCCTGGGTGACGTGGTGTTTGTCGAACTGGCCGAAGTCGGCAAGGTGTTCGCTGCCGGCGACGCAGCCGGTGTGGTCGAGTCGGTGAAGGCCGCTTCGGACATCTATGCGCCAATCGGTGGCGAAGTGATTGCGGTCAACGAAGAACTGGCCGACAGCCCGGAGCAGCTCAACGAAGAGCCTTACGGTGCGTGGATCTTCAAACTGAAGCCAAGCAACCCGGCCGAGCTGGACAAGCTGCTGGATGCTGCCGGTTACGCCGCCGCCATCGGTGAGTAAGACCGCGTCGCCTGCTTCGCGGCTAAAGCCGCTCCCACAGGTGCTGCACTGCTGCTGATGCCGGTGCGATCCCTGTAGGAGCGGCTTTAGCCGCGAAGAGGTCGGGCCTGCAAACAAGTTTCCCCGCAGGATCGGCAATCCCTTCCTAGACTTGTAAGTCTCCATGAGACCCGGTCTAGGAAGAGAGCGTCGTCATGTCACAGTCGCCATCCCTGCATCAACTGCAAGAGCTCAACCCTTTCCTGCGTCGCCACCTGGGCCCCGATGCCGCAGAGCAGCAGGCCATGCTCAACGCGCTGGGTATTGCCACCCGCAGTGAGCTGATCGAGCAGACCGTCCCCCCCGACATCCGCCTCAACCGCCCCCTCGACCTGCCTCCGGCGCTGGACGAGCAGGCCGCCTTGGCCAAACTCGCCGCCTACGCCGAACAGAACCAGGTGTGGACCAGCCTGATCGGCATGGGCTACCACGGCACCATCACCCCCACGGTCATCCTGCGCAACGTGCTGGAAAACCCCGGCTGGTACACCGCCTACACACCGTATCAACCCGAAATCGCCCAAGGCCGCCTGGAGGCGCTGCTGAACTTCCAGCAAATGGTCATCGACCTGACCGGGCTGGCGCTGGCCAATGCCTCCCTGCTTGACGAAGCCACCGCTGCCGCCGAAGCCATGGCGTTGGCCAAGCGGGTGGCGCGCAACAAGAGCAACGCCTTCTTTGCCGACGAGCACTGCCACCCGCAAACCTTGTCGGTGCTGAAGACCCGCGCTGAAGGCTTTGGCTTCGAGCTGATCGTCGACGCTGTGGATAACCTTGGCAAACACGCGGTGTTCGGTGCTTTGTTGCAATACCCCGACACCCACGGCGAAGTGCGCGACCTGCGCCCGCTGATCGACCAGTTGCACGGCCAGCAGGCTCTGGCCTGCGTGGCCGCTGACCTGCTCAGCCTGGTAGTACTGGCACCGCCCGGCGAGCTGGGTGCCGATGTAGTACTGGGCTCGACCCAGCGCTTTGGTGTGCCGATGGGCTACGGCGGCCCCCACGCGGCCTACTTTGCCTGCCGCGACGACTACAAGCGGGCCATGCCGGGGCGCATCATCGGCGTGTCGCGCGATGCCCGTGGCAACACCGCGCTGCGCATGGCCCTGCAAACCCGCGAGCAGCATATCCGCCGCGAGAAGGCCAACTCCAACATCTGCACGGCCCAGGTTCTGCTGGCCAACATTGCCGGCTTCTATGCGGTGTACCACGGCCCGGAAGGTCTTCAACGCATCGCCCAGCGTGTGCATCGACTGACCTTTATCCTGGCGGCAGGGCTTGAGGCCAAAGGCATCAAGCGCCTCAACCAGCACTTTTTCGACACCCTTACCCTGGATGTTGGTGGGGCCCAGGCGGCCATCATCGAAAGCGCTGAAGCTGCGCAGATCAACCTGCGGATCCTCGGCCGTGGGCACTTGGGCGTGAGCCTGGACGAAACCTGCAACGAACAGACGGTGCTGCGCTTGCTCGACATTTTCGCGGGGGTGGATCACGGCCTGGAAATTGCCGCCCTCGACCAGTTGGCCCTGCCTGAAGGCATCCCTGCCAACCTGGTGCGGCGTACACCGTTCCTCGTGCACCCGGTGTTCAATCAGCACCACAGCGAAACCGAGATGCTGCGCTACCTCAAACAGCTGGAGAACAAGGACCTGGCGCTGAACCAGTCGATGATCCCGCTGGGTTCCTGCACCATGAAGCTCAATGCCACCAGCGAGATGATCCCCATCACCTGGCCCGGTTTTGCCCAACTGCACCCGTTTGCCCCGGCAGGCCAGGCCACGGGCTACAAGGCGATGATCGACGAGCTGGAAAGCTGGTTGTGCGCGATTACCGGTTTCGATGCCATCTGCATGCAGCCCAACTCCGGTGCCCAAGGTGAATACGCCGGCCTGATGGCCATTACCCGCTATCACCGCAGCCGACATCAACCACAGCGCACGCTGTGCCTGATCCCGTCATCGGCCCACGGCACCAACCCGGCTTCGGCGCAGATGGCCGGCATGGAGGTGGTGATCGTTGATTGCGACGACCATGGCAACGTCGACCTGGCCGACCTCAAAGCCAAGGCCCACGCAGCTGGCGAGCGCTTGTCGTGCCTGATGATCACTTACCCATCCACCCACGGCGTGTACGAAGAAGGCATTCGCGAAATCTGCGAGGTGGTGCATCAGCACGGCGGCCAGGTGTACATGGACGGCGCCAACCTCAATGCCCAGGTGGGCCTGGCGCGCCCGGCGGACATTGGGGCCGATGTTTCGCACATGAACCTGCACAAGACCTTCTGCATCCCCCACGGCGGCGGTGGCCCGGGCATGGGGCCGATCGGCATTCGCGCGCACCTCAAGCCGTTTGTCGCCAGCCACCCGGTGGTGCCGGTGCCTGGCCTGGACCCGAACAACAGTGCGGTCAGCGCCGCCCCCTGGGGCAGTGCGAGCATCCTGCCGATCAGCTGGATGTACATCGCCATGATGGGGCCGCAGTTGGCTGATGCCAGCGAGGTGGCCATTCTCTCGGCCAATTACCTGGCCAGCCAGCTGGGGGGCGCCTTCCCGGTGCTGTACCGCGGGCGCAACCGGCGCGTGGCACACGAGTGCATCCTCGACCTGCGGCCGCTGAAAGCGCAGACCGGCATCAGTGAAGAGGATGTGGCCAAGCGCCTGATGGACTATGGCTTCCATGCCCCGACCATGTCATTCCCGGTGCCGGGCACGCTGATGGTGGAGCCGACCGAGAGTGAATCGAAGGCCGAGCTGGACCGGTTTGTCGAGGCGATGCTGGCGATTCGTGCAGAGATTGCCGAGGTGCAGGAGGGCAACTGGCCGGCGGAGGACAACCCGCTCAAGCATGCGCCGCATACCCTGGAAGATGTGTTGGGGGTGTGGGATCGGCCCTATAGCCTGGCACAGGCAGTGGCGCCTAGTGCTCATGTGCGTCAGCACAAATACTGGCCAGCGGTGAACCGGGTCGACAACGTGTATGGGGACAGGAACCTGTTCTGTGCGTGTGTGCCGGTGGAGGCGTATCGCTAAAATAGGTGTTGGATTCTTCGCGGGCATGCCCGCTCCCACAGGAGTTGCACAGGGCTCAAACCTCGCGCGATCCCTGTGGGAGTGGGCGACGCGGTTATTCGGCTACCGCATTCTTGGCCAGAATGGCATTCGCCAGCTCCATATCAGAAGCCTGCATGCCTGGATTCTCCGCCCGCACCTGCTTCAACGCCGCCTCCAGGAACGGCCCACGAATGGCGCCTTCGCTGGCCACGAAGCTGCCGGCATCATCCTGTGCGGCTACTACCAGCTTGTGATCGTGCGAGGTCAGGTAGCTCGATGCCGTGGTTGCACCGGAAGTCATCACGTTACGCCAAAAGGTATCGGCCATGGCCGAGCCAATAGGCAGAGAAAGCAAGGCAGCGGCGGCGATGGCGGTTTTGAGACGCATGTTGAAACACCTCGAAGGGTGAGGGTTGAAGATGCGCCGTTGGATCTTTTCCGGTGAGGCAAGTTCCTTGAATACAAAGGACTTTTCGTCAGTTGCAGACGCGCAGCACTTCCTCTGTGCGGGTCTGCCCGCAAGCCACTTTGGCCTCCCCACAACGGCGCAGGTCAATCAGTCCATCGACCAGCGCCTGGCGCCGTAGAAGGGTCAGGTCGGCGTTCGGGCCAATCAGGGCGCGCAGTTTTTCGCTGGGTTGCAGCAGTTCGAACAACCCTGTGCGCCCGTGGAACCCAGTGCCACGGCAGGTTCGGCAGGTTGCTGATGCATGGGCCTGGCAGTCTGTGCACACAGTACGTACCAAGCGCTGGGCCATGACCCCGACCAGGGTCGCCTTGATCAGGTAATCGGCTACACCCAGCTCTTGCAGGCGGGTGATTGCAGAACAGGCATCGTTGGTATGCAGGGTCGACAACACCAGGTGCCCGGTCAATGCCGCCTGCACTGCCACCAAGGCAGTTTCGCGGTCGCGGATTTCGCCGATCATGATGATGTCCGGGTCCTGGCGCAGCATGGCCCGCACCCCGTTGGCAAAACCCAGGTCCAGCGCGGGCTGCACCTGCAGCTGGTTGAAGGCGGGTTCCAGGCGTTCGATCGGGTCTTCGATGGTGCACAGGTTGACCTGTGGCGTGGCCAGCAGCTTGAGGCTGGCGTACAGCGTGCTGGTCTTGCCGGAGCCGGTCGGGCCGGTGACCAGGATGATGCCCTGGCGCTGGCGCAGCAGGCTTTGCCACTGGGCCAGTTGCGGCCCTTCCAGGCCGAGGCGGTCGAAGCCCTCGTGCAGCTGATGCGGGTCGAACAGGCGCAGTACCAGTTTTTCGCCGAACGGGGTCGGCAGGGTAGACAGCCGCAGCTCCACCTCGCCGCCGCCCGGCAGCCGGCTTTGCAGGCGACCGTCCTGTGGCCGGCGCTTTTCTGCGACATCCATGCGGCTCAGGTGTTTCAGGCGGCTGACCAGCGCCAGGGTGACATTGGCGGGAAAGGTATAAACGGTATGCAGCAGGCCATCGATGCGGTAGCGCAATTGGCCCTGTTCGCGGCGTGGCTCCAGGTGGATATCGCTGGCGCGTTGCTCGATGGCGTACTGCAGCAGCCAGTCGACGATATGCACGATGTGCGCGTCGTCCGCGCTGGCCTCGGCTTGACGCTTGCCCAGCTCCAGTAGCTGTTCGAGCTCGCCCAGGCTGGCCGACTGCTGGTGTTGCGCGCCTTTCACCGACTGGGCCAGGCGCTGGAACGACTGCCCTGACTGGCGGATCTGCACCGGGCTGGCCAGCACGCGGCGGATCGGCCGGCCCAGGCTGCGGGCCAGGTCTGCCTGCCAGTCATCCTGGTAGGGCTGGGCGCTGGCGACGGTGATGCTGGACGCGTCGGCGGCGACAATGAGGATGCCGTGGCGCTGGGCGAAGGCGGGGGAGATCAGGCCGGCGACCTGGGGCAGGTCGAGCTGCATCGGGTCGATGCGCAGGTAGGGCTGGCCGACCTTGTTCGCCAGCCATTGGCAGAGGCGGTCCAGGTCCAGAAGCTGGCCGGGGTGTTGGCGGTTTTCCAGGCTGCAGGCGGCTATCTGCTCAAGCGGGTGGCCGACCGGGTGGGCGGCTGCGTATTCGAGGACTTGCAAGGTGTCGTTGGCGTGCAGGTGCTGGTTGGCGATCAGGGCTTCGAGCACGCGCTTGAGGTCGAGTGCCGGGTTGTCGGGAGTGTGCATGGTTGGCGTCCGTGCCTGATGAGTGAGTGCTGATCAAGGCTAGCCGGGAGGCGGAAGGTTACTTGAGGTGAAGCGTTTCGGGATTTTGCTGTGCCTGTACTGGCCCTATCGCCGGCAAGCCAGCTCCCACAAGTACAGCGCAATGTTCGAACCTGTGGTGATCCTGTGGGAGCTGGCTTGCCGGCGATAGGGCCGGTAAAAGCTCATACAACCGCCAGTTCCACCCGTTGCTGGTTGGTCAGGCTCACTTCACCCACACACACCAGGTTACGCAGTTTCTGCGCAATCACCTCGGCCCGGTGCCAGCTAAGCCCGCCAATGCCGACTTCAATATTCAGCCAATCATCCTGCTGGCTGACCTGCACGCTGTGCGGGGTCAGGAACTGCAGGGCAAACAGGTTGAGCACCCGGCACAGGCTGTCAGGCTCGGCTTCCGCTTGCAGGCGATAGTGCACGGTGCTGTGGGCGTTGCTGGCGGCCCAGGCGTCTGTACGGGGCTGTGCGTTCATGCTGGTCTCCGCGAGTGTTGGAGAAATTCTTGCACGTTGGGGGCGGTATTTTTTCGCTATGATTTGGCTGTTTTGCGGACTGGTCGAATAGATCTATTCGAAATTTGCCTATTTGGAGAATCATCAATGCATAGCGAGCTGGATGCCTACGACCGTCGCATTCTTGAGCTGCTACAGGAAGACGCTTCGCTGTCCAGCGCGCAGATCGCCGAGCGTGTGGGGCTGTCGCAATCGCCGTGCTGGCGGCGCATTCAGCGGTTGAAGGAGGAGGGGGTGATTCGTGGGCAGGTGACCTTGCTGGACCGCAAGAAGGTCGGCCTTAACACGCAGATTTTCGCCGAGGTGAAGCTCAATGCGCACGGGCGCTCCAACTTCACCGAATTCACCGAGGCGATTCGCGGGTTTCCGGAGGTGCTGGAGTGTTATGTGCTGATGGGGTCGGTGGACTTTCTGCTGCGGATCGTCACATCGGACATCGAGGCCTATGAGCGCTTCTTCTTCGAAAAGCTGTCGAACGTGCCGGGTATTCAGGAAGTGAATTCGATTGTGGCGTTGTCGGAGATCAAATCCACCACCAGCCTGCCACTGTCGCGGTGAATCGTTCGCGGGCATGCCCGCGAACAATCCGACGCGGTCTTAAGCCTTGAGCAAGTGCTTCCAGCCACGGCTCTGGTCTACCGCCCGAGCCTGCTCGATACGCGCCTCCAGCACTTCATCGCTGATCGGCAACTCAGCCAGCTCATGCAGCTTCTTCAGGTCGCCATACAGGCGGTCCATCTGCGGCGCTTCGAGCACATGGCGGGCATGGTGCAGCCAGGCCAGCAACTGTTCGATACGTGGCAATTGCTCGGCCAGGTCTTCCGGGCGCTGGGTGTACAGCGGCAGCTTCAACGCGCGGCCTTCTTCGCCCAGCAGGTGCCCCAGCCAGCTGGCCAGTTGCGCCTTGCCCTGACGCTCGCCACGGCCCTTGCGCTCGGCGGTCCAGGCGCGGGCCAGCAGCCAGCGCGAAGTTTCCAGCGAGAACTGGCCCCAGCGCACGTCTTCCAGCTCTTCGGCGAACTGCTCGGGCGCGGCGCGGCGAATGTCTTCGTCATCGTTGCCGGCCTGCACCAGCGGGCGCCAGTCTTCCAGCAGGGCGTCCAGGCTGCTGCGCAGGTCGCGGGTAGTGGCACGCGGCGCGGCCTGGCCCAGGCTGGCGGTGATGGCGCGCAGCTCGCTCAGGCACTCGACCCAGTCCTGCAGCAGGCGCCAGTGGCCGTTGTGGCGGTATTGCTCGGCCAGGCGCTGGCTGCTGCCCAGCAGTTGCCAGGCCAGGGCGGCGTAGGCATCGTCCACAGCCATTTCGGCGTCCAGCTCGGTGTGCGGCAGGCCCAGCTCGTAGCTGTCCGGCTCCAGCAGGCGGTAGCCACGCTCGGCCTTGCTGATGTCGCAAGGCATCAGGGGCAGGCTGGCGGCCAGCTCGGCGGCCAGTTCCAGCAGGGCTTGCGGTTCACCTTCGCGCAGTTCCAGCTCCAGTTCGCAGATTTCTTCCTTGCGCTTGCCGGCGATCACGAAGCCTTGGTCCAACGCAGCCTCGATCACGACTTTGCTCTTGCCACGGCCCCAGGCGATTTCGGCGTATTCACGGCTGAAGTCGGTGGTGAACAGTGGCTTGATGGTTTTCTTGTCCAGGTTGGCCAGTTGCTCGGGCCAGCAGGTGGCGTCCAGCTTTTTCAGGTCGAGCTTGACCTTGTCCAGGTTCCACTCGTACTCGTTGCGCTCGGACAGGCCGGCCACGCTGGTGCCGCGGCACTTGAGGGTCTGGATGACGGCGTCGCCGTCGCGGCGCAGGCGCAGGGCGACACGGGCGGCGGACAGCTCACGCTCGGGGGTGTCGAAGTACTGGTTGAGCAGTTCGCGGGTCTGCCAGCCGGACTTGTTGCGCTTTTTCAGCAGAGGGTGCTCGCGCAGGGCGGCAAGGGTCTCGCGACTGGCGCGGAGCTTCAGTTCGGTTTCTTTGTGCATCACAGACTCGAAGGGGGGGCGTGGTTGACGCAGAGTCTACAGCAGTCCGCCGCCAACGGTTTATTCCAGACAGCGGATAGTCCTATGATGGGCAACGCTTCCGAGGAGTATGCGCATGCCGTTGCCGACGCTGAAAGACCAGTTTGCCGCCTTGATCGCTGCGCCTTCGGTCAGTTGCACCCAGCCCGCGCTGGACCAGTCCAACCGCCAGGTCATCGACCTGTTGGCCGGCTGGCTGGGCGACCTGGGTTTCAAGTGCGACATCCAGCAGGTCAGCCCCGGCAAGTTCAACCTGCTGGCCAGCCGTGGCAGCGGCCCGGGCGGCCTGGTGCTGGCCGGGCACAGCGACACCGTACCTTACGACGAACAACTGTGGACCAGTGACCCGCTGAAGCTGACCGAGGTCGATGGCCGCTGGGTCGGCCTGGGCAGCTGCGACATGAAGGGCTTCTTTGCCCTGGTCATCGAAGCCGTCATCCCGCTGCTGGAGCACGACTTCAAGCAGCCATTGCTGATTCTGGCCACGTGCGACGAAGAAAGCTCCATGTCCGGCGCCCGCGCCCTGGCCGAAGCCGGCCAGCCGCTGGGGCGTGCGGCGGTAATCGGTGAGCCGACCGGGCTGCGGCCGATCCGCATGCACAAGGGCATCCTCATGGACCGCATCGACATCCTCGGGCGCAGCGGCCATTCGTCGGACCCAAACCTGGGCCGCAGCGCCATGGAGGCCATGCACGCGGTAATGGGCGAGCTGATGGGCCTGCGCCAGCAATGGCAGCAAACCTACCGCAACCCGCAGTTCACCGTGCCGACGCCGACCATGAACTTCGGTTGTATCCACGGGGGTGACAACCCCAACCGCATCTGTGGCCAGTGCGCCCTGGAGTTCGACCTGCGGCCATTGCCGGGCATGGACGTGGAGCAACTGCGCGCCGCCATCCGCGAGAAGCTGGTGCCGGTGGCCGAGCGCCATGATGTGCGCATCGACTACGCACCGCTGTTCCCGGAGGTGCCGCCGTTCGAGCAGGCCGCCGATGCCGAGCTGGTGCAAGTGGCGGAGCGCCTGACCGGCCACCGCGCCGAAGCGGTGGCGTTCGGCACCGAAGCGCCTTATCTTCAGCAACTGGGCTGCCAGACCATCGTGCTGGGCCCTGGCGACATCGCCTGTGCCCACCAGCCCGGCGAATACCTTGAAATGTCACGAATCGAGCCTACCGTGCGTCTATTGCGTGACCTGATCCGGCACTATTGCCTGAACTAAACGTCCATTGACCTGATTCGTTCCTGCCTAGAGGAGACCGCGCGTGACCGCAAGCCTGTTCCGACGATGATCCTGAACGCCCCTGTACCGCCGTTCTCCGTCCACTTATCCACAGGCCCTGTCATGCCCGACTACGTCAACTGGCTGCGTCATGCCTCCCCGTACATCAATGCCCATCGCGACTGCACCTTCGTGGTCATGCTCCCTGGCGATGGGGTGGAACACCCTAATTTTGGCAACATTGTCCACGACCTGGTGCTGCTGCACAGTCTTGGCGTGCGGCTGGTGCTGGTGCATGGCTCGCGCCCGCAGATCGAAAGCCGCTTGGCCGATCGTGGGCTGACCCCGCATTACCACCGTGGCCTGCGCATTACCGATGCCGCCACCCTGGACTGCGTGATCGATGCTGTCGGCGCCCTGCGCCTGGCCATCGAAGCACGCCTGTCGATGGACATTGCTGCTTCGCCGATGCAGGGCTCGCGCCTGCGCGTGGCGTCCGGCAACCTGGTCACTGCCCGGCCGATCGGCGTGCTCGAAGGGGTGGACTACCACCACACCGGTGAAGTGCGCCGGGTCGACCGCAAGGGCATCAGCCGCCTGCTCGACGAGCGCTCCATCGTGCTGCTGTCGCCGCTCGGCTACTCGCCCACCGGCGAGATCTTCAACCTGGCCTGCGAAGACGTGGCTACCCGCGCTGCCATCGAGCTGGGCGCCGACAAGCTGCTGCTGTTCGGCGCAGAGCCAGGGCTGCTGGATGCAGATGGCAAGCTGGTGCGCGAGCTGCGCCCGCAGCAGGTTGCCCCGCATCTTCAGCGTTTGGGCAGCGATTATCAGGGCGAGCTGCTGGATGCTGCTGCCGAGGCCTGCAAAGGCGGTGTGGCGCGCAGCCATATCGTCAGCTATGCCGAAGACGGCGCCTTGCTGACCGAGCTGTTCACCCGTGGCGGTGGCGGTACGCTGGTGTCGCAGGAGCAGTTCGAAGTGGTGCGCGAGGCGACCATCGAGGACGTGGGTGGCTTGTTGGAGCTGATCAGCCCGCTGGAAGAGCAGGGCATCCTGGTGCGCCGTTCGCGCGAGGTACTGGAGCGGGAAATCGAGCAGTTCAGCGTGGTGGAGCGCGAGGGCATGATCATCGCCTGTGCGGCGCTGTACCCGATTGCCGACTCCGAAGCAGGGGAGCTGGCGTGTCTGGCGGTGAACCCGGAGTACCGCCATGGCGGGCGTGGGGATGAATTGCTGGAGCGTATCGAGAGCCGGGCGCGGCAGATGGGGTTGAGCACCCTGTTCGTGCTGACGACGCGTACGGCGCACTGGTTCCGCGAACGCGGGTTTGCGCCAAGTGGGGTTGAGCGCCTGCCGGCTGCTCGGGCTTCGCTGTACAACTACCAGCGTAATTCGAAGATTTTCGAGAAGTCCTTGTAACCTGTACTGGCCCTATCGCCGGCAAGCCAGCTCCCACAGGGACTGCACAGCCTTCAAGGCTGGCGCTATCCCTGTGGGAGCTGGCTTGCCGGCGATAGGGCCAGTACAGCCAATGCACTCCCCGGAATGAAAAACGCCGCCCTTGTGGGCGGCGTTTTTGTTTACACGGTATGCAGGTACCAGTTGTACTCGAGGTCGGAGATGGAGTGTTCGAACTCCTCCAGCTCGCTCTCCTTGCACGCGACAAAGATGTCGATGTACTTCGGATCGATGTACTTGTTCAGGATCTCGCTGTCGTCCAGCTCGCGCAGGGCATCGCGCAGGTTGTTCGGCAGGCTCTGCTCCAGCTGCTCGTACGAGTTGCCTTCAATCGGCTCACCCGGCTCGATCTTGTTGGTCAGGCCATGGTGCACACCGGCCAGCACGGCAGCCATCATCAGGTACGGGTTGGCGTCGGCACCGGCCACCCGGTGCTCGATGCGCACGGCGTCCGGCGAGCCGGTCGGCACGCGCAGGGCCACGGTGCGGTTGTCCAGGCCCCAGCTCGGCGCGTTCGGTACGTAGAACTGCGCGCCAAAGCGGCGGTACGAGTTCACGTTCGGGCACAGGAACGCCATGGACGCTGGCAGGGTCTCGAGCACACCGCCGACAGCGTGACGTAGCGCGGCGTTCTGCTCGGGATCCTCGCTGGTGAAGATGTTGTTGCCATCTTTGTCCAGCACGGAAATGTGTACATGCAGGCCGTTGCCTGCCTGGCCCGGGTAGGGCTTGGCCATGAAGGTGGTGTCCATTTCATGGTCGTAGGCGATGTTCTTGATCAACCGCTTGAGCAGTACCGCGTAGTCGCAGGCCTTGAGCGGGTCGGCAACGTGGTGCAGGTTGACTTCGAACTGCGCCGGGGCGCTTTCCTTGACGATGGCGTCGGCCGGGATGCCTTGCTCTTTCGCGCCTTCGAGGATGTCCTGCAGGCAGTCGGCATATTCGTCGAGGTCGTCGATCAGGTACACCTGGGTCGACTGTGGGCGTTTGCCCGAAATTGGCGAGCGCGGCGGCTGCGGGCGGCCGTTCACGTTCTCCTGGTCGATCAGGTAGAACTCCAGCTCGAACGCGGCACAGATGGTCAGGCCCATCTCGGTGAACTTGCTCACCACCTGGCGCAGCACTTCACGCGGGTCGGCGAAGAACGGCTCGCCTTCCAGCTCGTGCATGGTCATCAGCAGCTGGGCGGTCGGGCGTTTTTGCCAGGGTTCGTTGGAGAGGGTGCCAGGGATCGGGTAGCAGATGCGGTCAGCATCGCCGATGTCCAGGCCCAGCCCGGTGCTTTCGACGGTGGAACCGTTGATGTCCAGGGCGAAGAGGGAGGCAGGCAGGTTGATGCCTTTCTCGTAAACCTTGTGGAGGCTGGTGCGCTCGATGCGCTTGCCACGCACCACACCATTCATATCTGCAATCAGAAGGTCAACGTAGAGAACCTCAGGATGTTCCTTAAGGAACGCGTTCGCTTCGTTAAGCTGAACGGCACGCGGGGGTACCGACATGATGCAACACCTTTGTTGTTAAAAATATCAATCAAGGGGGGCTTGCAGGACCAGTCAATCGAAAAGCCATACTGATGTCAAGCCAACCCCATGATGCCCTGAAATGGCACATCTACGGCAGATTTGCTGCATATCGGGGCAAGCCATTATCCGCTATTTCCCGCGTAAAGGGCTATCTCCGACACGCCGTGTTTTATTTTTTACGGAGGTGTTGTGTAAAAAAATGAACAAGGCTAAGCTCGGTCTCAACCCAAAACACAATAATACGAGGGTCACATGGTCCGCTTGCCGCGACCTGAAAGCACTGCCTGCGCAGTGCCGTCGGGTACCTCCGCCGTTTTTGCAAGCTTCGTCAATGGCGTGGCCGCCCTGGCCGCAATAATTGACGTTTGGCGCTCCCGGGCCCGCCCTCGTAGCGGCTTGCCGCCCTTCGCTTCGTCTTCCTGCCTTTCGAACTCATTACGGACACAGCTGTTTTCAGTGTATCCACTGTGGCTCTGCGCGGGGGTTTTTGCTTTAGCAATGTACTCCATCCAGAATCAGAGCGTGGACCACCTTACCTCCTGAGGTATTTATGAGTAACAACCTCGACCAGCTCACCGATTGGTTGAAAGAGCACAAGATCACCGAAGTCGAATGCATGATCAGTGACCTGACCGGCATCACGCGCGGCAAGATTTCGCCTACCAACAAATTCATCGCCGAAAAAGGCATGCGCCTGCCCGAGAGCGTGCTGCTGCAGACCGTGACCGGCGACTACGTCGACGACGACATCTATTACGAACTGCTCGACCCGGCCGACATCGACATGATCTGCCGCCCTGACGAGAAGGCCGTGTTCCTGGTGCCGTGGGCCATCGAGCCGACCGCGCAGGTGATCCACGACACCTACGACAAGAAGGGTAACCCGGTCGAACTGTCGCCGCGCAACGTGCTGAAGAAAGTGCTCAAGCTCTACGCCGACAAGGGCTGGCAGCCGATCGTCGCGCCCGAGATGGAGTTCTACCTGACCAAGCGCAGCGAAGACCCGGACTTCCCGCTGCAGCCGCCGGTTGGCCGTTCGGGCCGCCCGGAAACCGGCCGCCAGTCGTTCTCGATCGAAGCCGCCAACGAATTCGACCCGCTGTTCGAAGACGTCTACGACTGGTGCGAACTGCAACAGCTGGACCTGGACACGCTGATTCACGAAGACGGCACGGCGCAGATGGAAATCAACTTCCGTCACGGCGACGCGCTGCACCTGGCCGACCAGATCCTGGTGTTCAAGCGCACCATGCGCGAAGCGGCGCTCAAGCACAACGTGGCCGCCACCTTCATGGCCAAGCCGATGACCGGCGAGCCGGGCAGTGCCATGCACCTGCACCAGAGCGTGATCGACGTGGCCACCGGCAAGAACATCTTCAGCAACGAAGACGGCAGCATGAGCGCGCTGTTCCTCAACCACATCGGTGGCCTGCAGAAGTTCATCCCCGAGGCGCTGCCGCTGTTCGCCCCCAACGTCAACTCGTTCCGCCGCTTCCTGCCTGACACCTCGGCGCCGGTAAACGTGGAGTGGGGCGAAGAAAACCGCACCGTCGGCCTGCGCGTACCGGATGCCGGCCCGCAAAGCCGTCGGGTCGAGAACCGCTTGCCGGGCGCCGACGCCAACCCTTACCTGGCCATCGCTGCCAGCCTGTTGTGTGGCTACATCGGCATGGTCGAAGGCATCGAAGCCAGCGCGCCAGTACAGGGCCGTGGCTACGAGCGCCGCAACCTGCGCCTGCCGCTGACCATCGAAGACGCCCTGGAACGCATGGAAAACAGCCGCGCGCTGGTGCAGTACCTGGGCAAGAAGTTCATCACCGGCTACGTCGCCACCAAGCGCGCCGAGCACGAGAACTTCAAGCGTGTCATCAGTTCCTGGGAGCGTGAGTTCCTGCTGTTCGCTGTCTGATAAACCCTGGTGCCGCTGGAGCGCGGCGGTCGAATTACGGAGAAGCACATGAGCGTCAACAACCCGCAAACCCGTGAATGGCAAACCCTGAGCGGGGAGCATCATCTCGCACCTTTCAGTGACTACAAGCAGCTGAAAGCCAAGGGGCCGCGCATCATCACCAAGGCCCAGGGTGTGCATTTGTGGGACAGCGAGGGGCACAAGATCCTCGACGGCATGGCCGGCCTGTGGTGCGTGGCGGTCGGTTACGGCCGTGAAGAACTGGTGCAGGCGGCAGAGAAGCAGATGCGCGAACTGCCGTACTACAACCTGTTCTTTCAGACCGCTCACCCGCCTGCGCTGGAGCTGGCCAAGGCGATCACCGACGTGGCGCCCGAAGGCATGACCCATGTGTTCTTCACCGGCTCCGGCTCTGAAGGCAACGACACCGTGCTGCGCATGGTGCGCCACTACTGGGCGCTGAAGGGCAAGCCGCACAAGCAGACCATCATCGGCCGCATCAATGGTTACCACGGCTCCACCGTGGCCGGTGCCAGCCTGGGCGGCATGAGCGGCATGCACGAACAGGGCGGCCTGCCGATCCCGGGCATCGTGCACATCCCGCAGCCTTACTGGTTCGGTGAAGGTGGCGACATGACCCCGGACCAGTTCGGTGTGTGGGCAGCCGAGCAGCTGGAAAAGAAAATCCTCGAAGTCGGCGAAGACAACGTCGCCGCCTTCATTGCCGAGCCGATCCAGGGCGCCGGCGGCGTGATCATCCCACCGGAAACCTACTGGCCGAAGGTGAAGGAGATCCTTGCCAAGTACGACATCCTGTTCGTCGCCGACGAAGTCATCTGCGGTTTCGGCCGCACCGGCGAGTGGTTCGGCTCCGACTACTACGGCCTCAAGCCCGACCTGATGACCATCGCCAAGGGCCTGACCTCCGGTTACATCCCCATGGGCGGTGTGATCGTGCGTGACAAAGTTGCCCAGGTACTCAGCGAAGGGGGTGACTTCAACCACGGCTTCACCTACTCGGGCCACCCGGTAGCGGCTGCAGTGGGCCTGGAAAACCTGCGCATCCTGCGCGACGAGCACATTATCGAGAAGGCGCGCACCGAAGCGGCACCGTATTTGCAAAAGCGTTTGCGTGAGCTGCAGGACCACCCGCTGGTGGGCGAAGTACGCGGCCTGGGCCTGCTCGGCGCGATCGAGCTGGTCAAGGACAAGGCCACGCGCAGCCGTTACGAAGGCAAGGGCGTGGGCATGATCTGCCGTAACTTCTGCTTCGAGAACGGCCTGATCATGCGCGCAGTGGGCGACACCATGATCATCGCCCCGCCGCTGGTGATCAGCCACGCGGAGATCGACGAGCTGGTGGAAAAGGCCCGCAAGTGCCTCGACTTGACGCTCGAAGCGATCCGTTGACAGTTTGCTAGGCTAGCGATGTGACATTAAGTCGTTACAAGGCCCTGCTTTCCTTGAAACAGAGCCTTGTAACTTGCCAGACTAGCGACTGCTTCAGTCGCCCAAACGCGTGTACTGCGGGACCTGGCTGCTGAACGGATGGCTAATCAAAAAAATCTGGAGCATGACGCATGAATAAAATGGGCAAGACGTTGCTGGCCGCAGCCCTGATGGGTGCCATGGCTACTGCTGCACAGGCTGAAGACAAGGTGTTGAACGTCTACAACTGGTCGGACTACATCGCACCAGACACCATCGCCAAGTTCGAGAAGCAGACCGGTATCAAGGTCAAGTACGACGTCTTCGACAGCAACGAAACCCTCGAAGCCAAGCTGCTGGCCGGCAAGTCAGGCTACGACATCGTGGTGCCGTCCAACAACTTCCTGGCCAAGCAGATCAAGGCCGGTGTGTACGAAGAACTGGACCGCTCCAAGCTGCCGAACTGGAAGAACCTCGACACCGACCTGCTCAAAGCCGTTGGCGACGCCAGCGACAAGGACAACAAGCACGCCTTCCCGTACATGTGGGGTTCGATCGGCATCGGCTACAACCCGGAGAAGGTCAAGGCCGCGCTGGGCGTGGACAAGATCGACTCGTGGGACGTGGTGTTCAAGCCTGAGAACATCGCCAAGCTCAAGAGCTGTGGCGTGAGCTTCCTGGATGCCCCGACCGAGATGATCCCAGCCGCACTGCACTACCTGGGCAAGAAGACCGACAGCACCAGCAAGGAAGATCTGAAGGCCGCCGAGGACCTGTTCCTCAAGATCCGTCCTTCGATCACCTACTTCCACTCGTCCAAGTACATCGGCGATATGGCCAACGGCAACATCTGCGTGGCCGTCGGTTACTCGGGTGACCTGGAGCAGTCCAAGGCCCGCGCCCACGAAGCTGGCGACAAGGTCAAAGTGGACTACGTGATTCCGAAAGAAGGTGCCGGTACCTTCTACGACATGGTCGCCATCCCGAAAGATGCCGAGCATAAAGACGCTGCCTACCAGTTCATGGACTTCCTGATGCAGCCAGAAATCATGGCTGAAATCACCAACGCCGTGCGCTTCCCGAATGGCAACGCTGCTGCGACTCCGTTCGTGGACAAAGACATCACCAGCGATCCGAGCATCTACCCGCCAGCCGAAGTGAAGAAGCAGCTGTACGCAATCGCTGCGCCTGAAGCTTCTGCCCAGCGTGTGATCACCCGCAGCTGGACCAAGATCAAGTCGGGCAAATAAGCCCGATGCGGCACCTCTGGGCCGGGGTTTCCCGGCCCAGAGCCAGTGAAAGGCAATTGATGATTGCGGCATCGAAGCTGCGAAGGTAAGTTGCGCGCCGGTTTTGCGTGTGCGGCAGCATTGTCGCTACCCAGGCACTGATTGTGAGGAGCACCCACTTGTCTATTTCTGTATTCCGCAAGGCCTTGATGGCTGGTGCGGGCCTGACGCTGGCATGCAGCGTCCAAGCGGCGCCTACGGTGCACTTCTACAACTGGTCCGACTACATCGGCCCAACCACACTCGCGGACTTCGAGAAAGCCACGGGCATCAAGCCCGTGCAGGACGTGTTCGACTCCAACGAAACCCTGGAAGGTAAGCTGCTGGCCGGTAACACCGGCTATGACGTGGTGGTGCCGTCCAACCATTTCCTCGGCAAGCAGATCAAGGCGGGCGCGTTCCAGAAGCTCGACAAGAGCCTGCTGCCCAACTATTCCAACCTCGACCCGGCGTTGATGAAGCGCCTGGAAAAGAACGACCCGGGTAACCAGTACGCTGTGCCTTACCTGTGGGGCACCAACGGCATCGGTTACAACGTCGACAAGGTGAAGGCCGCGCTGGGCGTGGACACCATCGACTCCTGGGCCGTCTTGTTCGAACCCGAGAACATGAAGAAGCTCTCCAAGTGCGGTGTGGCCTTCCTCGACTCGGCGGATGAAATGCTCCCGGCGGTGCTCAACTACATGGGGCTCAACCCCAACAGCACCGACCCCAAGGATTACGCAAAAGCCGAGCAGAAGCTGCTGGCCGTACGCCCGTACGTGACCTACTTCCACTCGTCCAAGTACATCACCGACCTGGCCAACGGCGACATCTGCGTCGCGGCAGGCTTCTCGGGTGATGTGTTCCAGGCCAAGGCCCGCGCTGAAGAAGCGAAGAAGGGCGTGAACCTGGCCTACGCCATTCCCAAAGAAGGCGGCAACCTCTGGTTCGACGTGCTGGCGATTCCCAAGGACGCCAAGAACGTCAAAGAGGCCCATGCCTTCATCAACTATTTGCTGAAACCTGAGGTTATCGCCCAGGTCAGTGATTACGTCGGTTACGCCAACCCGAACCCCAAGGCTGGCGACCTGATGGACCAGGCCGTGAGGACTGACGCCGCGGTTTACCCACCGCAGGAAGTGCTGGACAAGATGTTCGTGAACTCAGAGTTGCCACCCAAGGTGCAACGGCTGATGACCCGTAGCTGGACCAAGGTCAAGTCGGGCAAGTAATTATCCAGACCCGCAGCGCACCTGCAGACCAGGCCGCGCGGGCACAAAAATCTTGTTGGGAGTTTCACTCATGGCAGTTGCCTCCGGTGCCTATAAAAAAGCCCTCGAGGGTGGCCAGCAACCCAAGCAGGTGCTGGTCAAGATCGACCGGGTTACGAAAAAATTCGACGAAACCGTAGCCGTGGACGATGTGTCCCTGGAAATCCGCAAGGGCGAGATCTTCGCCCTGCTGGGCGGCTCCGGCTCGGGCAAGTCCACCTTGCTGCGCATGCTGGCCGGCTTCGAGCGCCCGACTGAAGGGCGGATTTTCCTCGATGGCGTCGACATCACCGACATGCCGCCCTACGAGCGGCCGATCAACATGATGTTCCAGTCCTACGCGCTGTTCCCGCACATGACCGTGGCGCAGAACATCGCCTTCGGCCTGCAGCAGGACAAGATGCCCAAGGCCGAGATCGACGCCCGTGTGGCCGAGATGCTCAAGCTGGTGCACATGACCCAGTACGCCAAGCGCAAGCCGCACCAGCTGTCCGGTGGCCAGCGCCAGCGCGTGGCCCTGGCCCGCTCCCTGGCCAAGCGCCCCAAGCTGCTGCTGCTCGACGAGCCGATGGGCGCACTGGACAAGAAACTGCGTTCGCAGATGCAGCTGGAACTGGTAGAGATCATCGAGCGCGTGGGCGTGACCTGCGTGATGGTGACCCACGACCAGGAAGAGGCCATGACCATGGCCCAGCGCATCGCCATCATGCACCTGGGCTGGATTGCCCAGATCGGCTCGCCGGTGGACATCTACGAGACCCCCACCAGCCGCCTGGTGTGCGAGTTCATCGGTAACGTCAACCTGTTCGAAGGCGAAGTGGTCGACGACGCCGAAGGCCACGCGATCATTGCCAGCCCTGAGCTGGAGCGCAAGATCTACGTCGGCCACGGCATCACCACCTCGGTGGAAGACAAGCACATCACCTACGCCTTGCGCCCGGAAAAAATGCTGGTCACTACCCAGCAGCCGACCTGCGAGCACAACTGGTCGCGCGGCAAGGTGCACGACATCGCCTACCTGGGTGGCCATTCGGTGTTCTACGTAGAGCTGCCGAGCGGCAAGATCGTCCAGTCGTTCGTTGCCAACGCCGAGCGCCAGGGCACCCGCCCGACCTGGGGCGATGAAGTGTACGTGTGGTGGGAAGACGACAGCGGCGTGGTACTGCGGTCATGAAACCTCGCAAGCTCAAGCGAGCACTCCAGCGCATCATTCCGGAGGGGCGGCACCTGGTGATCGGCGTGCCGTTCATCTGGCTGTTCCTGTTCTTCATGCTGCCGTTCTTCATCGTGCTGAAGATCAGTTTTGCCGAAGCCGACGTGGCGATCCCACCGTATACCGAGATCTACAGCTACGTCGAAGACAAGATCCAGCTGGTGCTCAACCTGGCCAACTACGGCTTGTTGACCGAGGATGAACTGTACCTTTCGGCCTATCTGGGCTCGCTGAAGATGGCTTTCTTCAGCACCCTGTTGTGCCTGCTGATCGGTTTCCCGATGGCCTACGCCATCGCCAATGCCAAGAAGGAAACCCAGACAGTCCTGCTGCTGCTGATCATGATGCCGACCTGGACCGCGATCCTGATCCGCGTCTATGCCTGGATGGGCATCCTCAGCAACAACGGCCTGCTCAACGGCTTCCTGCTGTGGACCGGGTTGATCGACCAGCCGCTGCAAATCCTCAACACCAACCTGGCGGTGTACATCGGCGTGGTCTATTCGTACCTGCCGTTCATGATCCTGCCGCTGTTCGCCAACCTGGTGAAACACGACCCTTCGTTGCTGGAGGCCGCTTCGGACCTGGGTTCGAGCACCTTCAACAGCTTCTGGAAAATCACCGTACCGCTGTCGAAAAACGGCATCATCGCCGGTTGCATGCTGGTGTTCATCCCGGTGGTGGGCGAGTTCGTGATCCCTGAACTGCTCGGCGGCCCGGAAACCCTGATGATCGGTAAGGTGCTGTGGCAAGAGTTCTTCAACAACCGTGACTGGCCGGTGGCTTCTGCCCTGGCGGTAGTGATGCTGGCGATCCTGATCGTGCCGATCCTGCTGTTCAACCGCAGCCAGGCCAAAGAAATGGAGGGCCGCGCATGAAACGCTTCAGTTTCTCCAAGCTGATGCTGGTGCTGGGCTTGCTGTTCATCTACCTGCCGATGCTGATCCTGGTGATCTACTCGTTCAACGCCTCCAAGCTGGTGACGGTGTGGGGTGGCTGGTCGGTGAAGTGGTACGTCGGCCTGCTCGACAACACCCAGCTGATGGGTTCGGTGATGCGCTCGCTGGAAATCGCCTGTTACACGGCAGTGGCCGCGGTGGCGCTGGGTACCCTGGCGGCCTTTGTGCTGACCCGCGTTACCCGCTTCAAGGGCCGTACGCTGTTCGGTGGCCTGGTCACCGCGCCGCTGGTAATGCCCGAGGTGATCACCGGTCTGTCGCTGTTGCTGCTGTTCGTGGCCATGGCGCAGATGATCGGCTGGCCGCAGGAGCGCGGCATCGTCACCATCTGGATCGCCCACACCACGTTCTGTGCGGCGTATGTGGCGGTGGTGGTGTCGGCACGCCTGCGCGAGCTGGACCTGTCGATCGAAGAAGCGGCGATGGACCTGGGTGCCAAGCCGTGGAAGGTGTTCTTCCTGATCACCATTCCGATGATCGCGCCATCGCTGGCGGCGGGCGGCATGATGTCGTTCGCGCTGTCGCTGGATGACCTGGTACTGGCCAGCTTCGTGTCCGGCCCGGGTTCGACCACCTTGCCGATGGAAGTGTTCTCGGCGGTGCGACTGGGCGTGAAGCCAGAGATCAACGCTGTGGCCAGCCTGATCCTGCTGTCGGTGTCGCTGGTGACCTTCTTTGTCTGGTACTTCAGCCGCCAGGCCGAAGAGCGTCGTCGCAAGGCGATTCAGCAGGCCATCGAAGAAGGGGCGGCGGCGAACGTGTCGCAGCCTCAAATCAAGCGGCCAGCGCAAGTCGCTGCATCGGCTTGACCTGACAGGCATCCCGCAGGGCTTGGGCTCTGTGGGATGCCTGGGGCATGCCACAGCATTCTTTGGCGCCATTCAATAATAACCTTGTCTATCGGACTGCAGTGCGAACTCCCCTATTGAGTGCTTCCATCGCTGTGTTCTCGGTACGATTAGGGGGCAGGGGGTGAGGAATGTTATTTTGCACTGACTTGTAACCAGGCAGCATAGAGTTACCATTGTTGATATTCAATGAATTGTAACTACGCGGCTGATCAGAGTAGAGCTGACTGTTGGAATTTAAAGATGATGGCCTTGAGAGTGATGGAACTCGGGGGGTTGGCATTGGGGGTGATGGAGGTAGGGTAGTTGGCCGTGAGACTGATGGAGTTCGGGAGGGCGTTGAAGACATTGACCTTTGAAAGAGTGAAGGGCTGTTGCGTGATGCGGAGTAAAATAGCCCATAGGCTATCCCTATAAGGCCCCCCCCTACCAATGCTAGTTTTTTGGATTTCTTTACTGCTGCTACAGTCAACACAATTACTCCCGCTGCATGCGTGATCATCCCAGCTAAATATAATGGATTGGTCAACTGCGCATATGTGGGAAAAAGAGAAAAGTGGCCCGTGGGATCAACTTTATTCACCGGGTCCCCTGCACAGTACGCGTAAGCGTTCAGCCCGCCTTGCTCGAACGGGCTTAAGTTATCTGGGCCGCAGAACCTCTTGAGTGTAGGGCTAAACAGGCGATAGCCATTACCTAACGAATAGCAGCCTGTTGCCGAGTCCAGCAGTTCACCGTTGAATGCCAAGGGGTTATTCGATTCGCTCTGAGCAGGGCGTCGGCCGTAGGGGGTGTAAGGGAATTGCTCCTTTCCGGCAAGTCCACACTCGCTGATGACTGTATTGGTGTTGTTCACTGCGATGATTGAATGCGATGCCTCGCTGCCTGAGGTGCGTTGCGCCAGGAGGCTACCGTTGTGCTGGAAAATAGAGCGTGTTTCAGACCCGCTGAGTTCGGTGGCAACACGGTCGTTTTGGTGGAAGCGGCGCAAAGTTTTCGAAGCGGCCATGAGCATTCCTGCATTTAAACGTCAGTCAGAAAAACACCTGTCTACAGGCGTTGTTGTCGAAGCGATCAGGCTGGACGAACTATGTAACTGCTGGGGAAAACCTGTCCACTGGCAGAAATACTAGTTTCTCAATGATTGGATTGTACCGAAGCTGCCCTGTGTCGAAGGCATTGGAATGCCACCCTTGCTCCAGATCACTATCCCCATGATCGCGCTATCGCTGGATGACCTGGTGCTTGCCAGCTTCGTCTCCGGCCCGGGTTCGACGACCTTGCCGATGGAAGTGTTCTCGGCGGTGCGTCTGGGCGTGAAGCCAGAGATCAACGCCGTGGCCAGCTTGATCCTGCTGTCGGTATCGCTGGTGACCTTCTTTGTCTGGTACTTCAGCCGCCAGGCCGAAGAGCGTCGTCGCAAGGCGATTCAGCAGGCGATCGAAGAAGGTGCGGCGGCCAATGCTTCGCAGCCTCAGGTCAAGCGCTCGGCGCAGGTGGCTGCTTCGGCCTGACCTGGCCTCTTCGCGGGCTCGCCCGCTCCCACAGGGTTCAGCACAAGCTTGAAGCTGTGATGTACCTGTGGGAGCGGGCAAGCCCGCGAAGGCCCCAGCACTGATTCAAAGCCATACCGCATCCCAGTGTGGATAGTCCCTGACACTCCTGACCAATCCAGCCCTCAAAGGATTGGCCACAATGTACCGGGCTACATGCACCAGGCTCTCTTCCCGCCGCAGTGCATGGTCCTGGTAACCCGGTTGCCATATCCGTGTATGCCCCAAACCTGCTTTGCGCAATGCAATGGCTGTGCGCGATTTGAACTTGCGCATCAGTGTTCCCAATGTCACGTCCCTCAGTTCGATCAGCCAGTGCAGGTGGTCAGGCATGACTACCCAGGCCAGAGAGTGGCAGTCCCGAATGTCATGTGAAACCCGCAGGTGTTTGACCACCAGACGAGCATGGTGGAAATCATGAAACAGTGGCTGTCGTTGGTACGTGACCGTAGTCAGCATGTAGAGCCTGCCTGGCTCGGAAAAGCGCCCTCGGCGGAGCCGGTGGGATTCAGCTAACGGCATCGCAATCTTCCTTGAAATTGAAACGCTCCTTGAACGGTAGCGGTTCAACTGCCATTGCCGAGTGGCTGATCATTTCTGGATATGGCAGAAGTATTTAGGTGGATGTACCGGCCTCTTCGCGGGCTTGCCCGCTCCCACAGGTACTGCGCCGCATTCGGCATGAGCGAAATCCCTGGACTGCCCCCAAGAAGTTGGACACCAATCCAACCCTTGGGGGATTTATGGGCAAATACTCAGAGCAGTTCAAGCTCACGGCGATCACGGCCTATCTGGAAGGCAGCAACGGCTTTCGCAAAGTGGCCCGACACTTGGGCATCGATTTCAGTTTGCTTCGGCGCTGGGTTGCCAGTTACCGATCCACCGCCAGCCTCAGTCCCCGCCCACATGGCCAGCGCTACACTGAGGACTTCAAACGGCAGGTACTCAAGCACATGCTTGAGCATCGACTCTCGCTGCGCCAAACAGCAGCGCACTTTGATCTTGGACA